>JAZRRI010000039.1:0-31720 GCA_045650605.1 Bacteroidaceae bacterium | reverse complement strand
GCGGCGTGCGCCGTCGCCGGTGATTAGCCAATCCTCCTCGCCGCGCATTCCGCCGAATGTCTTCCAGCTCTCGAGCTTGTCGTAGCAAATGAAGTCGGTGAACTGCTTCTCGGCACGCCATTTGTCAATAAGGTCGGGGATGAAGTATATACCCGGTTCAACGGTGAACACGAAGCCGGGCTCCAATGCCTTTGCAAGGCGCAGTGATTTCCAGCCGAAGAGAGTGCTCTTTGTGCGTCCCTCCTCATATCCTACTTTCACCTCGCCAAGGTTCTCCATGTCATGGACATCGAGTCCCATCATGTGGCCGAGACCGTGAGGAAGGAACATGCAGGTTGCGCCGGCCACAGATGCCTCAACAGGGTCGCCCTTCATGAGTCCAAGGTCAATCATACCTTTTGCAATCTCGGTGAGCACCATCTTGTGCACTTCGCGGTATTCGATACCGGGGCGCAGGTTCTCTGTTGCTGTGAGATGCGCGCGGCGCAGGATGTTGCACACGGTGCGCTGCTGCTCGGTAAAGTGTGTGCCTACAGGCATGGTGGTTGTGAGGTCACCGGCATAGTGCATTGCATTCTCGCAACCGCTGTCGAGCAACAGCATCTGTCCATCCTTCAATGGTGCTGTGCCATATGCATGGTTGTGCAGTGTCTGTCCGTTTATTGTTGCAATTATTGGGAACGAGAGACCAAAGTTGTGTTTCTGTGCCTCGGCCTGTACAACAGCTACAATCTCGGCTTCTGTTGTTCCGGGGCGTACTGCGCGCATTGCAGCACAGTGCATGTCTACCGATACGTTTACAGCCTCTTCAATCTGTGCAATCTCCTCTTCGCTCTTGTAGTTACGCTGGGAAATGATTGCTTTTACAAACCTCATTGATGCCTTTGCTGCCTGCTCGGCGGGGTTGATGCCAAGCAGCTCCTGCAGCCACACCTGGTGCTCGCCACGGTAGGGTGGGAGGAAGTGTATCTCCTGGCCTTTTGCCTGTGCGTCCTTGAGGTATGTGGCAAGGTCGGCCATGGGGCGGGTGAGGGTAATGCCCACGCGCTCGCACTTCTCTTTGATGGTTGGCTGTACACCTGTCCACACGATAGCGTCTATTGTGAGCTCATCGCCAAAGATAATCTCCTTGTCATTGTCTATGTCAATGATGGCTGCAAGGCCTTCGTAGTCCGATGCAAAGTAATATAAAAAGGAAGAGTCCTGACGGAAGTGGTATGCATTGTCGGCATAGTTCATTCCGGTGAAGTTGTTACCGAGGAACAGCAACAGGCCGCTGCCGACCTTCTCCTTCAACGCCTGTCGGCGTGCAATATAAGTCTCTTTTGAAAACATAGCTATAAGTTTTTATGGTTTGTTTCATATTTCAATGGACTGCTTTTAAAGATTCTTCACTGCGTTCAGAATGACAGGTCAGGTGTTTTTTTATCATCCTTATGGAACAAAGTACAGGAAGAGTCCTTAAAAATCCTATCTCTTTATCACTGCGCGGATAACGAACCACAGATGGCGGCACACTGTCGGCAAGAAGCCATAATGCTTGCTCATTATCCAAAAACGCTCTTTGAGCGAGGTGCGGTGGTGTTGCAAAGATAAACCATTTTGCAAATAATTCACCACAGTGGCATTTACATTAACAAGTTTTTCGGCACGTTTCATCACTTTTATGCACCAATCCACGTCCGATGAGAGGCGGTACTTCAAATCGTACATCGGGGCTATCTCTCTCTTTGCATAGAATGCCTGGTGACACACCATCATGCCGCTTTTGAAACTGCGCCAAGTGAGTTCCTTTGGTGCCTGCAGGCGGCGCATACGCACAAAACGGCGCTCCTCGTCAACCTCGGCGGTCTCGCCATAGAGCACGTCGGGCAGTCTCTCCTCCGCCATTGCCGCATTGGCTATCGTCTTTAGTGTGTCGGGGGTGTGGAATCCATCGCCGGCATTCAGAAAGCAAAGGTAGTCGCCTGTAGCAAGGGCAATGCCCTTGTTCATTGCATCATAGAGTCCGTTGTCGGGCTCGCTCACAATGTGGGCGAACTCAATTCCGCTTGCTTTTGCTTTAGCAACAGTGTTGTCCTTTGACCCACCGTCTATGAGCAGGTACTCATAGTTTGTATATGTCTGCTCCAGCACGCTTTGCAGCGTAGGTTCAATGACTGATGCTGCATTGAATGTGATGGTTATAATAGAAAATTTAGGTTGTATGCCCATAATTTACTTCTCTTTTTTCACCTTGCGGTAGATGCCGAATCCTGCAAGTCCAAGAATGGCAATACCGACAAGAATTGACATATATGTAGACCAGTTATGGCTCTTTATCATAAGCTCGTCCACACACTTGAACTCAATGGTGTGCTCGCCTGCAGGGATGGGCAGTGCGCGCAAGATATAGTTGGCGCGTACGGGTGTCACCTCTTCGCCGTCGATGTATGCCTTCCAGGTCTTGTAATATACCTCGGAGAAGACCGCCAGTTTGGGGGCAGCGCTGTTGCTCCTGTATATGATATTGCCCGGGTTGCGGTATTCGCTCAGTTCAATAGTTCCATATACATTGTTGTTGTACTGCTCGGGTGAGTCAATATTCTTCAGCCATGCCTTGTCAATGTATGCAGTCTCCTTGTCAACGTTCTCAATGGCTGCAATCTCCTCTTTTGCATTCTCCACCCATACGACATTATTTACTGTCCAGCAGTTGCCGAAGGCATCGTAGTTCTCCTCTACACCGTCGGGGGTGATGAAGAAGCGTGTGTTGAGCATTGATATAACGTTCATGTTGAACTTGCTCAAGTATCTCTCAATGATATCCTGGTAACGCGCCAGTTTAGCAGGGCTGTAGCCGCCGATAGAGTTGTGCTTGTATGACGTGAATGCCTCGTTGAACGGGCCGTTGGGGTCTGTTAGGTTGAAAACACGGTAGTGTGGGTCGGCACCGGCCATTCTCCTTACCTCCTTGTCGGCTGCAGTTTCACGTATGGCGGTTGTCTCCTTCTTGGGCATGAACTTGTCATTGTTTACAAAGCGTTTGCAAACAGGCCACATGTCAACAAGGAACAGCACGCCAAGCATGGCAATGAAGAGTGCCTGCTTGAGGTTGTATCTTGTGTATGCCCACATCAGGACTGCTGTTGCCGCAATGAAGGCAAATGAGCGCCATGCATCGCTCACGAGCATAGCTCGGCGCTGCTGTATCATGGCATCGAGCAGTTCGGGAATCTGTGCAAAGCGTGTGTCGGCAGTTGAGGTAAAACTAAAGAAGGCGTCCGGCACCACGGCAAGGAGCAGTGTCATGCCGCCTGTAATGCCAAGTACAATGTAGAGCGCCTTTGAAAGTTTTATATCGTTCTTTGCATTGTATGCCCACATAAGAGCCGCTGTTGCCGCAATGAATGCGAATGAGCGCCAAGCATCCTGTTTTATGTCATCGAGCAGTTCGGGAATCTGTGCAAAGCGCGTGTAGGCGTCCGGCACCACGGCAAGGAGCAGTGTTATGCCGCCTGTTATGCCAAGCGCAATGTAGAGCGCCTTTGAAAGTTTTATATCGTTCTTTGCATCCTCAATAAAACGCTTTACGGCAAGTATTGCAAGTGTGGACATTGTGAGTGTAGTTATCACCAATGCCATGGATGGTGCACGGAACTTGTTGTAGAGCGGCATATACTCGAAAAGGAAGTTGTTTATGCCCGGCATGTTGCTTCCCCACGCAAGTATCAGCGAGAAGAGGGTTGCTGCAAGCAGCCACCATTTTTCGGCTCCGCGTACAATGATGAGGCCAAGCACAAAAAGGAAACATACGATGGCTCCGGCATATACCGGGCCCGATGTTCCCGGCTGCTCTCCCCAGTAGGTCGGCGCATAGCGGACAAAGTTTGCAGCATCGGTATTGATTTCTCTCATTATTTCGCGGTTGCCTGTTATGTAGCGCATTGCCTCTCTCTCGCTTGCGCCGGGGTTCTGCTCAAGCACCATGTCGGCATATCCGCGAATCATAATGTCGCGGTAGGCTTTGTACAGCTCGCTGTCGGTACCTACATTTGATGCCGATGCCGAGCCATAAAGGTTTGGAACAAGCAGTGTAAGGCTCTCGGCCTTGCCATAGCTCCAGGCAAAAGCGTAATCAGTGTCCAGTCCTGTTGACTTTTCGCCATCCTTCACGTCGAGCTCAGATCCGCCGCGCATTGACGATTTTGCATAGTCGCTTGTCGGCAACAGAATACCCACAGCCGGTGCTGCTGCCAGTATGGCAACGACAGCAAGCACGGTAGTTACCTTGAAATAGTATTTTATCCACTTTCCGCGCAATGCATATATGAAATATACTATTGCCATTATGATTGCTGTGAGCAGCACGTAGTAACTCACCTGCTGGTGGCTCCAGTATATGTTAAGTCCTGCAAAAACAAGCGTCACAAGTGCTCCAATAAGCAGTTTTCGCCTGTAGCACAGTATGATACCGCCAATGAGCGGTGCCATCGTTGCAATGACAAGGCTCTTGTTCATGTGTCCGGCATCGATGATTATGAAGTTATACGAACCCAAAGTGTAGGCAATTGAGCCGGCAATACTGAGCCACGGTCTGCACCCTAATGCAAGCAACAGAATGTAGCAGCCGATGAAGGTGAGGAATATACAGCCAATGTGCCTGTACGATGCACCGAAAATATTGAGTGTGACTACCTCGCCTATAGGCTTGAATACGTTGTCGGGCTGTGGCGAGAAGGTGTAGTTGCATGGCATACCCGAGAACATGGCATTTGACCAGTAGCTGTACTCTCCGCTCTCCTCGTGGTAGTCGCGTGCGTCCTTTCCCCAGCCCATTGAACCAATGGCATCGTCCTGTTTGATGTCCTTGCCTTCGAGCACCGGGCTGAAGTAGACTAATGTCAGCAGAAGGAATGTAAGTACTGCAGCAACGTGCGGTACAATGTTCTTCCAATTGAAGTTCTTGTTCATAATATCATTTGTTTATTATTTCCTTTATGTGTCTGTACATGGTCTCGCGGTAATTTTCGAGTGTATACCTCTCCTTTACAAGCCGGTGTGCATCCCATGCTTTTTGCTCTATAGTCTCAGTCGGTAATGCTGCAACGTCAAGCAGGGCTTTCCTGAAATTGTCGTAAGTAACTTCACCAACTTCGACACCCACACTGGCTATATCCAGTCCTGTTCCCTTGCTGTATACCGGCAACAGGGCACCGTTGCCAAGTACGTTCAGTACCGATACGGCACCACTCTCCGAGAGTGAGGGGTTGAGCAGTATGCCGCACTCTGAAAGCACTTCCGCAAACTCGTCCGACCTTATGTCTACAAATCCGTGCATAACAATGTTGCTTGCAGCCTTTAACTTTGGCATGTAAAACTTCCAGAACTCCTTTTCCTGTCGGCTACCGCCGCAAATGTGCAGCGTGAACTGCGGGTGTTCCAAGGCAAAGTCTATGGCAATGTCCAGTCCTTTGTGCATCATTCCCGAACTGCCGAACCACAGGATGTTGTTACGGCACTTTGAGAAATCCTTATTCTCATCGGGGGTGCACACGTTGAAATAGAATGCCGGCAGTTGTCTAATCCTGTCACTCCTCTCTCCCTCGGCTCTCATCTGCTCTATAAGAAAACTGTCGCCAAGTGATATTACGGCATCACTCAATTGCGCCATGTAGTAGTTCATTCCGTTACCAGGAACGTAATGGTACGAAGGTAGGAGCCAACAGTTGTGTCTCTCAAAGAACTCCTTGTTGCGCTTGGCGGTTGTACGGAAATTGTAGAAGGTGTGTGCTCCTACCGAATAGAATATTCTGATGGGCGAAACATCCTTGTCGGCAGTGAATGATGCCGCGTATGATTGGCAGCTGATGCCGAAAACAACTCCGTAACGGCTGTAGTCGATACCGCTTTTTCCTCGCGAGGCGCAGTCTACGCTGTAACCGAGGCGGTGTAGCGCTTCGGCGGCCGTGTAACACTCTGTGAAGTTTGAGTGGTGCTTGGGTAATTCCTTGCCGTTGAATGCTTCGGGCAGGTAACATACAAGTGCCCTTTCGCTGCGTCCTGTGCCGAACACATCCTTTACCAACCTTTCACTGTTGAAAAGTTTCTGTACCAGGCGGATTAATTTTTCACCCGCACGGCGTTTTGCGATTGGCAACAGACGGCCAAGTTCCGGGAATGAGAGTTTCATAGGCCAAACTACAATTTACGATAAACATTGCATGTCTGTTCCACCATGCGTTCAAGCGAATACTCTTTGCTGCGCGCTGCTCCTTTCTGTCGCAGCTCATCACGCAGGCTTGAACTTGTGAGCAGTTCTTTCAAAGTATCGTGCATTGATTGTGCATCGCCGGGGTTGAAGTATATTGCAGCATCGCCTGCAACCTCGGGGAAACAGCTCGCGTCGCTCAGACACACGGGGCAACCGCCATTGAACGCCTCCAGAATAGGAATGCCGAACCCTTCGTAGTGTGATGGGAACACAAAACATAGTGCATGGCGGTAGAGCGATGCCATCTGTGCATCGTTGGCTGATATATGTCTCATGCGGTCTGCGATGTTCCACTCGGCAAACATATTCTGCTCTGCTGCTGTAAATGGGGAACCGGTACAGACAACCTTGAGTGTGGGGTTGCCATGCAGGATTGGGAGTATTGCCGACAGCCATGGCATGAAGTTCTTGTATCCCTTGCGCTCGCCAACATACAGCACGTAGTTGTCGAAAAGCTGCGGTGCCACGTCACTTATGGGTTTGTAGCCATGGTGCACCACGGTAATCTTTGACGGGTCTGTACCCAGAAGCTCCACAATGTCACGTTTTGTATTTTCGCTCACCGCAATTATGTGGTCGGCCTCGGCTATTAGGCGTTTCTTGTGCGCTATTGTGCGGTCATATATGAGCACCTCCTGCGGGTAGCGCTCAAATGTCATGTCATGTATTGTCAGCACCAACGGCTTCCGGCGCCTTTTTATCGTGTCTATGAAATATGGGTTGTAGTATGTGGGGTGGAATATGTCGTATTCGCTGTGCTTTATGGCATGCCTTGACATACAGTCGTTCGCCAGGGCATACAGGCGGCGGCGCACACGGTAGTTGCCAGGGAAGGAGAATTTCTTGTATTTGTGCCCGTATGTTTCCGTGACATAGTGGTTCTCGCAGTATTTCATAGGCAGCTCGGCAACGAACTCATCGGCCGGCAGGTTATATATGAGGTCGGCGAAATATCTTGTCACACCTCCAAAACGCTGGAAGGTAAACATCTGGTTGTCATAAAGAATCTTCTTCATATTACAGGTCTACTTTTCGTTTGAATATGAATTTCGCTATTTCGCAAAGCTCCTTGCTGCCGGCAATCCATGCAATTGTAATATACAGCAGTGCTGCAATGGCAATTCTTGCCAACAGCAGTGTGTACATGTTGTCAATGGAGAGTGTGAGATGGTGAGTGGCTGCCATAACTGCTGTTGCCAGACATAGATATGGGAGTGTGTCTGTAAAGAACATCCTTAAACTCAGCTTTATCTCCTTTTGTGCAAAGTGGTGCCACACAAACAGCCACAGGGCATTGAATATGCAGTATGCAATAATCATGTTCCTTATGCCATAAGGGCGTAGCAGTAGCAGTAGAATAAGAGTCAGCACTCCCTGGACTATGGTGCACCACATGAAGATGGCGGCCTTTCCGCGGCTCACAAGCAGGTTTGTGAACATGGACTGCAATGGCATGAAAGCTCCCCAGATGGCAAGCAACTGCAGCATCCGTGCGCTCTCAATCCATTTCTCGGTTATAACCACAACTATCAGCTCTTCTGATACCAGTGAGAGGCCAAGCATAAGCGGTGCTGCAACAAAGGCCGTGAAACGCAGCATCTTGCGGAAAACACGCAGCTGGCGCTCGTTGTCATCGCCTACCTTGGCAAGCACAGGCTGCGCAACGGCATTGACCATTCCGTTTACCACCTCGCCTCCCATGTTGAACCACTCGGCAGCTTTGACATAGTTGCCCACATCCTTGGGGTAGTATTTGCCGAGAATGAATGAGAATATGTTCCAGTTGAAGCGTTGGAACAGGTTGGTGATAAGCAATCGGTAGCTGAATGCAAACAGATATTTCAGTGGCGCAAAGTTTATCTTGAAACTCGGTCGCCATGGTGTAAAATACCAGCATACAACACACCTCACCAGTACATACATTATGCTCTGTGTGGCAATACCCCAGTATGAGTAGCCGTTCAGGGCGAGGATAATACCTGTTATTCCCGATATTGTGATTGAGAGTATCAGGGATATTGACTTCTGTTTCACCTTGAGCTCGCGGAACAGATAGGCCGATGGCGCAATGCTGAAGCCGGCAACAACAAATCCAAGGAAGTTATAGCGTGACAGGGCTACAAGTTCCGGCCGGTTGAAGAAATTGGCAATAAGCGGCGCACATGCATAGAGCACGGCATACATGAACAGCGAGATGAGGATATTGAACCAAAAAACAGCGTTGTAGTCATCGTGTCCAACTGTTTTGCGGTTTGCTATGGCCACCACGAATCCACTGTCCTGCAGAGAACCTGCTATTGCCGTGAAGATTGCAAGCATTCCAATTGGGCCATAGTCGTCGGGGCCAAGGAGGCGTGCAAGGTAAATGCCGAAGAAAAGGCTCAGCAACTGGCACACAGTATTGCTCACCCCGCCCCAAAGCATTCCCTTTGCGACGGTGTGTTTAAGACTATGTGCGTTGCTTCCCTTTGTCATTGCTTTGCATTCTTTGAACTGTCATCCTGAACGCAGTGAAGGACCTTGACAGATTCTTCGCTTTGCTCAGGATGAGAAATATGTTGTTACTTGATTTCGCTGCCCGGTTTTGTTGCGGGGGTGACGGTGAGCAACGAGAGCTTGCCTTCGTTGTCCTCGGCGCTCAGAATCATACCCTCGCTCACAATGCCGCGCATTGTACGTGGCGGCAGATTGGCGATGAAGCAAACTTGCTTGCCCACAAGTTCCTCGGGGTTGAAGTGCTTTGCAATACCCGAGAGGATTGTGCGTGTCTCCAATCCGTCGTCAATCTTGAACTGCAGCAGTTTGTCGGCCTTTGGAACCTTTGTGCACTCGAGCACAGTACCCACGCGCATGTCGAGTTTCATGAAATCGTCGAATGTGCACTCGGGGCGTATCGGGTTTGCCTTGTAGTTGGCAGCCTCATTCTCTTTCTTTATGCGCTCAAGGCGGTCGAGCTGTGCCTGTATGGTCTCGTCCTCAATCTTCTCGAAGAGCAGGCCTACCTCGCCAAGCTCGTGACCTTCGCCAAGCAGTGTTGTGCTGCCAAGGCTTGTCCATTCGAAGTTCTCTATGTTGAGCATCTCGCGCAGTTTCTTGCTGCTGAATGGGAGGAATGGTTCGAACACGATAGAGAGGTTTGCCACAAGCTGCAACGAGAGGTTCAGGATTGTTGCCACACGACCCATGTCGCTCTTTGCCAGTTTCCATGGCTCAGTCTCGGCAAGGTAGCGGTTACCGATGCGTGCAAGCTCCATGGCCTCCTTCTGTGCCTCGCGGAACTTGTACTGGTCGAGAAGGCTCTCTACACGTTCCTTTACATTCACGAACTCGTCAATGATGGCCTTGTCGTATTCTGTGAGTTCACCGCATGCAGGAACCTTGCCGTCGAAATATTTCTTGGTGAGTACCAGAGCGCGGTTCACGAAGTTGCCATACACGGCAACAAGTTCGTTGTTGTTGCGTGCCTGGAAATCCTTCCAAGTGAAGTTGTTGTCCTTTGTCTCTGGGGCATTGGCTGTGAGCACATAGCGCAAGACATCCTGCTTGCCTGGGAAGTCAACGAGGTATTCGTTGAGCCATACCGCCCAGTTACGCGATGTTGAAATCTTGTCGTCCTCAAGGTTCAGGAACTCGTTGCTTGGAACGTTGTCGGGCATCACATACTTGCCGTGAGCCTTCATCATTACCGGGAAGATGATGCAGTGGAACACTATGTTGTCCTTGCCGATGAAGTGTACAAGGCGTGTATCCTCGCTCTGCCACCACTGTTCCCATGTTCCATGCTTAGCGGGGTCTTTGTCGCAAAGTTCCTTTGTGTTGCTGATGTATCCGATAGGTGCATCGAACCAAACGTAGAGCACCTTGCCGTCGGCACCCTCAACGGGTACGGGGATGCCCCAATCGAGGTCACGTGTCATGGCACGTGGCTGCAAATCCATGTCGAGCCAGCTCTTGCACTGGCCGTATACATTAGGTCGCCACTCCTTGTGGTTCTCCAGAATCCACTCCTTCAGCCACTGCTGGTAATCGTTGAGTGGCAAGTACCAGTTCTTTGTCTCCTTGAGAATTGGTGTCTCGCCGGTCTCCTTTGAACGTGGATTTATAAGCTCGGTAGGTTCGAGCGCACGGCCGCAACCCTCCTCGCACTGGTTGCCATAGGCCTGCTTGTGGCAGTATGGGCACTCGCCCACAACGTCGCGGTCGGTAAGGAACTTCTCGTTCTTTACATCGTAGAACTGTTTTGATGTCTGCTCGACGAGTTTGCCGTCGTCGTAGAGCTTGCGGAAGAACTCCGATGCGAATTTGTGATGAGTCTCGGATGTTGTACGGCTGTACACATCGAACGAAATGCCGAATCCCTCGAAACTCTCCTTGATGATGCCGTGGTAACGGTCTACCACATCCTGCGGAGTGATGCCCTCTTTGCGTGCACGCTGTGTAACGGGCACTCCGTGTTCGTCACTACCGCCGATGAAGAGTACATCCTCGCCCTTGAGGCGCAGATAACGTACGTAGATGTCGGCAGGTACATATACACCTGCAAGGTGACCGATGTGGACAGGACCGTTCGCGTATGGCAAGGCCGATGTCACAAGTGTTCTTTTGAATCTCTTTTCCATGTCTTTTTATCTTTTTTAGTTTTGTTTTTGCTATTGTTGGAGACAGGTGTCTCGCGCTAAATGACAAAATTAGTTATTTTATTTTAAAAAGCGGGCATGCGCGCGGGAAAGAATTTTTGTAAATATTGACAAAGCACAGATTTTGCAGTTACGTAAAAAATACATACTTTTGCCTAAAAGGTTATAATGGCTTGTTTTTTAACCCGTTATTTTCTTTTGGTCTGTTTTTGTAAAATTTTTATTGTAATAATATAGATGTTGACCCAGCGTACTTTGTCATACTGAGCATAGCGAAGTATCCCTGCTCTGCGCGGTTACAAGATCCTTCACATACGTTCAGGATGACAGTTCCGCGAGTTTTGATTGTCTTTGGGTCAACTGCTATATTGTTACTAATTTTTATTGTAATATGCAGAAAAACACAATTTCATCGGTAGAATTTACCGATACAAAACCTCATTACGAGTTGCTCGACGGCTTACGTGGCGTAGCCGCGATTCTTGTACTTTTCTATCACGTTTTCGAGGGATTTGCCTTTGCCGAGGCTACAAACGGTGCAGGCAGCGGGTTGATAACCACACTCAACCACGGGCACATTGCCGTTGATTTTTTCTTTATCCTATCGGGTTTCGTAATAAGTTATGCCTATGACGACCGTTGGGCAAAAATGAGTACATGGCAGTTCTTCAAACGTCGTCTTGTGCGTCTGCACCCCATGCTTGTAATGGGTGCGTTGATTGGTGTGCTGGCATTCGCTTTTGTGGGTTTTGAAAAATGGGATGGCACCACTGCTCCTACCGGTTGGGTGATGGTTGCGATGCTGCTTACTATGTTCATGATTCCGGCCGTTCCCGGTGTGCCGTACGAGGTGCGTGGCAATGGCGAGATGTTCCCGCTCAACGGCCCGGCATGGTCGCTTTTCTTTGAGTATATCGGCAATATCCTTTATGCACTTGTAATCCGTCGCCTTTCCACAAAAATCCTTACAATTCTGGCGGTTGTCTTAGGCTGTCTTCATGCATGGTTCTTTGTTGGAAATGTGTCGGGATACGATATGGTTGGTGTTGGTTGGACTATCGATGAAGTGAATTTCTGGGGCGGTCTGGTACGTATGCTCTTCCCATTTACTGTGGGTATGTTGCTTGCGCGTACATTCAAGCCTCGCAAGGTTAAGGGTGCTTTCTGGAAATGCAGTTTAATGCTTGTTGTTCTGTTTGCAGTGCCCTATATTGCTCCTTTTGAGAATTCAGGTATTAGTGTCAACAGCCTGTACGAGGTTGTGTGTATTGCGGCAGTGTTTCCATTTATTGTATGGTTGGGCGCTTGCGGTGGAACGGGTAGTTCGTGTACATCAAAAGTAAGCAAGGTACTTGGCGATTTGTCCTATCCTCTGTATATAGTTCACTACCCGATAATGTACATCTTCTATGCTTGGCTCATTGAGAAAAATATTTACACACTTAATGAGTGTCTGGGGGTGGCAGCGCTTGTTGTCGTTTCAAGCATAGTGCTTGCACTCTTGTGTCTGAAACTGTATGATGAGCCTGTGCGCAGGTGGCTTACACGGAAAATGCAAAAGAAATAACAGTGAAAAGAGCGGCTTTGAGGGCTGCTCTTTTTGTTATTTATAATTAAATTGATATTTTTAAGTAAAAAAATAGTTATCTTCGCGCTCATAAAATTTGAGTAAAATGAAAATAGCACTTATCGGATATGGAAAAATGGGCAAGACCATTGAGAGGATTGCCCTTGAGAGAGGACACGAGATTGTCTCTATAATTGACGTTGAGAACCACGATGATATCAAGGGCGAGGCCTTTGCAAGCGCAGACGTTGCCATTGAATTTACTGCACCGCATGTTGCCTATGACAACTGTATTCAGGCAATGGAGGCGGGCGTGAAGGTTGTCAGCGGCAGCACAGGCTGGTACCAGCAGCACGAGGCCGAGATGCGTGAGAAATGCGAGAAAGAGGGCAAGACGCTCTTCTGGTCAAGCAACTTCAGCCTTGGTGTTGCAATATTTTCAGCAGTGAACCGCTATCTTGCCCGAATAATGAGCCGTTTCGACAACTACAGGGTGAAACTTGAAGAGACTCATCATATTCACAAGCTCGATGCCCCAAGCGGTACGGCCATAACCCTTGCCGAGGGTATTCTGGAGAATATCGGTCACAAGTTCAGCTGGGTTATGGGCGACCTCACAAACCCCGATGGTACCGTGACTAAGGGCGCTGTTCCGGGGCCGACGGAGATTGCGATTGACGCAATACGTCGCGACGAGGTGCCCGGTATCCACACCATCACCTATGGCTCGGATGAGGATACCATAACCATTACCCACGATGCCCACAACCGCAACGGTTTTGCGTTGGGTGCTGTCATTGCGGCGGAGTATGCAGCCGGACATAGCGGCTTGCTCGGTATGAAGGATTTGCTTGATTTCTAAAAACGGTTGCCTATGGATTTGAATTTTCGTTTTTTGGGCAGGAGTGTGAAGACTACCCGCAAGGCGCTCATTAAAATGGGTGTATATCTTGCGCTTTATATCGCTTTCCTCATTTGGGTGAAAAGCTGGATGGGTGTGCTTGTCATTCCGTTCATAATCGACTGCTATACAACACGCTTCATACCTTGGGGTTGGTGGAAGAACCTGAAGAACGGCACTGCGCGCAGGGTAATGAGCTGGGTAGATGCCATTGTTTTTGCCTTGGTAGCCGTATATTTTGTACACATATACTTTTTCCAGAACTATGTAATTCCCACATCGTCGCTCGAAAAGACATTGCTCGTCGGTGACTATCTCTTTGTGAGCAAACTGAACTATGGCCCCCGCAAGCCACAGACCCCGCTCAGTATGCCGCTTACACAGCACACTATGCCGGTTGTGGGTGGAAAAAGCTATATCGACGCAGTACAGTGGGACTATGAGCGCGTGGCAGGCATTGAGCCTATCGAGCGTGGCGATATTGTGGTGTTCAACTACCCGGCCGGCGATGTTGCAACTACCAATCCTGCCGTGATAGATGTGCACACCATGTGCTATGCCTATGGCCTTGAACTCAACCCGCAGCTGTCGGGCATTGATACCATGCAGGCCGGTGAGGCTTACCCGTTATACAAGAAGATTTACAACGATGGTCTTGAGTATATCAAATCCTATCCCGAAGAGTTCGGTGAGTTGCTTCATCGTCCTGTTGACCGCAGGGAGAACTATGTGAAGCGCTGCGTGGGCTTGCCAGGCGAGGTGCTTGAGATAAAGGACAAGGTGCTTTATATCGATGGAGAGAAACTCTCGAAGCAGACCAACGTGCAGTATAACTACAATCTTGTGTTGACCCGTCCACTCCCCGAGGAGAAACGTCGCGAGCTTGGTATAAGCAAAGAGGATTTGATGGCCATGCAGGCTCTCTATCCGCAATCGATAACAGAGAATGTGCGTCTTGCTTTGGGGTTGTCGCGTGGTCTTGTCGACAGCCTGCGCCAGGCCGGCAAGCCTGTGATGGTGGGTCAGTTGCCATTGACCGACGAAGCTTGCAATGCCTTGAAAGCGGATGGCCGTCTGTGCAGGAGCATAGAGATTGCAAACCAGAACTCAACATTCGGGGTCTATCCGCTTAACGGCAACAAGGGCTGGACGGTGGACAACTATGGCCCGGTGTGGATTCCCAAACGTGGGGAGAGCGTGAAACTTACGCTTGACAATATTGCAATCTATGAGCGTCCCATTGTGGCATACGAGGGTAACACACTCGATGTCAAGGATGGCAAGATATACATCAACGGTGTCGAGAGTGACAGTTACACCTTTGGGATGGACTACTATTGGATGATGGGTGACAACCGTCATAACAGTGCCGATTCACGTTGTTGGGGATTCGTTCCCGAGGACCACATTGTGGGCAAGGCTTTGTTCGTGTGGCTGTCGCTCGACAAGGACCGCGGCTGGTTCGACGGCAAGCTCCGCTGGAGACGCATGTTCCGCGGTGTGGGTTCTTTCAATTGATGCTGTAATGGAAAGTGTGTTGACCCATCCGCTCTATTTGGCTCCGGTGCCGCTCTATGTGCGCCTGTATGCTGCCGATGCGCTTGTGATTGACGATGTTTCGCCTTTTGTGAAACAGACCTATCGCAGCCGCGCCGTGATTGCGGCCGAGAGCGGGGCACAGCAGCTGACAATACCTGTTGTCCACGATGGCGGGAGGGTAGCCATGCGCGATGTGCGCATAAGCGAACATGGCAATTGGCGCCATCAGCATTGGAATGCAATAGTCAGTGCCTATCGCAAGAGCCCTTTCTTTGAATATTATGCCGATGACTTTGCCCGTTTCTACGAGGAGAAGGATGGTTTCCTCATGGATTTCAATCTGCGTCTGCATGGAGTGGTGTGCGAACTGTTGGGGCTTGAAAGGGAGGTGAAGTTCCTTTCCCATGAGGCTGTGGATGCCAGGGCGCTTGATGTTAGAAATATAGCCGAGCCAAAGGTTCTTGCCTCAATGAAGGGTGCTGGCGAAATGGCATATTATCAGGTCTTTGCACAGCGCAACGGCTTTATTCCGTCGCTGAGTATTGTCGACCTGTTGTTCAATACCGGCCCCGAGGGACTTCTGGTTTTGCGCGATAGCGTACAGCAGAAAAGGGCTTGTGAGCGTGGGTAAAAAACATTGTGCATACTTTGATTTATCCCACCCTTACATTATCTTTGTGTTTATGTATATAAGTGATATTGTGCACTTGTGAAAATATTGAAAATGCGAGTAATTGATTATATAAACTCTTCATCCGGCACGGCCTTCTCGTTCGAGGTGCTCCCGCCGCTCAAGGGCATGGGTACCGGCAAACTGTTCGGTAACATAGACCGTCTGATGGAGTTTAACCCCGGATATATAAATATAACCACGCACCATAGTGAACCCGTGTACCAGAGCCTTGGCGACGGTACTTACAGGCTCGGCTCAATACGTCGCCGTCCCGGTACGGTGGCAGTGGCAGCTGCCATACATCACCGTTATGGTGTTCCCGTGGTTCCGCATATACTGTGCAACGGTTATACTCTCGATGATACCGAGTATGCACTCATAGACCTTCAGCTGTCGGGGATAACCGACATATTGGTGCTGCAAGGTGACAAATGCAAGGTTGATGCCAATACCGCGCCCGCAAAGTGCGGTAACAGATATGCCATTGACCTGCAGCGTCAGGTAAACCGTTTCAACGAGGGATTCTTTGTCGATGGTACACCTATAAAGGAACCCGGACAGCCATTCTCATATGGTGTGGCTTGTTATCCCGAGAAGCATGAAGAGGCACCGAATATGGAGAGTGACCTTGCTGTGCTGAAACAGAAGGCCGATGAGGGTGCTGCCTATGCCGTTACACAGATGTTCTTCGACAACAGCAAATATTTTGCCTTTGTGGAGCGTGCGAGGGCAATGGGAATAAACATTCCTATAATACCTGGTATAAAGCCAATACACCGCATGTCTCAGATGAGTGTGTTGCCAAAGACTTTCCGTGTTGACCTGCCGACAGACCTTGTTGCCGAACTGTTGAAGTGCAAGGACGATGCGGCGGTTGCCCGTGTAGGATGCGAGTGGGGCATACAGCAGTGCAGGGAGTTGATGCAGCACGGTGTGCCAAGCCTGCACTTTTATACGCTGAATGCGTTCGATAGTGTCTATAAAATAGCAAAGGAGATTTACTGATGGGTGTGTTTTTCAAGGATATAATAGGACAGAGGGCAATTGTCGAGAGGTTGCGTCGCAGTGTCGATGACAACAAACTGGCACATGCTCTGCTCATAACCGGTCCGCAGGGTAACGGAAAACTCCCCATAGCCATTGCTCTTGCAAACTACCTGTTGTGCGGCAAAGGCGGCAGCGATTCATGTGGCACATGTCCGGCATGTGTCAAACTCTCGAAGTACATACATAGCGACCTGCATTTTGTGTTCCCTGTAAAGAAGAAGAGCAGCGGCAATGACAAGCCTGTGAGCGACGATTACATTGCAGAGTGGCGCGAACTGCTTTTGAAGAACCCCTATTTCAGCTATGCCGATTGGTTGGCGAAACTCGGCCTCGACAACCAGCAGCCGATGATTTATGAGCGCGAGAGCGGCGAGATACTGCATAAGCTCTCCATGCAGTCACGCGAAGGCGGTTGGAGGGTTGTGATTATATGGCTTCCCGAGAAGATGAGGGAAGACGGTTCGAACAAACTGCTCAAGATTATTGAGGAACCGCCACAGAAAACGCTATTCCTGCTTGTGTCGGAGGAACCGGACAAGATAATACAGACAATCCTGAGCCGAACACAGCGCATCGATGTGCCCCGCATAGCGCAGGCCGATATTGAAAATGCGCTTGTCTCACGCTATGGCTTGGCTTTCGATGATGCCAAGGCTGTGGCGCAGCAGAGTGTCGGAAACTGGGAAAAGGCCGAGGAACTGCTGTCGGTGAGCGATGAAAAGGCGCTTTATCTTGAACTATTCATGCAGCTCATGCGTGTGGCCTATGCCCGTAATATCCGCGAGATGAAGGCCTGGAGCGAACAGGTGGCGGCAATGGGACGTGAAAGGCAGAAACACCTGCTCGACTATTGCCAGCGTATGATACGTGAGAATTTCATAATGAACTTCAAGGACGATTCAATGATTTATATGTCGCAGGCCGAGCGTAATTTCTCGGTGAGGTTCTCGCCATTCGTGAACGAGCGCAACATATATGGCATAATGGAAGAGCTTTCCGAGGCTCAAAGACACATAGAACAGAACGGTAATGCAAAAATAGTCTTCTTCGACATGTCGTTGAGGATGATTGTTTGGATAAAAAACAGATAAATGGATAAAAAATATAAAGAGAATAATGGTTGTGCCGGTATCTGCTGCAAGGGATGCGGCAGAATGGATGCACCGCTCAATACCTTTGATTGGCTTGCTGCGGTTCCCGGCAATGAGGAGTATACCGATATAGTGGAGGTCCAGTTCAAGAACACGCGTAAGGGCTACTACAGGAACAGTAACAATATCCCCTTGCAGAAGGGTGATGTGGTGGCTGTAGAGGCCAGTCCGGGTCATGACATAGGCAAGGTTACAATGACCGGACGCCTGGTGTTGCTGCAGTTGAAGAAGACACGCCTGACACCCGATAGCGAGTTCAAGCGCATATACCGCAAGGCCCGTCCGGTGGACATGGAGAAATTCGACGAGGCCAAGGCACGTGAGCATGACACCATGATACGTTCGCGCCAGATAGCCAAAGACCTTAACCTTGACATGAAGATTGGCGATGTGGAGTATCAAGGCGACGGCTTGAAGGCCATCTTCTATTACATTGCCGACAACCGTGTCGATTTCCGCCAGCTCATCAAGGTGCTTGCCGATGTGTTCAAGGTGAAGATTGAGATGAAACAGATTGGTGCACGCCAGGAGGCCGGCCGCATTGGCGGAATAGGTCCATGTGGCAGGGAGCTCTGTTGTGCTACCTTTACAACAAACTTTGTGTCGGTATCTACTTCGGCAGCCCGTTTCCAGGATGTGTCGCTAAACCCGCAGAAGCTTGCCGGGCAGTGTGCAAAGCTCAAGTGTTGTCTCAACTACGAGGTCGATGCATATGTTGAGGCTTCCAAGAGACTGCCGCAGCGTGACATAGAACTCGAGACCAAGGATGGAACTTATTATTTTTTCAAGAGCGATATCTTGCGTGGCGAGGTTACATATTCAACCGACAAGCATATACCTGCAAACCTTGTCACCATAAGCGGCCGACGTGCTTTTGCCGTAATAGAGATGAACAAGCGCGGTGAGCGTCCCGACAGCTTGAACAATGAGACATCGAACGAGCCTAAACGTCCTGTCGATTTGCTTGAGCAGGAGAATATCAACCGTTTCGATTCGGCTCAGCGAGGTAACAAGAAACGCCGTAAAGGCAGTGGAAACCGTCACGACTCAAAGAGAGGCAATGGCAAGAGAGAGAAAGAGAAAGGTGGCTCTTCCGAGGCTTAAGCTGCTACTGGCGGCCATTGTGCTGTTTGCATCGTGCGACAGCACAGTCTACCACCGTTTCGCTCCTGTTGAAAGCAACGGATGGCATGCGGGTGACACGTTGTCATTCCTATACTGTGGCAATGGGGTAGTGAATGCCGGTGTTGCGCTTGCTGTGCAGTTGAGGTATGCAGCCGGGTACAAGTACAAGAATCTGTATGCGCGGGTAGAGACGTTAAGCGCCGACAGCTGCGTGCTGTCGGTCGATACCGTATGCTGTGCAATGTATGACGATGACGGGCGCCGAATGGGCTCCACTGCCGGTGCCATGTATCAGAATGGGAGCGAAAAGCACCTCCTGCCTGCATCGTGTGCCGATACGTTGCTTTTTAAAGTGTCGCATATCATGGACGATGAAGTTCTGCGTGGCATCTTTGATGTTGGTATAGAACTGTCGGCTGTAAGGGATTGAAAGAGGCCATTATGGCATTGGGGATTACACTCTCTCCCTGTCGGCATCAATCCTCAGTAGCATGAACAGCAGTATTGTGAAACCGAGGAACGATGAACCGCCGTAGCTGAAGAAAGGCAACGGGATACCAATCACGGGAACAAGTCCCAGTACCATGCCCACATTGATGGTAAAGTGCAGGAAGAATATCGAGGCGACGGCATATCCATAGGCTCTGCCAAAGCGGTCGTCCTGCCGTTCGGCAATGTGTATTATTCTCAATATGAATATTACGAACATTGTCAGTACAAATACCGAGCCTGCAAAACCCTGCTCTTCGCCTATTGTGCAGAATATGAAGTCCGTGTCCTGCTCGGGCACGTAATTCAGTTTTGTCTGTGTGCCGTTGAGGAAACCTTTTCCGAATACTCCTCCCGAGCCTATTGCAATCTTCGACTGGTGTACGTTGTAGCCTGCACCATTGAGTTCCTCTTTAAGTCCCAACAGCACTTCAATCCTTATCTTCTGGTGTGATTTCAGAATGTTGTTCATGACATAGCTGCACGAGTAGTTGAAGGCAATGGCTCCAATGATGTAAACGGCTACCCATAGGTTCCTTTTCTCTTTGCGCAGCCTTATCTGCAACAGCAGATATATGGTGTTGAATACCAACAATGCATATTGGGTTATCATTATGTTGAACTCCACAAGGTATACAGCAACCCAGTATGAGCACAGTGTGACAGCAAGATTGGTTGCAAGCAGCACGGTGAATGTCCTGTTGTTCCTGCACCAGAACTTGACGACGGCAATTGAGATTATCTGTATTATTACCGTTGTCGTATATTCTCCAATGCTTACAGGCAGCTTGTCCAACATTTCGCCGCCATACTTTATACCCACTACAAAATATATTATGGCGCTGACGGCTGCCAGCAGGAATATTCCTGTCATTCCTTCGCGGTAGAGTACAAGGAAAAGTGCAAGGTATACCAGTGCACTGCCGGTCTCTTTCTGGGCAACGATTATAATCATTGGCAGCAGGATTATGCCAATGGCCTTAATGAAGTCGCTGTTGTTGCTCATTTTGAAATCCCTTCTTCCAATGAGTGCGGCAAGCATCAGTGCTGTGGCCGATTTCATGAACTCAGCAGGCTGCAGCCTGAATGAGCCCATGGCAATCCACGAACGGGAACCTTTGATGTCGGTTGCAATGAATATCGTGAGTATACCTAGGAGCATTGTTGCGGCATATACGACTATCGACAGGTTCTTGTACATGTGTTTTGGTATGCACAGCAGTACAAGACCGCAACTGAGTGATACACCCATCCACATGGCCTGTTTTCCGCTTCGCTCATCCATGTTGAAGAATTCGGCAAAGCTTGTGT
This sequence comes from Bacteroidaceae bacterium, assembly GCA_045650605.1. GTDB lineage: Bacteria > Bacteroidota > Bacteroidia > Bacteroidales > Bacteroidaceae > HGM04593. The sequence goes on along the minus strand of JAZRRI010000039.1, from coordinate 11,027 downwards.
CTATGTAGCTGTGTGTTGAACCGCATATTGCCAGCCAACCCATTGTGGCAAGCAGTGCGTACAGTATGATTGTGCACCAGTCGAAGCGCTTGAGTATGTTCTCCTTATTTCTCTCCATAGTAAATGCTCTTTTTACTGATGGTCTCTGCTTTTTTCTCACTCTCCGCGGTGAGGCTGTCTGTAAGGTACTTTTCCATCATCAGTGCTCCTATGGGAACACCGAATTCGGCACCGAAACCACCGTTCTCCACATATACGGCAATGGCAATCTTCGGTGCATCCATCGGGGCGAATCCCATGAATGCCGAGTGGTCTTTTCCTCTGCTGTTCTCTGCTGTACCTGTCTTTCCGCACACGTCGAGTCCCGGAATGTTAGCTGCACGGCATGTTCCGCCAATGACAGCCTGGCGCATGCCTTTTACAACCTCTTCGTATGAGGCCGGGCCCACCATTGTACTCTTGGGTACAAGGTATTTGCTGTGTATAGTGTCGTTCTCTACCTCCTTTACCAGATGTGGTGTTATATATTTGCCTCTGTTGGCAATGGTAGCTCCAAGGTTGGCTATCTGCAGCGGGGTTAGTGTAACCTCACCCTGTCCAATGGAGATGCTTATCACAGTCACGGCACGCCAGTAGTTGCCATAGTGGCGTGAGTAGTATTCGGCATTCGGTATCATACCGCGTGCCTCGCCGGGAAGGTCTATGCCAAGCGGATATCCGAATCCCATTGAAACCATGTAGTCGCGCCATCTGTTCATAGCGGCTTTTGTGCCTCCGTATTTGCTCATGCCGAACATGCGGTGCAGTCCCCAACAGAAGTATGCGTTGCACGATGTGGCAATGGCCTCTTTCAGCGGTATGGGCGATGAGTGCGGGTGGCAACCGAGGCGGAACTTGTTCAGTACAAAACCGTTGCTGCAGGGGAAGGCTGTCTGTGGTGTGATGACACCCTCCTCAAGGAACATTGCGGCCTGTGATGTCTTGAATGTAGAGCCCGGAGGGTATGTTCCCATTACGGCGCGGTTCAGCAAAGGCCAGCTCTTGTCGCTTGAGAGAATCTTGTGGTTCTCTCCCCTGTCGCGTCCGGTCAGCATTGACGGGTCATAGGATGGTGCCGATACCAGTGAGAGAATCTCTCCTGTCGCGGGCTCAATGGCGACAATTGCACCTCTCTTGCCCTGCATAAGCCGCTCTCCAAGCATCTGCAGTTCAATGTCAAGGCTCAGTGTCAGGTTCTTTCCTCTGATGGCCGGGGTATCAAGGGCACCCTCGTTGTATTTTCCCTGTATCCTGCCATGGGCATCGCGCAGAAGCACCTCGGTACCTTTTTCTCCGCGCAACTGTTTCTCGTACGAAGCTTCAAGTCCTTGTGTGCCTATGTAGTCGCCCTGTTGGTAGTATGCGTCACGGTCAATATGTCTTTGGGAAACCTCTCCGACATCGCCGAACAGCACTCCTGCAACGGGGTGGCTGTATTGCCTTATGTACCTCTTGCGGACGTAGAAGCCTTTGAAAAGGAAGTTCTTCTCCTGAAAGACTGCGAAATCCTCAATGGGAATCTGTGTCATGAACACCTGCTCGGTGTATTGCGAGTATCCCGGATTGTACTTCTTGTTCTTTACACGCTCCATGCGCCTTGTGAACTCCTCGAGGGTTATCCCCAAGGTGCTGCACAGCTCCAGTGTGTCAATGCCTTTTATCTCGCGTGGAACAAAGGTTATGTCATATGCCGGTTTGTTGTAGACAAGGAGCTTGCCGTTGCGGTCATACATCTGTCCGCGTGAGGGGTAGAGTGTCTTCTTATAGAATGCATTGCTGTCGGCTTTGCTCTTGTAGTCCTCGTTCTTTATTTGCAGCGAGAACAGCTGCGAGATGTATATTATGAATATTAGCAGGACCGCGGCCGACAGTATATATTTGCGGCTTTCGTAGCTGTTGTCTTTCATGTTGTCACTTGTTTGGCGAGAAGAATTCGACCACAACGGTAAATACCATTGTGAGTGCTACGCTGGATCCTGTACTTATGAGCAGTGTCGACAGGTGACGTACGGTGAACAGTTCGAGCAGGAACAGGACGGCATAGAATATTGTAATGCAGAGAACGGCATAGACTGTATATCCGCCCCATTTGAGGGTCCTGACACCGGGAACAATGTCATCGGGCAATCCTTTGTGGGTGAATGCCGCAAGTATGTAATTGCGTGTGAATGCCATTGCTGTGGCTGCTGCCGAGTGGATGCCCGGGGTATTGCAGAAGATATCTGTCACAAGGCCGAACAGGAATGCCCATATCATTGCCTCGTTGCGTGTGGTGTGCCTTGGCAACTTCAGCAGGAATATTATGAAAATGCATGCAGTGGCATAGCCAAACAGGTGTATCTGGCTGAATATGATTACTTGTGCAAGTGAAAGCAGCACGAAGTATCCTGCACGGGCTATTGTCTTGCTTGTCATTTGCTTTTTTCTATGCTTTGTTCAAGTTGCTCCTGCTCTGCGCTGTTGTCATTGCCGACAACGAATACATTGTCTACGCTTGCAAAATCGGCAAACAGTTCCACGCGTGCACGGTATGCCTGTCCGTCGGCCGAATCCTCAAGCCTCTCTATGCGTCCTACAGGAATTCCCGCCGGGAATATTGATGAGAAACCGCTTGTGTATACCGTGTCCCCCTTCTCGAAAAGCTCGTATCTTGGCAGGTCAATCAGGTAAGAGTGGCGCGTATCCTTGCCATCCCACTTGAGTGAGCACAGGGTGTTGCCCTTTACCTTGCAACTGATGATGCTCTTGCTGTTGAGCAATGGCAATACGATTGTGAAGTTTTCCGATGACGTATAGGTGATGCCGATGACACCCTGGTGATTGAATACACCCATCTGCTGCCCGACTCCTTGTCGTGTTCCTTTGTCAATGGTAATATAGTTGTTTACCTTGTTCACGGAGTTGTTGACAACTTTTGCAGTGTTGTAGTTGAATCCGTTGTGGCACTGCAACTGCTGCTGTAGAGTGGCAACCGATGCGCTGTCCTCAAAGGCTCTCAGCTCTCTCTTCAGATTCTCTACCTCATTCACCAATTCTCTATTGAGGTCTACCAATGTCTGGTTTTCGGTTTTGAGGTTGAAGTAGCTGTTGATGTCGGTTGATGCCGAGTAGATGTTTCCGGCGATACTGCTTGCCGATGTGAACATTGTCGCGCTCTGGTAGTTGTTGAAACAGACAATAAGCACAAAACTGATTCCTTCCAGTAACAGGAAAAGGAACCAGTGATTGTGCTTTATAAGTATATCCAGTATCGACCGCACGGTATCTTTCTCTTTTTTATCTCATCAAGAAAGGATATGAGAGGTCGTTGAGCGCCTGCAAGGTACCTTTGGCAACACAGTAGAGTGGGTTCTCTGCAATGTGGAAAGGTATGTTTATCTTGTTCGACAAGCGCTTGTCAAGACCGCGGAGCAATGCGCCGCCACCGGCAAGGTAGATGCCGTTGTGTACAATGTCGGCATAGAGCTCGGGTGGTGTCTGCTCCAATGCACTGATGATGGCATTCTCAATCTTTATGATTGACTTGTCAATACAGTGTGCAATCTCCTGGTAGCATACAGGTACCTCGATAGGCATGGCTGTTATGCGGTTAGGACCGTGGACAATGTAGTCCTGTGGAGCCTCGTCGCCAAGGTCTGTGAGTGCTGAACCTACGTGTATCTTGATACGTTCGGCCATACGCTCGCTGACACGTACGTTGTGCTGGCGGCTCATGTAGTCCTGGATGTCGGCTGTAAAGTCGTCACCCGCAGTGCGCAGTGAACCGTTTGACACAATGCCTCCAAGTGATATTACGGCAATCTCTGTCGAACCGCCACCTATGTCAACGACCATGTTTCCCTCGGGCGCGGTAACGTCAAGACCAATACCGAGAGCCGAAGCCATTGGCTCGTAAATCAGATACACGTCGCGTGCGCCGGCATGCTCGGCCGAGTCGCGTACGGCACGCAACTCAACCTCGGTAGAGCCGTAGGGCACACCAATCACCATTCGCAGTGATGGTGTGAACAGCTTGCTGCCCATGTTCACCTTCTCAATAAAGCCGCGCATCATCATTTCGCAGGCATAAAAGTCTGCGATGACGCCGTCTCTCAGTGGGCGTATGGTCTGTATGTTGGGGTTGGTCTTCTCGTGCATCTGCTTTGCCTTCTTACCAACGGCAATCATCTTCTTTGTCCCGTCGATGGCTACAACCGATGGCTCGTCAACGACAATCTTGCCGTCGTACGAGACGATGGTATTGGCTGTACCCAAGTCAATGGCAACATCTTTTGTAAATGAAAATAGACCCATTTTCCTGTTTTTCGTTTTTTAGAATTAATGTTTGAAGTGACGGAAACCTGTGATTACCATTGCCACGCCGTTTGCGTCACAGTAATCGACAGACTCCTTGTCGCGGATTGAACCGCCGGGGTGAACAACCGCTGTAACACCTGCCTCGTGAGCAATCTGCACGCAGTCGGGGAATGGGAAGAATGCGTCGCTTGCCATTACGCTACCCTGGAGAGAGAAACCGAAGTTGCCAGCCTTCTCAATGGCATGGCGCAATGAGTCAACGCGTGATGTCTGTCCCACACCGCTTGCAATGAGCTGCTTGTTCTTTGCAAGAACGATAGCGTTGCTCTTGCTGTGCTTTACAATCTTGTTTGCAAAGAGCATGTCCTCAATCTCCTCGGCCTTTGGAGCAACCTTTGAAACTGTCTGCAGGTCGGCTGCAGTCTCAACCTTTGCATCACGGTCCTGTACAAGAACACCGTTAAGCACGCTGCGGAATGTCTTCTCGGGTATCTCGGTCTGCTTCTGGATGAGGATGATGCGGTTCTTTTTCTGCTTGAGTACCTCAAGGGCATCGGCATCGTAGCTTGGGGCAATGATAACCTCGAAGAAAATCTCGTTCACCTTCTCTGCTGTAGCCTTGTCGACATTTGCGTTTGCAATGAGCACACCGCCGAATGCCGATACAGGGTCACCTGCAAGGGCTGCATCCCAAGCCTCGGCCAATGTGGGGCGTGAAGCCAGGCCACAAGCATTGTTGTGCTTGAGGATGGCGAATGTTGTCTCGCCTGCAAAGTCATTGATGAGCTCAACGGCTGCATTGATGTCAAGCAGGTTGTTGTAAGAGATCTCCTTACCGTGAATCTGCTCCAACATGTCGTTGAAGTTACCGTAGAAGGCACCCTTCTGGTGTGGGTTCTCGCCGTAACGCAATGACATCGGCGTGTCGTTTGTCTGGCGGAATGCGCTGTTTGTCTCCTTGTCGAACCAGTTGAAGATAGCTGAGTCGTAAGCCGATGAAACAGCGAAAGCCTTACGTGCGAAGAAACGGCGCTCCTCAAGAGTTGTCTGTGCACCGTTGTTCTTCAGAATCTCGTGGAGTGGAGCATACTGTGCCTTGCTTGCAACAATGACAACATCGTTGAAGTTCTTTGCAGCACCACGGATAAGTGAGATACCGCCTATGTCAATCTTCTCGATGATGTCGGCATCGCATGCACCCGATGCAACAGTCTGCTCAAATGGATAGAGGTCAACAATCACAAGGTCAATCTCGGGAATCTCATACTCTGCCATCTGCTGCTGGTCCTTCTCAAGCTCTCTGCGGCCAAGGATACCGCCGAACACCTTTGGGTGCAGAGTCTTTACGCGGCCACCCAGGATTGATGGGTAACCTGTGAGGCTCTCCACTGCTGTGCAGGGGATGCCAAGTGACTCAATGAACTGCTGAGTACCGCCTGTTGAAATGAGTTGAACACCGTCTGCATGAAGCATCTTGATAATCTCGTCCAAACCGTCCTTGTAGAAAACGGAAACCAATGCCGATTTAATTCTTTTTGTTGACATATAAAATTGTGTGTTTGAAGTTTATTCTGTTGAAAATAAAAACGTTAAGCGAGAAACCGGAGGTGGTGCCTCCAATTTCTCGCGAAGTTAACTTTTTTTGCCCGATTTTGCACTAAAAAACTGGGTATATTTATCAACAAATTAGCATTATTTAAAGCTTTCATTTTTTGTGGTGTATGCGGCCTGTCTGTTACAGTTTTAGAAAACAAAAACAGTCAACAGCAAATGGCGCATCAGTCCTGCAGGCTTGCCCCCGCTTTCAGTGCATTTTGCTCGCTTGCACGAACTTTCAGCTTCCCATGGTATGTATTGTTTAATATCCTAACATCTTGTCAATCAACTTTTCTGCAAGGTCTTTTTCATCCTCATTTCTCTCGACAAGTATTTCAATTTCCCTGTCACTCAATTTTTCCTTTATCTCTTCGTGTGCATCGTAACAACTTAGGCTACTTTCAATCGCTTTTAATAGTCCTGTTCTCCAGGTGGTGTGGCCTTTACCTCCATAATTGAAGGTTCTGATGCTCCATGGCATGCCTTCTACCATATTGACCATTTCATCCCATGTGTAACGGTAAAACTCTTTTTTATAGGGAACGTCATAGGTTTGATGTTCCTTTTTTACTATAAAATAGAGTTCGCCTTTAAGGTGCATTATTTGGGGAAGTTCGTAATCATCATAGTGATAGCCCTTTATGGGTACAAGTAACCGTTGCCATCCTTTTGGAGTAACCTTTATTTTACCTATATAACCCTCAAAGACTCCAACTTTGTAGGACACCAGCCCGTGTTCCTTCATCTGTTTCTTGATTTGGTCAAGAATCTTTTTTTCAGCGTCGCTCATATTCATTAAATCAGGTGGTTAATATATATGCAATAATGTCTTTTCATCCACAACCTTGCCAATGGTGTGGCGGCAGGGTGGTGGTGCACCAATACAGCCAGTCTGCAACTGTTAAAACCCTACTCTGTTGCGTGTGGGGGTGTTTGTGAGTTTTTCGTTGGCACAGTCACGCATCAAGGTGTCGAGCGCTTGCTCCTGCTCACCATACAACACACTGTTTATGGCGTGCTTGCGTGCGATGTTCTCAATCTGTCCGCCGCTGAGGTCGTAGCTTGCAGCAAGGGTACCGGCATCGGCTGTGGAGAGTTCGGGAATCATTGTCTGCCAAATTCTTGCACGCACACTCTCGTCGGGCTTCTCAAACTTTATCTTGTAGAGGAAGCGGCGCTCAAAAGCCGGGTCAAGGTTGTCCTGTAGGTTGGTGGTGGCAATCATGATGCCGTCGAGTGTCTCCATCTCCTGCAAGATGATATTCTGTATCGAGTTCTCCATCTTGTCAACAGCACTGGTTGCACCGTTCTTGCGTGTGCCAATGATGGCATCTGCCTCGTTGAACAGCAGTATCGGGGCTTGTGTGCAACGCTTTGAAATCTCGCGGTAGCGGTCGAAGAGTGCCTTTATGTTCTTCTCGCTGTCGCCCACCCATTTGCTCTTTATTTGCGGAACATCAACCGTCATAATGTCGCGCCCCGTTTGGCGTGCAAGCTGGTAAACCGTTTCGGTTTTTCCCGTGCCGGGGTCCCCATAGAAAAGGCAGGCAAAGCCTTGGCGGAATCCCTTCTGCTTCATACGCTCGCGTATCTCGTTGTATTTCTCGGGAGCAAAGAATGTGGCAAGGCGTGCCACCTCGTCCTCAATGCCTTGTGTGTAGAACAGCTCCTTTGCTGTTATGGTGCGGTGCTGCAACAGGTCGGCAATATTTTCCTCCTTGGTGTTGATTTTCATTTCACTCAGCAACGAGCGCTTGGCCTCCTCGGTGAGTTTGTAGCGTGTGTTGTCGGCAATACCGTTCACGCAGATGTGCTCTACAAGGTTGCGTTCCATCAGTGCGTGTTCCCCATTACGCAGTTTGGCTTTGCACTCGTTGAAGTCACTTGCCGATTCAAAAATGTCCTCCATCTGGGGAAAGCGTATATCGTCGTCGTCATCTATTATCAGCTTTTGGCAGAACAGCATCAACAACAACAGGCTCTCGCCGCCGAGGTTGCGTCTCTTAACCTCTTTCACAAACTTGATGTCACCATTGTCCTCAAAGAGCTGGTTGATGTTTCTTATTGCTTCCTCCGGGTTTATGCTATTGTTGCCAAGGTCGTTGAAGATTGAATCTATCTGGTCAAAGAACTGTGCACAGTTGAGCCCCTTCATTGCCGGCAGATGGTATGCCTGGTTGTGTCTCAGTGCCTTAATCACCGGTTGATAGACATCGAACTCATCCTCGGTCTTAGCGTTGCGGTAGCGCAGCAGGCGATGGTTCACAAGGGCGGCAATGTCGTCGGCATAGCTGTACATGTGTATGCAGTTGAGGTCAAGGAAGCGTGCAAGGTCATTGAAATCCACACGGTTGGGGCCTTTCTCAAGACACACGCAGAACAGCACAGCCTGCGTCTCTGTTATGCCGTAGCTCTCGGCAAGGAAACTGCTGTATGGTTTTGCCTTTTGCAGAATCTTCTTGTCGAGCTTTGAATCCTCGGTAAGTGCAATGACCTTTTCAACAGCCTGCAACAGTGTGATTTTCTTTTTTGTGCTTCTTTTCTTTTCCATAGTTTTTCTATCCGTTTATGTATAATATAGAAACAAAAGGAAAAAAATTCAAAGTCAAGTGCTTTTTTGGTTGAAAATAGTCCGTAACGCAAGGAATATCAAAATGTTGCAAAAGTGTTAAAGTTTGTAAAATATGTGTGATGGAGGGCTAATAATGGATACAGAATATTATAACTTATAGGAAATCATTGTTATATCAGGGACTAATAGATTTGCTTATTCTATTAAGCATTTTTTTTGCTATTTTGCTTATTCTATTAAGCAAATTGCATTATCTTTGTATCGGTAACTAATAACAAATAGATTATGCAGCAACTACAATCTCAACATTTGCGACTATTGGGACATTTGAATATGCCTTTCGAGCGTAGTTTGATGACGGCAATTAACTGGGATGCACGACTCATTGCTGTACGTGGAGCTCGCGGTGTGGGCAAGACAACAATGCTTTTGCAATACATTAAAAAGAGATATGGCACATCGCCAACAGTTGCCTTGTATGCAAGTTTGGACCACTTATACTTCACCCGCCATTCGCTACTTGATCTGGCCGAAGAGTTCTACCAACGAGGAGGAAAATGTTTGTGCCTTGACGAGGTGCATAAATATGAAGGTTGGAGCCGCGAAATCAAGAACATCTACGACGGATTTCCCGAACTACAAATCATATTCACGGGCTCATCGTTGCTCAACATCCTCAATGCCGAGGCCGACCTGTCGCGACGTTGCGTGAGCTATGACCTACAGGGCCTTTCGTTCCGTGAATATCTGATGATCAAAGAAAACATCTCATTGCCCGTCCTCACACTAGACGACATCCTTAACCACCCGTTGGAGGTGTCAGAGAAGGTGTTGGCTGCATGCAGACCCCTACAACACTTCTCCCACTATCTAGAAGAAGGATACTACCCCTTCTTCATGGAGCAACAGATAGATTATCTCACTCAGGTGCAACGGGTGGTGAATATGATTTTAGAAATTGAACTTCCACAGTTGGGCAATGTAGATATTGCCAATGTGCGTAAGCTAAAAAGTCTGCTATCCGTAGTCAGTAGCGGTGTACCCTTTGCGGTAGATATCAGCAAGATGGCTCAAACGGCAGAGCTCAATCGTAACACCATTGTCAATTATCTTGCTCATCTCGGTCGGGCCAAACTAATCAACCTCCTATATAGCGATTCAGTTAACCTCAAGCGAATGCAGAAACCAGACAAGATTTATATGGAGAATTGCAATCTGCTGCATGCACTCTCGCTCACACAAGTAGAAGCCGGCACTGTGCGTGAAACATTTTTTGTCAATCAACTCTCATATAAGCATACGGTAGAGTATGCCAAACAGGGCGACTTCGTTATTGACCGAAAATATACCATCGAGGTGGGTGGAGCAAGCAAGGATGGCAAGCAGATTGCCAGTGCAGAGAATGCATTCATTGCTGCCGACAATATCGAATATGCATTGGGGAACAAGATTCCTCTTTGGCTTTTTGGTTTCTTATATTAAACTCACCCTCACCCAACAAAATCCCCGAGACTGCTCCGTGTGTGGCAGCCTCGGGGATTTTTTGTTTGGTTTCATCTGTTGGTTATCATCATTCTTCATCGTCCCAATCCTCATCTTCGCATTCATAGGGAGGCACATGACCTTCTACCTTTTCTAAATACGACTTATACTCTTCAAGCACCTCATTTGTGGGTTTGTTGACTAAGACTTCATCGTTATATTCAATACGAATAATATCTGTATCATCATTCCAACAACCACATACTTCATCCCACAATATTTCATAGAGCACTGCCATTAGCGCGAGTTTCTGACTATCGTTTTCATCAACACCTGCAAGGGTGATGAAAGCATCAACGATGTTGCCGAGTCTCTCCAATGCCTTGTCATGCATTTCACCAAACGTACAGTTAGTGCCCTCAAAAGCATTACTTTCAAAAAAATTCTTAAAAGTTTGTTCTTCAATCACATCACCCCATGAAAGGGGCATTGAACCATATTGTTCAAAAATCTCACTGAGTCTTTCGTAATCCATTGTTCTTGAATTTTAATTTAATGTATAATTTGTTGCAACGGTTGTAAATATAATAATAAGAAGAAGAAAAGTGATTTTTTCTGTTTTTTTCAACGGGAACGGATGCGAATTTGGCACGCGCAATGCAAGCGACGGCGAGCATGATATCTGCATCTGTGCCATCGTGTTGATTGATAAAGTCAACGCGCCGATGTTCAGAGTTGTGCTGCCACCGTCATCAGCAAGTATGCGGCAATGATGAGTTGGGCGTCATAATCATCCTTGGTTCGCTCCGTCAGCCTTATTATCTGCACATCAAGAGGCAACTCCTTTCTTTCCTGCTTCGATAGTTTTGTGTTGAGCAACTCCTCCACTGCATCGTAGATATAACCGATGTTGTCCGACTCTTTGATAGATTCGTGATACTTGGTGCCGTCTGCGAACATCTTTGCCACATAGGAACAGACTAATGCTTTGTTGTTTATCATAACTATTGTTTTATTGGTTCATCTATAATATAGCAACAAA
>JAZRRI010000038.1:0-8356 GCA_045650605.1 Bacteroidaceae bacterium | reverse complement strand
TTTTAGAAAACACCGCGTAGGTGTCATATCGAACATATGTGAGATATCTCGTATATCATTTTTAGAGATCCCTCGTCGCTACGCTCTGTCGGGATGACATCGCCGGGTCAACATCTATATCATTACCTAATTATTTAAGGTACGCGCGCATGTGAGCGTTGTTGTGGATAAAAAAGCACTCCATATTTTGCTATTGCCGCTAACTTGCATTAACTTCGCATTTTGTAACAGAGTTATTGTCGATGCATACACGTAAAGAGAAATATGACCTCGTGTCAATTGTGGGTCCTACGGCCTGTGGCAAGACCTCCTTGGCTGTCGAACTGGCTTTGTCCATTCCCGGTGGCGAGATAATCAGTGCCGATAGCCGTCAGGTCTACCGCGGAATGGACATTGGCACGGGAAAGGATATTGCAGAGTATACGCGCGGTGGCGTTACAGTGCCGTCGCACTTGCTCGATATTGTCGATGCCGGCGAAAAATATAATCTCTTCGAGTTCCAGCGCGATTTCCTTGTGGCCTATGAGGATATAAAGAAACGCGGTGCCTATCCCGTCATGTGTGGTGGCAGCGGGCTCTATGTGGAGTCTGTGCTCAAGGGTTACCGTCTGTTGCCCGTGCCCGAGAACCCGCCCTTGCGTGCCGAGCTCGAAGAGAAGAGCCTTGAGGAACTGACGGCGCTGCTGGCTACATACAAACAACTGCATAACAATACCGATACCGACAACAAGAAACGTGCCATACGTGCCATTGAAATAGAGGAGTACTACCGCAACTGCCCTGTCGAGGAACGTTATTTTCCGCAGATTAAAGCATTGACCATTGGTGTGCAGGTTGATAGGGAAGTGCGCCGCGAGAGAATCAGCCGTCGTTTGCGCGAGAGGCTTGCGTGTGGCATGGTCGACGAGGTGCGCGGCTTGCTCGACAGTGGGCTGCAACCCGACCAACTGATATACTACGGCCTGGAGTATAAATACCTGACACTCTATCTCACCGGGGCAATGGGGTATGACGAAATGGTCTCCGGGCTTGAGATTGCAATACACCAGTTTGCCAAGCGCCAGATGACTTGGTTCCGTGGAATGGAGAAACGCGGTGTACAAATACATTGGGTCGACGCAATGCGCCCATTGCCCGAACTTGTGGAACAAATTAAGACATTGCTTTATGAGTGAGCCCAGGAATATGGACAGACGCCGTTGGGGTATAATATATATGCCCATGATTGGAGCTTTGCGCCCCATGAAGCGCTGGAGTCTTATACGTGAGTACCTTGATGAAAAGGAGGTTGCGTATGACTTCTTCTGTGCCGACACTGCGAATTCCGTCGAGTGCCAGGCGCTGAAGTATGCCAATGATGGGTACAGTGCCATTGTTGTCATTGGTGGCGATGGTGCACTGCAGGATGCACTGAACGGGCTCATGGCATCGTACCGTGCTTCCGAGGTGGCGCTTGGGATAATTCCCAATGGCATAGCCAATGACTACTCCTCCTATTGGAGCCTCTCACCCCATGATTACAGGGCTGCCGTCGACAACATCATTGCCGGGCGTGTACGCAAGGTCGATGTAGGCTGTTGTACCTACTATGTCGACGGTGTTGAGGCAAAGCGCTACTTCCTGAACGTGTTGAACGTGGGAATGTCGGCCGAGATTGTAGCACTTGCCAACAAAAAAAGCACTATATTCGCAAAAATGATATACCGTGTGCGCGCATTGTTGTATCTGCTTTTCAGCAGGCAGAATTTCAAGATGAGGTTCAGACTTAACAACCAACTTGTCGACAAAACGTTCATGATGCTGTGCATTGGCAACTCCACCGGCTATGGAATGACACCAAGCGCCGTGCCATACAACGGTTGGCTCGATGTCTCGGCAATGAAAATGTCGCCATTCTTCGGTGTCATCAAAGGTCTTGTCATGGTGCTGCGCCGCAGAATTCTGAATTTCAGGCTTGTTGAACCCTACAGGACAACCGAGATTGTGATTGAGTCTGTCGGCGGTGCAAGGCTTGGAATCGACGGCCGCCCTTTTGCACCCACATTTCCTTTGCAGGTGACAGTGGAGCCCGAGAAACTTAATTTGATAATACCTACAAAAATAAAAAACAGATAAAGTGTTATGACTATAAGAGAATTGACATCTACCGAGAATTTCTTTCTCCTTGCAGGCCCTTGTGTCATCGAGGGCGAGGATATGGCAATGCGGATTGCCGAACGTGTGCTGTCTATTACTGCCGATAGGAATATCCCCTATGTCTTTAAGGGTTCATATCGCAAGGCCAACCGTTCGCGTCTCGACTCCTTTACCGGAATTGGTGACGAGAATGCTTTGCGTGTGTTGCGCCGTGTGCGCGAGACATTCAACATACCTGTGGTTACCGATATTCATTCGGCCGAGGAGGCTGAGATGGCTGCCGAGTATGTCGATATTCTGCAGATACCCGCATTCCTCTGCCGCCAGACCGACCTGCTTGTGGCGGCGGCAAAGACCGGTCGCATCGTTAATATAAAGAAAGGACAGTTCCTCTCGCCCGATGCTATGAAGTACGCCGCCGAGAAGGTAGTGTCCGAGGGTGGTGCGGGCAATGTCATGCTCACCGAGCGTGGAACCACTTTCGGCTATCAGGACCTTGTTGTCGATTTCCGCGGCATCCCGCAGATGAAGAAGTTCGGCTATCCGGTGGTTATGGATATCACGCACTCATTGCAGCAGCCTAATCAGACGGCCGGTGTTACAGGCGGCATGCCCGAGATGATTGAAACCATTGCGAAGGCTGCCATTGCTGTTGGTGCCGATGGACTTTTCATCGAGACACATGAGAACCCGGCAGTGGCAAAGAGCGACGGTGCCAACATGCTCCGCCTCGATTTGCTTGAAGGGCTGCTCGACAAACTATTGAGAGTGCGCGAGGCTGTGAGATAATTGCAGCGAACCGAAGGAGCGGGGGCTTTCCGCTCAAAACACGCTATTTAACGTGAGTTCGATATAAGAATTTATACTAAAATTTAGCGTATTTTGTCATTCCGAACCTTGTGTGAGGAATCTCATTATTCGCGGATTCAGAGATCCCTCGTCGCTACGCTCTGTCGGGATGACAGGTTTGCGATTTGATTTAGCTTATATCGAACTCACGTTATATATGACATAAACGCAAAATGTAGGGACGGTAAAAAATGCTGTCCCTCTTTTTGTGAATAGGGGCGGGCAAAGAGGTTGCAGAGGGGTGAAAACCGCGCAAAGCGTGAACTGTGGTGGCTGGGCAGCCCCGCCCCAAATAGGGACAATGATACCCAACGCAAGCCGTCTCTCTCGCTTTTTTGCCGCTTTTTTGTTACCATTTTCTCCCGTTTTTGTATTTTTTTACGTTTTTTAGCAAAAATACTTCGCTCAACTTGTAATTGAAGATATAAATCCTTATATTTGGGGTTGTGAAAAAAACTTAGTTATAATCATAATAAATAGTACGAGATGAGTTATTTGCGATTCGAAAAAACGCTGATGACGAACTTGGAGGAGTCGTTACAGAAGGAAATTTTGAGAACCAACCGCTCGGGTGCATACCATTGCTCTACAATCGTCGATTGTAATACCCGTAAGTACCATGGATTGCTGGTTGTTCCAATTCCTGAACTGGATGATGAAAACCACGTGCTGTTGTCGTCGCTCGACGAGACTGTTGTTTTGCACGGTGCAGAGTTCAACTTGGGCTTGCACAAGTACAATGCCGACAATTTCGCCCCACGTGGCAACAAGTATATCCGTGAGTTCGCCTGGGAGCGCGTCCCAACCACAATCTACAATGTAGGTGGTGTATGGCTCAAGAAAGAGAAAGCCTTTGTGCACCACGAGAACAGAATCCTTATCCGTTACACCTTGCTCAAGGCGAATACGGCGGTTACATTGCGTCTGCGCCCATTCTGCGCGTTCCGCAGTGTACGTGAGTATACTCACGAGAACAACATCGCCGACCGCAGCTACAAAGAGGTTGAGAACGGTATCAGCATGCGCATGTATGCCGATTACCCCAACCTTTACATGCAGCTCAACAAGAAGAACGAGTTCGTGTACCAGCCCGACTGGTATCGCGGAATAGAGTATGTGAAGGAGCTTGAGCGCGGTTACGACTTCAATGAGGATCTCTATGTTCCCGGTTTCTTCGAGGTGAAGATGAAGGCCGGTGAGAGCATCGTCTTCTCGGGCGGTGTATCTCCAATGACAGCCCGCACAATGAAGGCTGCCTTTGAGCACGAGGAGAAAATCCGTGACCCGCGTGACAACTTCATGCACTGCATGCAGTGTGCAGGTAACCAGTTCTTCAATGTTCAGGGCCAGCACACATACATCCTTGCCGGTTATCCTTGGTTCAAGTGCCGCGCACGCGACCTCTTTGTGTCACTTCCCGGCCTCACATTGTCACAGGGACATGTCGATGAGTTCGAGAGAGTTATGAAGACAGCCACCATTGCCATCAACGACTTCATGAATGGCAAGATAAGTGACTGCAAGATATATGAGATGGAGCACCCCGACGTGCTCTTGTGGTGCATCTGGGCTCTGCAGCAGTATGCCAAGGAGTGCAGCATCGAGGCTTGCCGCGACCAGTATGGCGACCTGTTGATGCGCATCTATGACTATGTGCGCAACAACAAGCACAGCAACCTGCGTGTTACACCTAACGGCCTGCTTGCAACTAACGGTCGCGACAAGGCTGTCACATGGATGAACTCAACCGTCAATGGCCGCTCCGTTGTACAGCGCACAGGCTATGTGGTTGAAATCAATGCCTTGTGGTACAATGCATTGAAGTTCATTGAGGAGATGGCAGCGTTGACAGGCAACACCGAGGTTCTCGATTCACTTCTGCACTTCATACCTCTTGCAGGCAAATCATTCGTTGAGGTGTTCCTCAACGAGTACGGCTATCTCTATGACTACGTCGACGGTGACTATGTCGATTGGAGCGTTCGCCCCAATATGATATTCGCTGTGGCTCTTGACCACTCGCCGCTCGACTCGAAGCAGAGGAAAAAAGTGCTCGATACAGTCACCAAGGAACTTCTTACCCCACGTGGCTTGCGCTCACTCTCGCCAAAGAGTGTAGGTTATAACCCCAACTATGTAGGTCCGCAAATCCAGCGCGACTATGCTTACCATCAGGGTACAGCATGGCCTTGGCTCGGCGGTTTCTACTACGAGGCTTATCTGAAGACCTACAAGCTCAGCGGCGTATCATTCGTTCAGCGACAGATGATCGGTTACGAGGATGAGATTGTCCAGCACTGTATCGGTTCAATCCCCGAGGTGTTCGACGGTAACCCGCCATTCAAGGGACGTGGTGCCGTGGCATTTGCCATGAACGTGGCGGCAATCCTCAGGACAAGCCAGATACTAAAACAGTACGAATCTAAAATGGAGGGATAAGAAATATGAAAGTATTAATGTTCGGTTGGGAGTTCCCGCCTCATATCTCGGGTGGACTCGGTACGGCAAGTTATGGACTTACAAAGGGATTCGTCCAGCAGGGCGATGTCGAGATTAAGTTCTGTATCCCTAAACCATACGGTGACGAAGACAACAGCTTCCTCAGAATTGTGGCAATGAACTCAGTGCCCATTGTGTGGAAGGATGTCAACCACGATTATGTAAACAGCCGCATTGGCAAGGTGATGACCCCCGAGGAGTACTATCGCTACAGGGACCACATCTACAGCGACTTCAGCTACATGCACACCAACGACCTTGGTTGTATGGAGTTTGCCGGCGGTTACCCCGATAACTTACACGATGAAATCAACAACTACTCAATCATTGCCGGCGTTGTAGCCCGCACCGAGGAGTTCGACATCATCCACTCTCACGACTGGCTCACATACCCTGCCGGCATACATGCCAAGCAGGTATCGGGCAAAAAGCTCGTTATCCACGTACATGCTACCGACTTCGACCGCAGCCGTGGTAACGTCAACCCCACTGTCTACGCAATTGAGAAGAACGGTATGGACAATGCCGACCACATCTTCTGCGTGAGTGAGCTCACACGCCAGACCGTTATCCACAAGTATCACCAGCACCCAAGCAAGGTATCGACATTGCACAATGCCGTAACACCGCTTGAGCAGGAGATTCTTGACATTGTTCCAAAGAAGATACCCGGCGAAAAGGTGGTTACATTCCTTGGCCGTATTACAATGCAGAAGGGCCCCGAGTACTTCGTTGAGGCTGCCGCACAGGTGCTTAAGAAGACAAAGAACATCCGTTTCTGCATGGCCGGTAGCGGCGACATGATGAACGACATGATTCGTCTTGTTGCGCAGCGCGGCATTTCGGACAGGTTCCACTTCCCCGGCTTCATGCGTGGCCGTCAGGTATATGAGTGCCTCAAGGCCAGTGACGTGTATATCATGCCGTCGGTTAGTGAACCTTTCGGTATCTCTCCGCTCGAGGCAATGCAGTGCGACGTGCCCACCATCATCTCAAAACAGTCAGGTTGTGCCGAGATTCTCGACAAATGTATCAAGACCGACTATTGGGATATCAATGCCATGGCCGATGCCATCTACTCAATCTGTAACAACGAGTCGCTCTACGAGTACCTTAAGGTAGAGGGCCGTAAGGAGGTTGACAGCATCACATGGGAGGATGTGGCATTGAGGCTGAGAAAAATGTATGAAAAAGTATTGGGTTGGTAATAATTAAAAAACAAGAAATAATATGAAGACAATTTGTTTCTATTTCGAATTGCATCAAATCAGACAGTTGAAACGTTACCGTTTCTTCGACATAGGCAGTGATCACTACTACTACGACGATTACGCCAACGAGAGTATGACAATGGAGCTTGCCGAGAAGTCATATGTTCCGGCTCTGCAGACAATGCTTGAGATGATACGCGAGAGCAACGGCGCTTTCAAGGTAGCCTTCTCGGTATCGGGTACAGGTCTCGAAATGCTTGAGCTCTATGCACCACAGGTGATTGAGCTGTTGCACGAGATTAACAAGACCGGCTGCTGCGAGTTCCTTTGCGAGCCATACTCACACGGCCTCTCATCATTGGCATCGAAAGAGGTGTTCATGGAAGAGGTTATGCGCCAGAACCGCAAGATCAAGGAGCTCTTTGGCAAGAAACCAAAAGTGTTGCGTAACTCAGGTCTCATATACTCCGACGAGATTGGTGAGATGGCATCACAGATGGGCTTCAAGGGTATGCTCTCCGAGGGTGCAAAGCACATCCTCGCATGGAAGAGCCCACACTTCGTTTACAACTGCGCGTTGGCATCAAACCTCAAACTGTTGCTCCGCGACTATAAGCTCTCAGACGATATCTCACTCCGTTTCTCTAACCCCGACTGGAGCGAGTACCCATTGTTCGCCGAGACATACATCGACTGGATTGCACAGTTCCCCGAGGAGGAGCAGGTAATCAACATCTTCATGAACCTCTCTGCCATCGGTATGGCACAGCCATTGGAGTCGCACATCCTCGACTTCCTCAAGGCATTGCCCGCTTGCGCAGCTGCCAAGGGAATCACCTTCTCTACACCATCGGAGGTTATCGACAACCACAAGTCTGTTGGCTCACTCGAAGTGCCTTATCCACTCTCTTGGATGGACGAGGAGCGCGACGCCAGCTCATGGTTGGGTAACACCCTGCAGCGCGAGGCTTTCAACAAGCTCTACAGCGTGGCAGAGCGCATCATGCTCACCGATGACAAGAAGCTGAAACAGGATTTCGACTACTTGCAGGCTGCCGAGAACCTCCGTTTCATGACAACAAAGCAGAACGGTATCATCACCGAGCGTTGCATCTACGAGTCACCATACGATGCCTTCACAAACTACATGAACATCCTGGGCGACTTCCTTGCTCGCGTACGTGCACAGTACCCCGACATGGATAACGAGGAACTTGGTGCTTTGCAGCAGATGATCGAGAACCAGGAGGTTGAGATTGTACAGTTGGAGGCCGAGGTTGAGCAGCTCAAGACAAAGCTCGCTACCAAGGAGAAGAAGGCTGCCAAGAAGGCTGTTGAAGCTCCTGCTGAGGTTGCAGAGCCTGTTGTCGAGGAGAAACCAAAGAGAAAGTGCGGCCGTAAGCCCAAGGCTGAATAATTGCCATAATTGATAATAGACCGTCGGCGAGCAGTCTCTCGCCGACGGTCTGTTTTTGTGGAGTCGCAAAACTGTCCCTCTTGGCAACGCGGGGGAGCGTTGCTTGCGACAACGGGAGCTTTAGCTCCCCAAAGTACCGAATTGACGCTCCTCAAAATGAATGAGAAATAACAAAAGGAAGTATCTTTATTAGTGCTAAGCAAGTAGACCGTCACTCCAATGGACCCTAATCCATCCCAAAGTA
>JAZRRI010000037.1:0-44600 GCA_045650605.1 Bacteroidaceae bacterium | reverse complement strand
GGTAACACTACGTGGAGGTCCGAACCAACTGATGTTGAAAAATCAGTGGATGAGTTGAGGTTAGGGGTGAAATGCCAATCGAACCAAGAGCTAGCTGGTTCTCCCCGAAATGCGTTTAGGCACAGCGTTGGATTTATCTTGCAGGAGGTAGAGCACTGGTTTTGTGCGGGCGTCGAAATGATGTACCAAACAATGTCAAACTCCGAATGCCTGTAATGTTATTGTCCAGCAGTGAGGCTATGAGTGATAAGATCCATGGCCAAGAGGGAAACAGCCCAGAGCGCCAGTTAAGGTCCCTAATATATGCTAAGTGGTTAAGGAGGTAGAGTTGCTGAGACAACCAGGAGGTTGGCTTAGAAGCAGCCATCCCTTGAAAGAGTGCGTAATAGCTCACTGGTCAAGCGACTCCGCGCCGAAAATACACCGGGACTCAAGCATATAACCGAAGCTGCGTCATATAGTTTACTATATGGGTAGGGGAGCGTACTGTTGTAGGACGAAGTTAGAACGAAAGGACTGATGGACGAAGCAGTAGTGAGAATGTCGGCATAAGTAGCGAAAACATTGGTGAGAATCCAATGCACCGAAAACCTAAGGTTTCCCACGGCAGGCTCGTCCGCGTGGGGTTAGTCGGACCCTAAGCTGAGGCTGAAAAGCGTAGGCGATGGACAATCGGTTGATATTCCGATACTATCTGATAATCGTTATCAGAAGCGGAGGGACGCAAGAGGATAAGCATGCAGACGATTGGAAGTGTCTGTTTAAGCGTGTAGCTAGAGATGGCAGGAAAATCCACCATCTTGTTAATGTGAGGCGTGATGAGGAGGTTCTACGGAACCGAAGATGTTGACTCCAAATTGCCAAGAAAAACTTCGCTCTCGAGATTATCCGGTATCCGTACCGTAAACCGCCACAGGTAGGTTGGTAGAGAATACTAAGGTGCGCGAGACAACTCTCGCTAAGGAACTCGGCAAAATCACCTCGTAACTTCGGGAGAAGAGGTACCCTGGTAGCGTGAAGCGATTTACTCGTGGAGCGTGATAGGGTCGCAGTGAATAGGCCCAAGCGACTGTTTACCAAAAACACAGGTCTCTGCTAAGTCGACTTAAGACGATGTATAGGGGCTGACGCCTGCCCGGTGTCGGAAGGTTACGCGGAAGGGTTAGTAGTAATACGAAGCTCCGAAGCTAAGCCCCGATGAACGGCGGCCGTAACTATAACGGTCCTAAGGTAGCGAAATTCCTTGTCAGGTAAGTTCTGACCCGCACGAATGGCGTAACGATTTGGGCGCTGTCTCGGCGAGAGGCTCGGCGAAATTGGATTATCCGTGAAGATACGGATTACGTGTACCAGGACAGAAAGACCCTATTGAGCTTTACTGTAGCTTGAAATTGAATTCGGGTTGTACCTGTGCAGGATAGGAGGGAGCCTTTGAAGCGAAGTCGTCAGGTTTCGTGGAGGCAACGGTGAGATACCTCTCTGGTACAATTTGAATTCTAACTGGACACCACTAACATCTGGGTTCGGGACAGTTTCTGGTAGGCAGTTTGACTGGGGCGGTCGCCTCCTAAAGAGTAACGGAGGCGCTCAAAGGTTCCCTCAGGTTGGTCGGAAATCAACCGCAGAGTGTAAAGGCACAAGGGAGCTTGACTGTGAGACTAACAAGTCGAGCAGGGTGGAAACACGGACTTAGTGATCCGGTGGTCCCGAATGGAAGGGCCATCGCTCATCGGACAAAAGTTACCATAGGGATAACAGGCTTATCTCCCCCAAGAGTCCACATCGACGGGGAGGTTTGGCACCTCGATGTCGGCTCGTCGCATCCTGGAGCGGTAGTACGTTCCAAGGGTTGGGCTGTTCGCCCATTAAAGCGGCACGCGAGCTGGGTTCAGAACGTCGTGAGACAGTTCGGTCTCTATCTATTGTGGGCGTAGGAAATTTGCGGAGGTCTGACACTAGTACGAGAGGACCGTGTTGGACGAACCTCCTGTGCATCGGTTGTCCCGCCAGGGGCACGGCCGAGTAGCAGCGTTCGGTGTAGATAAGCGCTGAAAGCATCTAAGCGCGAAGCTAGCTCCAAGATTAGATTTCCATTGAGGGTCGTTGTAGACTACGACGTTGATAGGCTGCAGATGCAAGCATGGTAACATGTTCAGTCGAGCAGTACTAATTGCCCGAGAGCTTTTTTAGCTCCGCACTTCAAAACAGAAGTGAAGAGTCAATGCTTTGGGCCATACCTTCAGTATTTGTTTCAAACAAGCGACAAAAAATCTGATATAAAAGAAAACACAGTTTCCATGACTGAAGACGTGAAGAAAATACTCTTACATTGTACGATATGCAAGGCATCAATACCCTTATTAAGGCGATTGATAGCGTCGGGGATCCACCTCTTCCCATCCCGAACAGAGAAGTTAAGCCCGACAGCGCCGATGGTACTGCAAACATTTGTGGGAGAGTAGGTCATCGCCACTTTTATAAAAAAGGACATCTCGAAAGGATGTCCTTTTTTGTTGTATAAAGCTGAAATGTGAAAGGGGAAAGCTGAAAGCTTGCAACGCATATTAAAAGGCCCAAAATGGAAAAGTAGGGGCGGACCGCTGTGTCCGCCCTAATGCGTTGGATTAATGTTGGCTTTTGGTCTTTATCAATGATTGTAAATATACTAAACACTCTTTTTCTACGTTAAATAGTCTATAAAAGAGTTTATTGTATGAAATGGTTCAACAATTTCAGGAATGCGAAGTATGCTCTCATTGCATTGGCTGCTGTGATTGCTGTGGTGTCGTTGCTGGTTTCTAATCTTATTGTAGACGACTTGAAGCAGGAGGAGGTGCGCCGCATGGAGGTGTGGGCTTCGGCCATGAGTTCTCTTATCAGTGCCGATGTTGACGAGGATGTGAGCCTTGAAGAGGAGATTCTTAGCAGTAACAAGACCATTCCTGTCATAATGGTAAGCGAGGATGGTGATATCCTCTCCTATAATAATATCCCGGAACATAAACTTGAGTCAAGGGCTGCCGCAATGCGCGAGTCGGGTACCATGATTGAGGTTCCGCTTGGCGATGGAAACAATCACTATATATATTATGACGACTCGGATACTTTGGTGCAGCTTGCCTATTATCCCTATATTCAGCTGGCTGTTGTAGTGGTGTTCTTTATCATCTGTTTTGTTGCAATCCTCAACTCAAAGCGTGCCGAGCAGAACAGGGTGTGGGTTGGTTTGTCAAAGGAGACTGCCCATCAACTTGGAACACCTATATCGTCGCTTATGGCGTGGGTGGAGGTACTGAAAAGTAAGTATCCCGGGGATGAACTGTTGCCCGAAATGTCGCGCGATGTGGAGCGCCTGCAGATGGTGGCCGAACGTTTCTCAAAGATAGGTTCAAAGAGTGAGCCGGTTACAGCTGATGTTAACGGCGTTATTGAGAAGGCTGTGGGCTACATGAAGCGTCGCAGCCCGGCAAAAGTGCAGTATGAGCTTATACAGACCGGTGCTCCCTTGTTCGCTCCGCTCAATGTTCCTTTGCTTGAGTGGGTGGTTGAGAACTTGTGCAAGAATGCCATTGATGCCATGAGCGGAAATGGTTGTATAACTGTTGAGGTGACCGATATGACAGACAAGGTGGTTGTGGATGTGACTGATACAGGCAAGGGCATAGCAAAGTCGCAGTGGGACGATGTGTTCAAGCCCGGATTTACCACAAAGCCACGTGGTTGGGGTTTGGGACTTTCTTTGGCTAAAAGGATTGTGGAGGAGTTTCACAAAGGGCGCATATATATCAGGAAATCGCTCCCTGGAAAGGGTACTACCTTCCGTATTGAACTAAAAAAGTAAAGTTTTTTATCAAATTAGGTGTTTCTAAAGAATTTTATTACTATCTTTGTGTCCTAAAATCGGATAGTGTGGATGTTAAGCACTGCTTTTGAGGAGTTATATTATTGATTGAGTTGATTTTATAGTAGCGATGGGAAGATTTGACAAGTATAATGTAGACCTCAAGGGAATGAGAGTTGCCTCCCTTGAATTGGAGTTCGATCTCGATAATGCATTCTTTGCAGATATCGATGGCGAGGAGTTTCAGAAGGGCTCTGTCAAGGCCAAAGTGGCGGTGAACAAGAATAGGGATATCTTTGATTTCTCTTTTTCGTTGGCGGGAACGGTGATTGTTCCTTGCGACCGTTGCCTCGATGACTTGGCGATTGATGTCGACACCGAGAATACCTTGCGTGTGAAACTCGGTGAGAGCTATGCCGATGAAGGCGATATTGTGATAGTTCCCGAGAATGAAGGGGATTTGAACATTGCGTGGTACCTGTATGAGTTCATTGTCCTGGCATTGCCCATGAAGCGTGTGCATGCACCGGGAAAGTGCAACCACGAGATGACAGGCAAACTGAAGAAGCACTCGGCCGATGCCGACGCGGAGAGTGACGGCGAGGAGATGCAGATTGACCCACGTTGGGCCGGATTGAAGGATTTACAAGTAGAAGAAGATAATTGAAAAATATTTAAAACGTTTTAAAAATGGCACATCCTAAAAGAAGACAATCAAAGACAAGAACTGCCAAGAGAAGAACTCATGACAAGGCAGTAGCTCCTACATTGGCTATATGCCCTAACTGTGGCGAGTGGCACGTTTATCACACCGTATGCGGTGCGTGTGGTTATTACAGAGGCAAGCTTGCTGTAGAGAAAGCTGTCTAAATAATTGTTCTACCGCCGACGCATTTTGCCGACGCGGGTAGTTTTTTGTCAAAGACAAAAACGCACCTATGGCATTTTGTAGGTGCGTTTTTATCATTTATGTAAACCTCTTCTTGAATATTATGCATAAAGCCGGTTTTGTAAATATCGTAGGTAATCCCAATGTAGGCAAGTCGACATTGATGAATCTGCTGGTTGGTGAGAGAATATCGATTGCCACTTTCAAGGCACAGACTACAAGACACCGTATCATGGGTATATTGAATACCGACGATGCGCAGATTGTGTTCTCCGATACTCCGGGAGTGCTCAAGCCCAATTACAAGTTGCAGGAGGCTATGTTGCGTTTTTCGCGTTCGGCACTCCGTGATGCCGATGTGTTGCTCTACGTAACCGATGTGGTTGAAACCCCCGAGAAGAACAGCGACTTCATTGAGGAGGTGCGCAAGCTCGATGTGCCCATTCTTGTGCTTATAAACAAGATTGACCTCAGCAATCAGGCCGAGCTTGTGAAGAAGGTAGAACTTTGGCACGAACTTATCCCCGAGGCCGAGATTCTGCCAATTTCTGCAACTGCAAAGTTTAATGTCGATGTGGTTATGAAGCGCGTTATGGAGCTGTTGCCCGAGTCGCCTCCATACTTCGAGAAGGATGCGCTCACCGACAAACCGGCACGTTTCTTTGTGACGGAAATTATCCGCGAGAAAATCCTTTTGCACTACGACAAGGAGATTCCTTATGTGTGTGAGGCTGTTGTAGAGCAGTTCAAGGAGGATGAAGGAAAAATATATATAAAGGCGCTTATATATGTTGAGCGCGATTCGCAGAAGGGTATCATCATCGGCCACGAAGGCTCGGCGCTGAAACGTGTGGCAACCGATGCCCGCCGCGAACTTGAGAAATTCTTTGGGAAAAGAATATTTTTGGAAATTTATGTAAGGGTCGACAAGGATTGGCGTAACAGCGACCGTCAGTTGCGCCGTTTCGGATACGACCAAAAAGATTAAGAAGCTATGGGAAATTTAGTAGCAATTGTGGGTCGCCCAAACGTGGGTAAGTCAACCCTTTTCAATCGCCTGACAGAGACCAAGCAGGCAATCATTTCGGACGAGGCCGGCACAACACGCGACCGCCAGTATGGCCGTTGCTTCTGGTGTGGCAAGGAGTTCTCGCTTGTGGACACCGGCGGATGGGTGCGTAACTCGGACGATGTATTCGAGGAGGCTATCTGTGACCAGGTGACACTTGCTCTTGAGGAGGCCGATGTTATCCTCTTTGTGGTGGATGCAATGAACGGTCTCACCGACCTTGATATGGAGATGGCATCGATGTTGCGCCGCGCAAAGAAACCGGTGCTTGTGGTTGCCAACAAGGTCGATACATATGAGATGCAATACGGCACTGCCGAGTTCTACAGCCTTGGCCTTGGCGACATGCACTGCATATCGGCTGCCAACGGTAGCGGAACAGGTGACCTGCTCGATGAGATATTGACAAAGTTTACAAAGGAGGCCGAGGAGGCACCCGAGGAGAACATACCACGCTTTGCGGTGGTTGGCCGTCCTAACGCCGGCAAGAGCTCAATAATCAACGTCTTTCTGGGTGAAGACCGTAATATTGTTACAAACATCGCCGGTACAACACGCGATTCAATCCTCACACGTTACACAAAGTTCGGTTTTGACTTCTACCTTGTTGATACGGCCGGTATCCGCAAGAAAGGCAAGGTGAGCGAGGATATCGAGTACTACTCTGTGTTGCGCTCCATCCGTGCCATTGAGAACAGCGACGTGTGCATTCTAATGATTGATGCCACACGTGGTATTGAGTCACAGGACTTGAATATCTTCTCAATCATACAGCGAAACCAAAAGGGACTTGTTGTTGTTGTAAACAAGTGGGATTTGGTTGAGGATAGGAGTGAGAAGGTGCAGAAGTTCTTCGAGAATGCTATCCGTGAGCGTCTGGCACCGTTTGTGGATTTCCCGATTATCTTCACGTCGGCTGTGACAAAGCAGCGCGTTTTTAAGGTACTTGAGACTGCAAAGGATGTTTATTTGAACTCGCAGCGTAAGATTTCTACCGCCAAGTTCAACGAGGAGATGTTGCCGCTTATCGAGGCCTATCCGCCACCATCAATCAAAGGCAAGTATATCAAAATCAAGTACTGCATGCAGTTGCACGAGACACGCGTTCCGTCGTTCCTGTTCTTTGCAAACCTGCCGCAGTATGTGAAAGAGCCATACAAGCGCTTTCTCGAAAACAAAATCCGTGCCAAGTGGAACTTCCACGGAGTGCCGATGAATATTTTCATCAGGCAGAAGTAGGCGTAGCGTAGCGAAAGCCAACTTCTTTTCTGCCGATGAATGGAAGTAGGTCGAGCTTGTCGAGGCCAACTTCCCAACGCCTGAATATTTTCATCAGGCAGAAGTAGACAGAACAGTAAATTATAAATATATAAATTCCTCTTTGTATCATTTGATGCAGAGAGGAATTATTTTTTATTGTAAAAAAGATTTAATAGTGTTATCAATAGTTAATTATGGATTTTGTTTTATCTTTGTAAAATCAATTGGTTTTCAATTTGTTGTAGTGCCATTGTTGCACTTGATTCTTGAATTGGTCAATAAAAGTAGAATATATGTGTAAAAAAGGTTTAATCGTGCTACTGTTTGCCGCAGTGTCGTCTCTTCTCGTCTCATGCGTAGACAAGAATTATGACCTGGCGAACAAGGAGATTGCTACTGATGTGAAAATTGAAGGCAATTCTATTGCTGTACCTGTTGGTAGCCTGAAGTCTGTTGTGCTTGATTCGCTTATTGATGTAAGCGGTATCGAGTTGCTTGAAAAGGGTGCCGATGGTGTTTATAGTATAACATTGGACAGTACAATATCTGTAGAAGAGAGTATTGAGCCAATCACGTTGAACATAGACTCCATTCAACACAGGGTTGATGTTGATTTCGACGAGGTGAATGTCAACAATGTGCATATTGATGCAGTAAATATTGAACCGGCAAAGTTCTCCACACCGTCAATATCGCTGCAGGACCTGAATAATAAGCTGCCGAAACTGGAGTCTGAGGCTCATGTGGCTTTTGATGTTCCCGGTGTTGAGGAACTGTTGGATGAGCTGAAGAATTATAGTGCACTTTTCCCCGATGGTACTCTAAATTATGCCATCAGTGAACAACAGGTTACTACCGGTGAACGTGAGGTTGTCTGTAATTTCAGTTACGCGTTGCCCGAAGAGATTGAGACTATCAACACCATTAAACTTGGCTCTGATGCCGATGCAAAAGGTACACTTGTGAGTCTTGCCATCACTAATCCAAAGATATTGGATAAGTGTAACAAGGAAATCAGTTTCAAGGTCGAGTTTCCGGAGATATTCGCTCTTGCAATAAACGAAAATGCCGAGCAGGCCGGGAAATACAGTGTTGATGGCAGTACAATAAGTCTTGATGGATATGTTCCGCAGGGAGACCGAACATTGTTGAGTTTTTATATTACTGAGATTGCCGGTATCGACAGATATATAAAGGACGGCTCGATAAATGTGGCTGAAACTGTAAAGTATAAGGTTGATTATAAGGCCGGTGGCGATGTTACATTGACAAAGGATGTAGAAATCGCGGATTTTGCATTTGATGTTGAATTTGAGTCTCAGCTCTCATTCCAGGATGTTTCCGGCAAGACAAAAGATATTAGGGTCGATTTTAAGGACATAGAGATGGCTTTCAGTGGCGATTTTGACAATCTTGAGTATATTGATACAATCAAGTATGTGGAGTTCGATGAGACCGTGAGCCGAATAAAGTTCGAGACTCACATGGAGAAAGATTGGCTCGATGTCTTTAAGCTCAAGGATGGATATGCCCTGAAAATTTCGTTCCCTCATCAGTTGGATATATGTCCAACACATTCCGAATATGAAGGAAAGGGTAAAGAGATTGTCTATGACAGTGTAAAGCATGCTTTCTATATCTATGATTTAGCAGTGCTTGCCGAGACCCATTGGGATTTGGCTCTTCAGAAGTTGACTTTGGATATACCTATTACAAAGGACCCGATTACCGGCAAGGGTAAATGCCATATGGATGTGAAGGCTGATATCGGTTTTGTGAATATCGACAATCCCGAGGAGGCAGGTTGTTTCTATCTTGCTGCCATTGAAATGGAGTCATTGGTTGATGTCCTTGAAAAACTTGAAGGTGAAAAAGAGGCGCGGTTTACAATGTCCGAGTCGGATCTTGTAATCAAGGATGCTGTTGTGCATACAGAGGTAATCCACTCTTCTCTGAACAGTGAAACAGATTTCAGTATTAATGAAAAGATACCTGCCGAGATTGAACGTATAGAGAAAATCGGTTTCTCCAAGGATGTGGAGATTGCGCTTGAGCTTTCGGTCATTGGACTGGAGGAACTCAATACTGATATAAACCTGGATGTAAAGGTGGCATTGCCGACATTCCTGAAACTGCAACCCTATGGTAGAACCACAGGTGTGGATGTCTGTGAAGGTCTTCTTACAATAAGTACCGCTTACAACCCTTCATCTGCCGAACCGCTTGAAATCAAACTCCTTTGTACAGGTCTTGACTTCGTGACCGAAGAGTTCGGGCTTAACGGCATTGTTCCAAAGGATTCCACCGATGGCAATTCATACATTTCATACAGTTGTGATATTGCTGTCGAAGGCGATGCAACTATCAACGGTACCGAGTTCCACTCAACGGTATTGGAGAACGATATTGCTTTCGATGTGAATTTCAAAATTGAAGAGATTGCCGTCAAGACATTCCATGGCATTTATAGTGCGCAGATTGAGAAGATTGAGGAGAAACTGGATTTGGAACTTGGCGAGGAACTTGAGTTCTTGCGTGAAGATGGCAATTCCGTTACACTTGCCGATCCTCAGCTTGAATTTGTGCTGGCCAATCCGGTGGGAATTCCTGTAGATATCGACTTGCATCTTTTTGGTAATGATGAGAACGGCGCTGTCATTACGGAGTCTGAAATACTGACAAGGTTGAGCATATTGCCTGCCGACTATAACGAGACTACAGGCGAGTTGACACCGGTGGAGACAAAACTGTTCATCACTACCGATACTACAAAAAACAGCAAGGCCGGATATAAGAATGTGCAGATACCCAATTTGGCTAACCTGCTGAAGAAGATTCCACATTCGGTAAGTCTTGAGGTCGAGCCCATTGTAAGAACCGCAGATGTCACCCACCACGTGGACATTGAACAGCCGATAAAACTGGATGGAGCATACTCTGTTGTGGTGCCATTGAAATTTGATGATTTGCATCTGTGCTACAATGATACTATAACCGATTTGGATACTAGCCTTGGTGAGGCAGTGGAGATGTTCAGCAACGTGTCGGTTGGTGTGAAAATGGATATTGTCAATACAATACCTCTTGGTCTGTCTCTAAAGGTTGTGCCTTTGGATGCCGAAGGTAAGGTGATTGATGACATTGAGATTGACGAGTTGAAGATTGCTGCCGGTAATGGCGAGACACTGCTCAATGCCAATGGTGCGTTGAATGCTGACCTACCGGTGCAGGCCTTCGATTTTGCCATAAAGAGCAAGAGCGGTGACATATCGTCATTGAATGGCCTGGCTTTCTTGTTTGAAGCTGCAAGCAACCACACTACAGGTTCGGCAGCTATCAAGGGCGAGCAGGGTATAAAGATATCGAATATTGTATTTGAGGTATCGGGTGATATTGAGGCCGACCTTAAAGATTTGGGTCTTTGAGAATTTTAAACAGCTACTAAATCTTTTGTAAGCAATGACTATGAAAAACGTAAGATATTTAATCGTTGTGTTGATGGCTCTTGTGGGCTCACATGCCGTGGTGGCGCAGACAGCGCTTTCGTCATACTTCCTCGATGGAATGTTGTACAACAGCAAACTAAACCCGGCCATGAAAGCCGAACGTGGGTATTTCTCATTGGCAGTGGGTAATCTCTCTCTTGCCACAAAGGGCAATGTGGGACTTTCAAATTTCCTGTATCCGCGCGAGGGGAATAAACTTGCAACATTCATGAGCGGTTCTGTAGGTACCGGGGAGTTTCTTGGTAGGATTCCCGATGATATCAAGTTCGGAGTGGGTGTTGACGAGACGATATTGGCTTTTGGTTTCCGTATGCTGGGTGGATATGCTTCATTTGGACTTTCCGAGCACTCATCGGTTGCTGTCTCTTTGCCAAAAGGCTTTTTTGAATTTGCCAAGAAGGGCTTGAGCGAGGATAGCTATAGTTTTTCGGGCTTGAACATAAATTCAACTAACTATCTTGCAGCCACAATTGGATACTCCCATGATATTTTCGAAGGATTCCGCTTGGGTGTCAACTTCAAGTATCTTGTAGGCTTGGCGCACGCGGATATTCTTGTTGACAAGATGAATATAGAGCTCAGTGACAAGCGTTGGATGATTGAGAGCCATGCACGGATGCAGGCGGCGCTCCTGTGCGAAACTACAGTCAAGAAGGACGAGAACGGTGTTGTCAACGGTGCGGATATTGTGCTCAATGCCGACGCGTTGAAACGTGTCCGTACATCCGACGGTTATGCCTTTGACTTTGGTCTTGTGTATGATATGGACCACATTGTTCCGGGGCTCTCGCTTTCGGCTTCAGTTGTCGACCTTGGTGCTATCACCTGGGAGTACATGATGAGTGCTCAGGGTACCGATGCCAAGGTGGAGTTCAAAGGCTTTGGCGAGGTCGATTATAACAATGTAGAGAACGTGGTTGAGGCAGAATTGGAGAGATTGGCAGACGATGCTTCCAAGATGGTTGAATTCAACTATGAGGGTGAAAGCAAGGTGAAGACCGCTTTGAATACCACCATGTATCTTGGTGCGGAGTATAACATGCCGTTCTACAAGGCTCTATCTGTGGGTGCTCTGTACACCCGCCATTTCTCGCCTTTTGAGAGCAACAAATGGTACGAGGCGCGTGGTTTCATAAACATTTCTCCTTTGAAATGGTTTGAGCTTACAGTCAACTATGGCCATGGAACCTATGGCGGTTCTTTGGGATGGATGCTCAATTTCCATCCG
The DNA here is from genome assembly GCA_045650605.1 of Bacteroidaceae bacterium. GTDB lineage: Bacteria > Bacteroidota > Bacteroidia > Bacteroidales > Bacteroidaceae > HGM04593. The sequence continues at coordinate 32,807 of JAZRRI010000037.1, read as the reverse complement.
GCCGGTGTAAACCTGTTCATTGGTAGCGATTACATGATAACAAGGGTTACTCCGCAATTTATACCGATAGATAACATGAATGCCCATGTTACGTTTGGTCTGAACCTCGCGTTGGGCAGACGTAAATGACAGTCATTCAAGCATCAGAGGCACCAACCGTGGTTGGTGCCTCTGATGCTTGAATATCTTGCAATATCTTTATTGTTTTTTGTTGCCGAGTGCCTGCTCCTTTACTTGGCGCAGGATCTCGCTTGAGAAGAGAAATTCATTGAGCAGCGTGTTGTCGGTGTTCAGAATCTGTGTCTTGTCGCCTTCCCATGCCAGTTTTCCGCCCGAGAGGAACAGTATGTGGTCACCGATGTTCATTACCGAGTTCATGTCGTGGGTGTTCACTATTGTGGTTATCCCATACTCCTTGGTGATGTCATGGATGAGTTCGTCGATGACGAGCGATGTCTGAGGATCGAGTCCAGAGTTGGGCTCGTCGCAGAAAAGGTATTTGGGCTCAAGCGCGATGGCGCGGGCTATGGCTGCACGCTTCTGCATACCACCCGAAATCTCTTCGGGCAATTTGTCTTGTGCTTCAATCAGGTTTACCCTGTCAAGGCAGGCCCTGGCGCGTGCCAGTCGCTCCCTGTAGGTCATGTTCGAGAACATGTCGAGCGGGAACATCACATTCTCCAGCACGCTCATTGAGTCGAACAGTGCCGCGCTTTGGAACAGCATGCCAATCTCTCGTCTGATGGCAATCTTCTCCTTCTCTTTCAGTGTCGTCACGCAACGGCCGTCATAGATTATCTTGCCCTTGTCGGGGGCGAGCAGACCCACGATACATTTCAGGAACACCGTCTTTCCGGCTCCGCTCTGTCCTATTATGAGGTTGGTGATGCCGTTGTCGAAAGTGGCATTTATGTCGTCGAGCACACTCTTGCCCTCGAACTGTTTGTATATTGAACAGGTTTCAATCATTGCATCATGATGTTGGTTAATACTATATCTGCGAAAAGTATCAGCGCGCTGCAGCTGACTACGGCATTCGTGCTTGCCTTGCCCACCTCTATTGAACCGCCTTTGACATTATAGCCATAGAACGATGCAACCGATGTTATGATGAAGGCAAAGAAGAAACTCTTTATTATGCTGTACCCGATGAACCAGGCTGTGAATTCGTGCTGAAGCCCGACCGTGAGCTCTTCGGCTGTCATTATTCCGGTGAGTATTCCTATGAGGAATGCACCTCCGATTCCTGACGCGATACTGAAGATTACCAGAATGGGGATTGTGAACATCAGTCCTGTAATCTTTGGCAGTATAAGGAAATTGGCCGAGTTCACTCCCATCATCTCAAGTGCATCAATTTGTTGTGTCACTCTCATGGCTCCAATCTCCGATGTGATGTTGGAGCCTACCTTGCCGGCCAGGATAAGACACATGATTGTTGACGAGAACTCCAACAGCAATACCTCGCGGGTCGCATATCCTGTGACGAACTTCGGCATCCATGGGCTCTCTACGTTGGTTTTCATCTGTATGCACAGTGCAGCACCGATGAAGAGTGATATAATAAGCACAATGGGTATTGAGTTTATGCCCAATTGGTATATCTCGTGGAGAGTCCTGCGCAGAAACATCCCCCATCGTTCGGGCTTTGTCAGCACTCGTTTCATCATCATCAGGTAGCTGCCGAATGTCTTAATGGATTCTATAATAAACATATTAAGTTCCGTTTTAAAGCTAATCACGTGCAAAGGTACTATTTTTTTGTCTTTTATTGGTGTTAATAATGGTTGCAATATTTGCGGCTTGTGCCATTTGTGTTATAAAATGACACTTTTTTTGCCCAAAAGGTAAAAATGCATTATCTTCGCCAAAATGTTTATTAAAACACCCGATATGGATAATGTTATTGCCGGCAATCTTGATGAAGCCACCGTTCTGCGTACCGATAATCTTGTGAAGAAATATGGTAAGCGCACGGTTGTGAACAATGTCTCTTTCAATGTGAAGCAGGGAGAGATTGTAGGTCTTTTGGGGCCTAACGGAGCCGGTAAAACAACATCGTTCTACATGACAACCGGTCTTGTGACCCCTAACAGCGGACGCATTTTTCTTGGCGAGGAGGAGATTACCAAATATCCGGTCTACAGGCGTGCGCGTGCCGGTATCGGTTATCTGGCGCAGGAGGCGAGTGTGTTCCGTAAAATGACGGTGGAGGATAATATAGCCTCGGTGCTTGAGATGACGGGGAAACCATTGGAGTATCAGAAAGAGAAACTCGAGAGCCTTATTTCGGAGTTCCGTTTGCAGAAGGTGCGCAAGAATCTTGGTGACCGCCTGTCGGGTGGTGAGCGCCGACGCACGGAGATTGCACGTTGTCTGGCGATAGACCCCAAATTCATTATGCTCGACGAACCTTTTGCCGGTGTAGACCCCATTGCTGTCGAGGACATACAGTATATCGTGTGGAAATTGAAGGACAAGAATATTGGCATTCTCATTACCGACCACAATGTCCAGGAGACGTTGAGTATTACGGACCGTGCCTATCTGCTGTTCGAGGGGCGCGTGCTCTTTGAGGGGACATCGGAAGAACTTGCCGACAATCCCATTGTGCGCGAGAAGTACCTTGGCCGTGACTTTGTGCTACGTAAGCGCGAGTTCCAGTTCTGATATCCCAATGTTGCGGTAAAACATTTCTGAACAACCACTTTTGTACAGTCTGTTACGTGCCTGTTGTCAACAAAATCGTTTTTTTATTTGATTTTGTGCTCTAAATGTTGTATTTTTGTGCGCTTTGAATTAAAGTGCATAGTATACCTATGCTTGTGCATGTTTTGGAATAAAGAAAACATTAAAAAAATATATAATGGAATTTACACTTAAAAATCAGGATGCTACAAGTGCAATCCTTTCAGTAAACATTCAGGAGGCCGATTACGCGGCTTTGGTTGAGAAACAGTTGAAGAATTTCCGTCAGAAGGCCAATATCCCGGGTTTCCGTCCTGGTATGGTGCCAATGGGCTTGATCAAGAAACAGTACGGTACAGCTGTGAAGGCCGAGGAGATCAATAAGTTGTTGCAGACAAAAATCTTCGAATATATCAGAGAGAACAAGGTTGATATGCTTGGCGAGCCACTCCCCATCGAGGAGCAGCAGGCAAACATAAACATGGTTGAGGACAAGGAGTTTACTTTCGAGTTTGAGATTGCTCTCGCTCCAAAGTTCGATGCTGTTCTTGACAAGAACGACGCTCTTGCATACTACAGAATACAGCCTACCGACGAAATGGTACAGGGCCAGGTAGATGCTTTTGCTCAGCGTTGCGGCGAGTACAAGCAGGTTGAGTCTTACGAGAACGGCGATATGCTCAAGGGTACACTCACCGAGTCTGTAGAGGAGGGTATCGTTGTACGTGAGGCTGTCATGATGCCTTCATACATGAAGAACGAGGATCAGAAGGCTCTCTTCGCAGGTGTAAAGTTGAACGATGTCGTTACATTCAATCCTTTCACAGCATTCGACGGTAACGAGGCTGAGCTTGCTTCACTTCTCAAGGTTGAGAAGAGTGAGGTCGCTGCCCACAACGGTGAGTTTACATTCACAGTAACCGAAATCACACGTTTCGTTGCAAGCGAAATCAACCAGAACGTGTTCGACGCAGCATTCGGCAAGGATGCAGTGAAGAGCGAGGAGGAGTTCCGTGCCAAGATTGCCGAGCAGTTTGAGGCTCGCTTCGAGGTTGAGAGCGACTATAAGCTGTTGATGGATGTACGTGAGTACCTCATGAACAAGGTTGGCAAACTCGAGTTCAACGAGGCTATTCTCCGCCGTATCATGGATTCAAACAAGGCCGAGGGTGAGACCGTAAGCGAGGAGGATTTCCAGAAGAGCCTTACAGAGCTCCGTTGGCACCTTGTTAAGGAGCAGCTTGCAAAGAAGTTCGAAATCAAGATTGACGACAACGACGTTCTCGGTGTGGCAAAGGCTGCTACACGTGACCAGTTTGCACAGTACGGCATGGCAAACGTTCCCGAGGATTTGCTCGAGAACTATGCTAAGGAGATGCTCAAGCAGGAGAAGACACGCGAGGCTCTCATCAACCGTGCGGTTGATGTTAAGCTCATCCAAGCTATCAAGGCTGCAATCACCTTGAACGAGGAGAAGGTTTCTGTTGAGGAGTTCAACAAAAAGGTGTCTGAGAACGCTTAATATATAGCAAAGGGTACTATTCCGGCCTATTGGGCGTGCCCGATAGGCCGGTTTTTTATTAATGACAAATTAAACAGGTTGTTATGGAGAGAGATGAATTTAGAAAGTATGCAACGAAGCATCTTGGAATGAACAGCATGGTGCTCGATGATGTGATGAAGGCGCAGGCTCAGTATCTGAACCCATATATTCTTGAGGAGAGACAGTTGAATGTTACACAGATGGATGTCTTTTCGCGTTTGATGATGGACAGAATCATATTCCTTGGCACTCAGATTGACGATTATACAGCAAATACCCTGCAGGCGCAGTTGCTCTACCTCGATTCTGTCGACAGCGGTAAGGATATCTCCATTTATATCAACTCACCCGGCGGTTCCGTGTATGCCGGTTTGGGAATATATGATACAATGCAGTTTATCTCCAGCGATGTCGCTACCATTTGTACAGGTATGGCTGCAAGTATGGCTGCCGTGCTACTTGTTGCAGGTGCCGAGGGCAAGCGTTCGGCATTGACACACAGCCGTGTGATGATACACCAGCCGCTTGGCGGTGTACAGGGACAGGCCAGTGACATTGAGATTACCGCCCGTGAGATTCAGAAACTCAAGAAAGAGCTCTATACGATAATCTCCGATCACAGCAAGCAACCGTTCGACAAGGTGTGGGCCGACAGCGACCGCGACTATTGGATGACAGCAGCCGAGGCTCAGGAGTATGGTATGATTGACAGAGTGCTTACCCGTAAAATCTGATACCATAGATGGCTGACAAAGGAAAAAAACGTTGCAGTTTCTGTGGTAGGACCGAGGACCAGGTGGCACTGCTCATGACCGGAATGACCGGCTATATTTGTAACGACTGTGTAGAGCAGGCGCATAATATCCTGCGCGAGGAGGCGCTCCTGCCAAAGAGTGACTTCGAGATGAAGGAACTTCCCAAGCCTAAAGAGATAAAGGCATTCCTTGACGAGTATGTCATTGGGCAGGATGAGGCTAAATGCGCCCTTGCGGTTTCGGTTTACAACCACTATAAACGACTGATGCAAAGCGGTGCTGCCGACGATGTCGAGATTGAGAAGAGCAATATCATAATGGTGGGCAGCACGGGTACAGGCAAGACATTGCTTGCACGCACTATTGCCAAACTGCTGAAGGTGCCTTTTACTATAGTTGATGCAACTGTGCTTACAGAGGCCGGTTATGTTGGAGAGGATATCGAGAGCATTCTGACACGTCTTCTGCAGGTTGCCGACTATAATGTGGAGGAGGCCGAGCGCGGTATTGTGTTCATTGACGAAATTGACAAGATTGCCCGCAAGAGCGACAACCCGTCGATAACCCGCGATGTCAGCGGCGAGGGTGTGCAACAGGGTCTGCTCAAACTCCTTGAGGGGTCGGTCGTGAATGTTCCGCCCCAGGGTGGCCGCAAACATCCCGACCAGAAGATGATTCCCGTGAATACGAAACATATCCTTTTCATCTGTGGCGGTGCGTTCGATGGCATCGAGAAGAAGATAGCGCAGCGCTTGAACACGCATGTTGTGGGTTATAACTCGGTTCAGAACAAGATGAATATTGACAAGGGCGATATGATGCAGTATATCATGCCTCAGGATTTGCGCTCGTTCGGCCTCATTCCGGAGATTATCGGCCGATTGCCGATACTGACCTCTTTGCGTCCGCTTGACCGCGCCACTTTGCGCAACATCCTTACTGAACCCAAGAACTCAATCATCAAGCAGTATGTCAAGCTCATGGAGATGGATGGTGTGAAGCTTACATTTGACGATGAGGTGCTGGAGTATATTGTCGACACGGCGGTTGAATACAAGCTTGGAGCACGTGGCTTGCGCTCTATTGTCGAGTCAATTATGATGGAGAAGATGTTCGAGATTCCATCGAGCGGTGTGGATGCTTGCGAAATTACAAAAGAGTATGCCAAGGCGCAGGTGGAAAAGAGCACAGCCATAAAATGTACTTTGTAAACATGCATTTTGCCAGTGTTGCCGGCAGGCTTCCTACGGGAAGTCTGCCGGTTGTTTTATGCCTGCCGATTTTTTTTGCACCATTAAATGAAAATAAATTTGAAAAAAGTTGTGTGTTTAATTGATATATTTATAACTTTGTTTTCAAATAGGCATATTATATAATGGCAAAGAAGTGTAATTTGACGGAGGTTCTCAAGGAGAACTTTGGTTTTGACAAGTTCAAGGGTGACCAGGAGGCTGTCATCAGGAACTTGCTTGCAGGCAATGATGCCTTTGTCCTGATGCCTACCGGTGGCGGCAAATCGCTTTGTTATCAGCTGCCTTCGCTTGTTATGGAGGGGACTGCAATAGTCATCTCTCCGCTTATTGCTTTGATGAAGAATCAGGTCGATGCAATTAGAAACCTCAATGAGGATGACGGTGTGGCTCATTTCCTTAACTCTTCACTTTCAAGGCAGGCGATAGAGGAAGTTAAGGAAGATGTGCTTTCCGGTAAGACAAAACTGCTGTATGTTGCTCCCGAGTCCTTGACAAAAGAGGAAAATGTGGAGTTCTTGAAAAGTGTGAAGATTTCCTTCTACGCAATTGATGAGGCGCACTGTATTTCGGAGTGGGGACATGATTTCCGTCCCGAGTATCGTCGTATACGTCCTATCATGAACGAGATAGGTCGTGCCCCAATCATTGCATTGACGGCTACAGCCACCACCAAGGTTCGCGATGACATAAAGAAGAATCTGGGCATACAGGATGCCCCGGACTTCAAGTCATCGTTCAACCGTCCCAACCTTTACTATGAGGTGCGTTCAAAGACAAAGGACGTAGACAAAGATATAATAAAGTTTATTAAGGCAAACCCGGGCAAGTCGGGTATCATATACTGTCTGAGCCGTAAGAAGGTCGAGGAACTGGCCGAGATTTTGCAGACAAATGAAATTTCTGCCAAGCCTTACCATGCCGGTATGGATTCGGCCATGAGATCGCAGACCCAGGACGATTTCATAATGGAGAAGATAGATGTAATTGTTGCAACCATAGCTTTTGGTATGGGAATAGACAAACCCGATGTGCGTTACGTCATTCATTATGATATTCCTAAGAGTCTTGAGGGCTATTATCAGGAGACCGGACGTGCGGGTCGCGATGGCGGAGAGGGACAGTGTATAACATTCTATAATAACAAGGACTTACAGAAACTGGAGAAATTCCTTGAGGGCAAGCCGCTTGCCGAGCAGTATATAGGCCGTCAGCTCCTGCACGAGACAACGGCTTATGCCGAGTCATCGGTTTGCCGCAGGAAATTATTGTTACATTATTTTGGTGAAAGTTACGACGTGGAAAATTGTGGTAATTGTGATAACTGTCTCAATCCTAAAAAACAGGTGGAAGCAAAAGAGTTGCTTGAGACTGTAATTGAGGCTGTGTTGGCATTGAAGGAGAATTTTCAGGCCGATTATGTAATAGATGTACTTTTGGGTAAGGAAACAGCCGATATAATATCGCATAATCATGACGAGCTCGAGTGCTTCGGTTGTGGTGATGACGAGGATGCAAAGCGTTGGAATGCTGTTATACGTCAGGCTTTGATTGCCGGTTATCTTGACAAGGATGTTGAGAACTACGGTTTGCTCAAGGTGACAAAGCAAGGGCATGCATTCCTTAAGAAACCTGTCTCTTTCAAGATTGTCGAAGACAGGGATTTCGAGGAGGAGGAGACAATCGTTCAGACATCGAGTTCCTCGGCGGTGGATCCTGCACTTTTTGCAATGCTCAAGGATTTGCGCAAGAAGTTGTCGAAGCAGTTGGAATTGCCCCCCTATGTGATATTTCAGGACCCTTCGCTCGAGGCGATGGCGACAACTTATCCCATAACCATTGAGGAGCTGAAGAATATTCCCGGTGTTGGCGAGGGAAAGGCCAAGCGATACGGCGAGGAGTTCTGTGCTCTTATCAAGCGTCACTGCGAGGAGAATGAGATTGACCGCCCCGAGGATATACGTATACGCACTGTTGCAAACAAATCGAAATTGAAAGTGGCCATAATCAATGCCATAGACCGCAAGGTGGCGCTTGATGACCTGGCTATAAGCAAGGGTGTGGAGTTTGACGAATTGCTCGATGACGTTGAGTCTATCGTATATTCAGGTACAAAGTTGAATATCGACTATTTCCTTGAGGAGATTCTTGACGAGGAGAACCTGAATGAGATTTATGACTACTTCAAGAGTTCCGATACAGACTCTATTGATATTGCCATTGAGGAACTTGGCGGTGAGTATACCGAAGAGGAGATTCGTCTTGTACGTATCAAATTCATATCCGAGGTTGGAAACTGATTATTGACAAAGAAAAAAATATATAGCTATATGAATGATTTTATAAAAGAAAAGATTGTGATGGACGGCTTGACCTATGACGATGTGTTGCTAATTCCTGCATACTCCGAGGTGTTGCCGAAAGAGGTTTCCCTGAAAACCAAGTTCTCAAGAAATATCGAGCTGAACGTGCCTTTCGTGACTGCGGCCATGGATACTGTTACCGAGGCCAAGATGGCTATTGCCATTGCGCGCGAGGGTGGTATAGGTGTAATCCACAAGAATATGTCAATCGAGGATCAGGCTCATCAGGTTGCCATCGTAAAGCGTGCCGAGAACGGTATGATTTATGATCCTATTACAATTCAGGCCTCTTCGTCAGTTAAAGATGCTCTTGACATAATGGCCGAGTATCATATTGGTGGTATTCCTGTTGTTGATGATTGCAAGAAACTTGTCGGTATCGTAACAAACCGTGATCTCCGTTTCGAGACAAATATGCAACGTCCAATCTGCGAAGTCATGACTCCGGCCGAGAACCTGGTTATCACCAACCAGAAAACCGATATGGAGGCTGCTGCCAAGATTCTGCGCGAGAACAAGATTGAAAAACTGCCTGTTGTCGACAATGACGGCAAACTGGTAGGCCTTATCACATACAAGGATATTACAAAGGCAAAGGACAAACCTATGGCTTGCAAGGACAGCAAGGGTCGTCTGCGTGTCGCTGCCGGTGTGGGTGTTACAGGCGATGCAATGGAGCGTATCAAGGCGCTTGTTGATGCCGGTGTCGATGCCGTAGTCATCGATACAGCCCATGGCCACTCTGCAGGTGTTGTGCAGAAGTTGAAAGAGGCAAAGGCTCTCTTCCCACAGATTGATATTGTTGTCGGTAACGTTGCCACAGGCGAGGCTGCGAAAATGTTGGCCGAGGCCGGTGCAGATGCTGTAAAGGTAGGTATCGGTCCGGGTTCAATCTGTACCACACGTGTCGTTGCAGGTGTGGGTGTGCCACAGCTGTCGGCTGTGTACGATGTTGCCAAGGCGCTTGAGGGTACAGGTGTACCTTTGATTGCCGATGGCGGTTTGCGCTACTCAGGTGACGTTGTGAAGGCTTTGGCTGCCGGTGGTTACTGTGTGATGATAGGTTCACTTGTTGCCGGCACCGAGGAGTCGCCCGGCGATACAATCATCTTCAACGGCCGTAAGTTCAAGTCATACCGTGGTATGGGCTCTTTGGAGGCTATGGAGAATGGTTCAAAGGACCGCTATTTCCAGGCCGATACTGCCGACAAGAAGAAACTTGTGCCCGAGGGTATCGCAGCACGTGTACCTTACAAGGGAACACTCTTCGAGGTAATCTACCAGTTGGTAGGTGGTTTGCGTTCGGGTATGGGTTATTGTGGCGCAAAGGATATCGAGGCATTGCACAACGCGAAGTTCGTGCGCATAACAAATGCCGGTGTCCTCGAGAGTCATCCGCACGATGTTTCCATTACAAGTGAGGCACCGAACTATAGTCGTCCCGAATAAATAATGACAAAATGAATTTTAAGAACATAGCAGCACTTTTTTTGCTGACATCTACAACTGCATTGGCACAGGTAACCGACCCTGTGCTAATGCGCGTTAATGGCAAGGAGGTAACACGCTCTGAGTTTGAGTATGCATTCAACAAAAACAACACCAACCTTGCCGGGGAGGGACAGAGCGTGGAGGAGTATTTGCCGATGTATGTCGACTTCAAGCTTAAGGTTGCCGAGGCAGAGTCCCTTTCTCTCGACACCTTGGCATCTTTCAGGGAGGAGTATGGGCGCGACCGCAATCTCATGGCCGAGAACTATCTTGTCGATACCTGTTTCATAAATGACGAGGCTTATAAAATCTATGCCAAGGATTCGGCAACCATTGGACGCGATGGCTTTGTTGAGGTCGCTCACATTGTCTTTCTTGCCAAACAGCAGGCATCTGCATCGGATATAAATCTTGCCAAGGCAAGGATAGACTCGGCATATGCTATGCTCAATGGAGGAAAAACATTTGAGGATGTTGCCAAGCACTTCAATATCCCCGCGCAGGCAATACGTTCGTTCGAGATTGTTCGCGGTCAGGTATATCCGGAGTTTGAAAGTGCCGCTTATGCGCTTGCCGATGGCAGCTATTCGGCACCTTTTGAGTCGCCGGCCGGTTTCCACATAGTGAAGCGTATATCATCACGTCCGTTCGGCTCTTTCAGTGAATACAAGTCTGCAATTGTAAACATGCTCGAACAGCAGAATATACGCGAGGCTGCACGCATGAAACGTGGCCGCGATCTGGCACGTGAGTTCGGTGGGAATCTCACTCCGCAGGAGGCTCTTGCGCGTGAGGATAGCCTGCTTGAAAGCAAGTACCCGGACTTCGGGAACCTAATGCGCGAGTATTATGAGGGTCTTCTCTTCTTTGAGGTCTCTACACGCGAGGTTTGGGACAAGGTTGCTGCCGATGAGGCCGCTCTTGAAAAATTCTTCAAAAAGAACAGGAAAAAGTATAAATTCGAGACTCCGCGTTTCCGTGGTGCAGTGGTGCAGGCCAACAGTCAGGAGAATCTTGACAGGATAAAAGAGATTCTTGCCGGTCAGAGTTTCGAAAACTACAAGTCGGCAATAGAGGAGAACCTGCCGAAGGACTCTGTCCGTACGGTGCGCGTAGAGGTGGGAATCTTTGCGGTCGGTGACAATGCCTGGGTCGACAGTAAGGTCTTTGACCAAGGCGATGGTGGCAGGTTGCGTCATGGCTTTGTAACCGTTGATACTGTGGGTGAAGTCATTGAGGCGCCCGAGACATACAAGGATGTAAAGGGACTCGTTACCGCCGATTACCAGAAGCACCTCGAGGAGAAGTGGGTGAAGTCCTTGCGCAAGAAGTACAAGGTCAAGATTGACAAGGATGTGCTAAAAACAGTTAATAATCACGATTAAGCAAGAGGATTTTGTATCTTTGCCGTGAATGATTGTATTGTTATTATACTCCCTTGCGGAGTGCATATGTTAATGAACTGATGCACGGAAACCGAATATTTAAATATATGTGTCTTTTAGCTCTCCCGGCTTTGCTTTATGCATGCCGGGAAGAGGTGTCTTATGTAGAGAAGGATGCAGTGCCGGGAAATGCCGTTGCAAGTATTGGTGATGTGCACCTTTATAAGGACGAGGTTGACATCAACTACGCATTGCAGGGACGCGGAACTGACAGCGTGGCTTTTCTGCAGGACTATGTGGAGCGTTGGGCTGTCGATATGCTTTTCTATGAAAAGGCAAAAGAGAATGTTGCATCGACTGCCGAAATAGAGAGGATGGTCGAGAACTATCGTGCAAGTCTCATACAGAACCTCTACCAGGACAGGCTCATAACACAGCAGTTGGCACCGGCCATCTCAGCCGATGAAGTGCATGATTTTTATGAGAAAGAGCAGGCCTTGTTTGAACTGACCGAACCTTACATAAAGGGCTTTTATGTGAAGCTGCCTCCCAAGGCATCCCGTGTACGTGATATACGTAACCGCTGTCTGCGTGGCGGGCAGGAGGATCTTGAAGAATTGGAGAGAATATGCTCGGAGAATGGATACGAATATCAGTTCTTTATGGAGGAGTGGTTGCCTTTTGACGACTTGGTGCACAGGACACCTCTTACAGGGCAGCAGCTCATGGATCGTCTGCAAAGGAAAAATGTCATAGAATTTACTGAGGCTAAGTTTACCTATTTTGTCTGTGCCGATTCAATACTGAAACGCAATGATACCAAGCCCATTGAGATGGTGTCGGATGAGATAAAGGAACTGCTCATTAATTCGAAGAAGGCAAAATTCATTAAGCAGGTGAAACACTCGCTGTATGAAGAGGCTTTGAAGAATGGTAGGGTTATATTGTATTAATGTAAAGATATATAGAATGAATATAAGACTAAGATTTGTAAAAATAGTGTTGTGCTCAATGCTTGCGCTGTTCCCGTTGCAGGGTTTTGTAATGGCGCAGAGCAATGTCATTGACCGCGTAGAGTGGGTTGTGGGCGACAAGTCCATCTTGCGTTCCGACATTGAGGAGGCTATCCGTTTTTGGGTTGCTTCGGGCAGGACATTCGAGGGTGACCCCTATTGTGTGGCCGGTGAGGATTTGGCTGTGCAGCAGCTTTTCCTGCATCAGGCAGCGTTGGACAGTATTGAGGTCGACGAGGGTAATATAATGCGTCAGGTGGAGATGCAGATGGAGTATGTCATTCAGCAGATAGGCTCAAAAGAGAAGATGGAAGAGTATTTCAACATGACCTCTTCCGATATCCGTGAGATGTACCGCGAGCAGCTCTATAACAAGGAGATGGCCGACAGAATGAAGATGAGTATTGTCGGTGACTTGAAGATTTCTCCGGCATTGGTCAGACGTTATATGGAGTCTTTGCCACAGGACAGCATCCCTTTCATACCGCAGCAGGTAGAGGTGCAGATAATAACAATGCAACCCAAGATTGACCAGGAGGAGATTGACCGTGTGAAAGGTGAGTTGCGCGACTATACAGAGCGAGTGATGAGTGGTGAGACCAGTTTCTCCACTCTTGCGCTCATGTATTCCGAGGACCCGGGATCGGCGCGTCGTGGCGGTGAACTGGGATTTACCGGCCGTGGACAGTGGCAACCGGAATTTTCGGCAGTTGCCTTCAACCTGACCGACCCGGGCAAGGTTTCAAAGATTGTCGAAACCGAGTATGGTTTCCACATCATACAGCTCATAGAGAAACGTGGCGATAAAATCAATGTCCGTCATATATTGAGAAAACCTGAACATTCTAACGAGAATCTCAAGGCTGCCATTCTTCGTCTCGACTCCTTGGTTACAGGAATCAAGGAGGGTGAGGTTGCATTCGACGATGCTGTGGGACTATACTCCGACGACAAGGATACACGCAACAATTTCGGTATAATGTATAACAAGATGAGTGCATCGTCTCATTTTGCTATGGACGAGTTGCCTGTCGATGTTGCCCGTGCTATTGAAAAATTGGCGGTTGGTGAGGTGTCACAGCCATTTGTGTGGTTGCTCGACAATGGCAAGACTGTGTGTGCCATTGCAAAGGTGAAGACAAGGGCCGAGGCGCACAGAGCTACTTTCAGCGAGGATTATGATGTTCTGCGCAAAATGTACGAGGCCAAGTTGAGTGACGAGCGCATTAAAGAGTGGGTGAAGAAGAAACAGCGCACAACATACGTGCGCGTAAACAAAGAGAGCCGCACTTGCGATTTCCTGTACCCCGATTGGAATTTCTTTGAAGAGTAATTGCTGTTTCTACATGTCGAGGCTTCTGCTGTTCATATCTCTTTTTTTTGTGTCGTTGCCAATGTTTCCGCAGGAACTTGGACCCGATACAGTGCCGTCGCGGCCTGTAAAGAAGAGCTATGTACACCTTTTGCATACGGATATCACCCGTTTCGATGAGGCTATAGACCCCGAAGCGTGGATTCTTGTGGGTAACGTCAATTTCCGCCGCGACAGCATGTACATGTTTTGCGACAGTGCACACTATTACCAGAAGAAGAACTCATTTCTCGCTTTCGGCAATGTGAGGATGGAGCAGGGCGATACGCTGTTCCTCTATGGCGATTATCTCGATTTCGACGGTGTTACAAATGTTGCCAGAGTGAGAAATAATGTAAGGCTCATAGACAAGGATATTGTCCTTGAGACCGACAGTCTCGATTATGACCGCAACAGGAATCTCGGCTATTTCTTTGAGTATGGGGAGCTTTATGACAGTACGGGTGTCCTGAGGTCCTATTATGGCGATTACAATGTCGATACCAGGACTGCCGTTTTTTTGGATGATGTCACTTTGGAGAACTCAAAATTTCTGCTGTTGTCCGATACCTTGTATTATAATACGGACAGTAAAGTCGCTACAATAGCGGGTCCGACCAATATGTATACCGGCGGAACAGAAGTCTACTCCGACCGCGGAACGTTCAACACGGCCACCAGGCATGCCACATTGGTGGAGAGGCCGGTGCTGTATAATGATAACAGGAATGTGACGGCCGATTCTATATTCTATGACACGGCCAAAGGCTACAGCGAGGTGTTCGGGAATATTGTATATACCGATACCATAAACCGTAACATGCTCACAGGTGAGTATGCTTTCCTTGACGAGGTGAGTGACTCAGTGTATGTGACAGGTAGGGCTATGGCAGTCGACTTTTCGCAACGCGATTCGCTTTTTGTCCACTCCGATACCATTTGGGCCGTCACCTACAACCTTGATACCGATTCGCTATACCGCAAGGTTAAGGCTTATAATAAGGTACGTGCCTGGGGACGTAATATGCAGGCTGTGTGCGACTCCCTTGTCTTTGACTCCAGGGACACCTGTATGACAATGTACAAGGACCCTATCATGTGGAATGGTGACATTCAGCTTTTGGGCGAGGAGGTAAAGGTGTATATGAACGACTCAACCATCAATTGGGTCAATATAATCAACCAGGCGCTGTATGTCGAGGAACTGGATTCTTCCATCTACAACCAGATAAAAGGTAAGGAGATGGAGTTCTATTTTACCGATGGAGAGCTTCGCGAGATGCATGTCATTGGCAGCGTAGAGGTCGTTTTCTATCCGCTTGACAGTGACAGCACCTATATAGGCATGAATACAACCACATCGGGTCGCATAATTGCATACATGAAGGACCGTAAGGTTGAACGTGTGGTTGTTCCCAAGGATTCCAAAGGTATCTTTTACCCCATGAGCCAACGTCCCGAGGAGAAACGTTTCCTTGAGAGTTTTGCGTGGTTCGACTATGTGCGCCCGCTCTCCAAGTGGGATATCTTCAACTGGAGAGGCAAAGGTGGTGACAAGGAACTTAAGGTTATTAAAAAGGAGAAGATACCTTTGCCTACACTTGACCGTTTTAAAAAATAAGATTCTATGGCAGGTTTTAAAATGCGTGAACCCAGAAAGTTCAACCATATATATATATTTGTTGACGAGCGCAAGGAGAAGCTCGACAAGATTGTTGAGAATGCCAAGCGCGATTTGGGTATGCTCCCTCCCGGTGAGCCTACCTATGAGGAGCGTATCAGGGGAGCGTTCGTCGGTGAGAACTCACACCTCGACCGCAAACGCAGCAATGCCTCGCGCATTTCGTCGCGTTTTGCTGTTGCGGCTCTGTTTATTTGTGTGTTCGTGTTGTATTATATTATGAAAACCGTTTACGGGTACGTATGAAAGATGTGATACATTTGTTGCCCGATTCCGTGGCGAACCAGATTGCGGCCGGTGAGGTCGTGCAGCGCCCTGCATCGGTGGTGAAAGAGCTTGTTGAGAATGCCATTGATGCCGGTGCCACCAAGGTGCAGGTTGTTGTTGCCGATGGTGGCCGCACCCTCATTCAGGTCATTGATAACGGAAAGGGAATGTCCGAGACCGATGCGCGTCTTGCCTTCGAGAGGCATGCTACATCAAAGATTTCGAGTGCAGACGACCTGTTTGCTCTCACAACCATGGGCTTCCGTGGCGAGGCTCTTGCCTCCATTGTTGCCGTTGCCCAAGTTGAACTTGTTACCCGCCGTGCCAATGACGAGCTTGGTACCCGCATTGTCATGAGCGGTTCGAAACTCGAAACACAGGAGCCCGTGGCAGCGCAGTCGGGTAGTAACTTCAAGGTAAAGAACCTTTTCTTCAATGTTCCGGCGCGCCGTAAATTTCTCAAGTCGGTGCAGACCGAGCTGAACAATATTGTTACGGAATTTGAACGTGTGGCGCTTGTCAACTGTGATATCGAATTTTCGCTTTCTCACAATGGCAACGAAATGATTTCCCTTCCGCCTTCATCATTCCGTCAAAGAATTGTCAATCTTTTTGGCAAGCGCGTGAATGCCCACCTCATAGATGTCGCGGTCGAAAGTTCGCTCATAAATATCAAGGGCTTTGTCGGTGCACCCGAGAGTGCGCGCAAAAAAGGTGCATTGCAGTATTTCTTTGTGAATGGGCGTTACATGCGTCATCCATATTTTGCCAAGGCTGTTGCCGAGGCCTATGGCGAGATAATACCGCAGGGCGAGCAGGTTCCGTTCTTCCTCTGTTTCGATGTGGAGCCATCGCGCATTGATGTCAATATACACCCCACAAAGACCGAGATAAAATTTGAGGATGAGTCGAACTTGTGGAAGATTATATCCGCAGCTGTTAAGGAGTCGCTTGGCCGCTTCAATGCTGCGCCGAGTCTTGATTTTGACGATGAACTTATGCCCGAAATTCCGGTTATGGATTTCTCGTCCGGAGCAAATGCTCCCGTTTCGGCTCCTAAGGTGTCATACAATCCCTCTTACAATCCGTTCAGCAAGTATAAGCCCGAATATCGTGATTCCGCCGATGGCTGGGAGGCTTTGTATGGTGGTGCCGGTAACGATTCAAAGCCTCTTGATCTCTCTCCTTTTGAAGAGAATATCGATTTTAGCGTGAACGAACCTGTAATTCCTGTTCAAAATACAATACACTCTTCGGAATCGGAATTTGTACCAATGTCCCAATATAAAGGACAGTATATTCTTGTTCCCGTAAAGTCCGGCCTGATGTGGGTGCATCAGCGTAGGGCGCATATACGTGTCCTGTTCGAGAAATACCGTCAGCAGATGAGTGAGAAACGCAGTGCCTCGCAGGGGGTACTTTTCCCCGAGAGGGTGGAACTCTCCATTGGCGAGGCATTGACGCTTGAGTCAATCTCGGACGAACTGGTTTCGCTGGGTTTTGATGTTTCCTCGCTTGGCGGCGGTACCTTTGTAATCAATGGTGTGCCGGTGGGTATCGAGGGACTGCAGCCTGTGAAACTGTTGACCGACATCATACATAGTGCAATGGAGCAGACTGGTGATGTGAAAGAGATAGTATGCGACAGAATTGCTGTGGCAATGGCAAAGGCTGTTGCAATTGTGACCGGTCAGTTGCTCTCCAACGAGGAGATGGCTTCTCTTATTGACGACCTGTTCAATACCGGTATGCCATCGCATACTCCCGATGGTAAACCTGTGATTCATATCATGAATGATGCTGAAATTGACCGTAATTTCTCCAAATAGGGCTTCATGTGTAGAATATGCGTCACCCTATGTGTTAAAAAAGATTAAAAACAAATCTAAAAGCAGGCCAACAGTTCCCTCCTTTGTAAAATTTATGTAATTTTGCAAATAAATAGGTAGACTATGTAAATGTCTCTCGTTGGGGTATTTGCGGTGTTACCTTTTAAAACATTACGGTGGCTCATGTGTTGATAATATGCGGGTTTCTGTAAAATGAAAATAAGTGTTTATATATAAATCTAATTAGTTTTAAGTATGAAAAAATTTATGATTTCACTAGCTCTTGCTAGTTTTGCAATGTTCTCTACTGCGCAGGAGACAGTTAGCGAGGTCGTAGTTCCTACCAAGTCTAAATCGGTAGTTACAAACAGCTTCGGTAGTAACTGGTTCGTTGGTGTTAACGGTGGTGTTAATATTTACAACGGTGTTTACACAAATGGTGAGAGCGCGTTCAGCCACCTTTCTCCGGCTCTTGATGTTTACGTAGGTAAGTGGCACACTCCCGGCTTTGGTTGGAGAGTAGCTTATCGTGGTTTGAATATCCAGACATACAAGGATTTTGATCACACTGCACTTATGAACTATCACTTCGATGCAATGTTCAACTTGTGCAATCTTATCGGTGGCTACAAGGCAGACCGCGTTTGGAATGTTGTTCCTTACGTAGGTGTTGGTTGGGCAGGCCGTAAAGCTATGGATCATGAGAACTTCACTAACTTTACCGGTACACTTTCTGCCAACTATGGTATCCTCCAGACATTCCGCGTTGCTAAGCGTTTGTCTATCAACCTTGAGTTGGCAGGTGCATTCTTCCGCAACGGTTTCAGCGGCAAGGCTGGTGAGCAGGGTCACGACAATATGTGGTCGGCAACAGCCGGTATCACTGTAGACCTCGGTAGAGTAGGTTGGGACAACGCTCCCGATGTTGAGGCTCTCCAGGCAATCTACGCAGGTATGATTGACGGTCTCCAGGGTCAGCTCGACGACGCTTTGGCAGCTAACAAGGAGAAACAGAACCAGATTAAGGCTCTTGAGGAGGCAAACAAGGCACTTGAGGCTGAGGCAGCTGCTTTGAGAAATGTTAAGCCACTCAGCGTTTCTGAGTCTATCTTCTTCGAGTTCGGTTCTTCTAAGATTGCTTCTAAGAAGGAGGCGTTGAACATCAAGGCATATGCTGAGGCTGCTAAGGCTGCAGGTGTAGCTGTTAAGGTTGTAGGTTTTGCCGATGTTGTAGGTTCAAGCGAGTACAACGTTAAGTTGTCACAGTCTCGTGCCGAGGCTGTAGCAAATGTTCTCAAGGAGAACGGTGCTCAGGTTGAGTCTGTAGTCGGTTACGGTGAGTCTGAGGAGTACAAGGAGCGCTTCTTGAACCGTCGTGCGGTTATCACAGTTGCTGAATAATAATTATTGATTGGGCAATATATGGATTGAGCAGGCTTCAGTGCCTGCTCAATTTTTGTTTTATGGTGTGGGGCTCATGACTTTCCGGTATTGGTGTAAAGGCCGTTTCCCTCTTCTGATGCTGTTTTTTTATCTTCTTTGCAATTTTTTTGTGTTTTTGCGAAAAATATCCATGAAAAGTTTTGTAGTTTAAAATATTTGCTGTACTTTTGCAACGCAATTGAGAAACGGTTGCACCTTTAGGACGTTTAGCTCAGCTGGTTTAGAGCATCTGCCTTACAAGCAGAGGGTCGGCGGTTCGAATCCGTCAACGTCCACCAAACTTTTCTTTTTAGGACGTTTAGCTCAGCTGGTTTAGAGCATCTGCCTTACAAGCAGAGGGTCGGCGGTTCGAATCCGTCAACGTCCACCACCAAGAAGCCTACGCAATGCGTAGGTTATTTTTTTGCCCTTTAGCGAGGGCTACTTGCGATACCTGTATCAAATAAATGTTTATTTTTTATAAACTTTATCTCTATATTAGGTGTTTATGCCTAAAAAGTGCTATTTTTGTACTTTGAAAATATTTTAAAACATGGAATTGAACATTTTGACAGCCATTTCTCCTGTTGACGGACGTTACAGGGGCAAAGCAGAGCCTTTGGCAGGTTATTTCTCGGAGTATGCCCTCATCAAGTACCGTGTATTTGTTGAGATTGAGTATTTCATCGCACTTTGCGAGTTGCCCATTCCACAGCTTGCTGCTGTAGACAAGGCACTGTTCCCACGCTTGCGCGAAATCTACTCAAACTTCACACTTGAGAATGCCAACCGTGTAAAGGAGATAGAGAAGGTTACAAACCACGACGTGAAGGCTGTGGAGTATTTCATCAAGGAGCAGTTCGATGCAATCGGTGGCCTTGATGCATGCAAGGAGTTCATCCACTTTGGCTTGACATCACAGGATATCAACAATACATCAGTTCCCCGTTCTATAAAGGATGCTCTTGATGAGGTCTACTATCCTTTGATTGAGGAACTCATTTCACAGCTCAAGAGCTATGCCGAGGCGTGGGCCGAGATACCTATGCTTGCTCGCACACACGGCCAGCCCGCTTCGCCTACACGTTTGGGTAAAGAGGTTATGGTGTTTGTGTATCGCCTTGAGGCGCAGCTTGCCGAGCTCAAGCGTTGCCCAATCTCTGCCAAGTTCGGTGGTGCTACCGGTAACTTCAACGCACACCGTGTGGCATATCCCGGTATCGACTGGAAGGCTTTTGCAAACAAGTTCGTGAGCGAGAACCTTGGCTTGCAGCGTGAGCAGTACACAACGCAGATTTCAAACTATGACAACCTGGCAGCGCTGTTCGATGCAATGCGCCGAATCAATATCATAATCATGGATATGGACAAGGACTTCTGGCAGTACATATCCAACGAGTTCTTCAAGCAGAAGATTAAGGCCGGCGAGGTGGGCTCAAGTGCAATGCCTCACAAGGTTAACCCAATCGACTTCGAGAACAGCGAGGGTAATCTTGGTATTGCAAATGCAATTCTTGACCACCTGTCAATGAAGTTGCCTATCTCTCGCTTGCAGCGTGACCTTACCGACTCAACAGTGCTCCGCAACGTGGGTGTTCCAATGAGCCACATGCTCATTGCTGTGAAGAGTTCATTGGTGGGCTTGCGCAAATTGTTGCTCAACGAGGCTGCAATCTATGACGAACTCGACAACTGCTGGAGCGTTTGCGCCGAGGGTATTCAGACAATCCTGCGCCGTGAGGCATATCCTAACCCTTACGAGGCGCTCAAGGCATTGACACGTACCAACGAGGGTATTAATCAGAACACACTCCTGCAGTTCATCGACGGTCTCGATGTGCCGGAGAGCGTGAAGGAGGAGCTACGTGCCATTACCCCACACACCTATACAGGTTTTTAAAAAGAGTAACAGAAATAATTTGGACCGTGAGGTTCGTAAAATATTTTATAGATGAGCAATTACAGAGACAGATCTTCGGATGGCTTTTCTCCCCGTGGAAACAGAGGCAGAGCATCTTTCAATCCGAACTTCGATGGCGACAACAAGTTGAAGGGTCGCCCACGTTTTAACAATGGTGACGAGCGCTCTCAGTACAGGAGAGCGAACCGCGAGGATAACAACGGTGGCGAGTATGGCCGTGGTAGACAGAACAGACGCTATGGCAATGACTCGGGAAATGGTTTCAACCGCTATGGCGGTGAGAGAGGTGGACGTGCCGGCGATTTCGAGCCACGCTATGGCAGCGATGTTCAGCATCAGGGCCGTGATGGCGGTTCACGCGGTGGTTACCGTGGCGGCTACAAACCCGAGAACGGTGGCGGCGAAAGAACCTTCACACCCAAATATCCCGGCGACCGCCGTCCAAAGTATGGCGATAAGGGAAACCGCAAGGGTGCATATGATCCCGGTGCAAAGTACAGCAACAAGAAGCGTGCGGCATTCCGTGATGCAACGCTTGACCCCGATGCTCCGGTACGTTTGAACAAATATCTGGCCAATGCCGGTATCTGCTCGCGCCGCGAGGCCGACAGCTATATCGAGGCCGGTCTTATCACTGTTAACGGCGAGGTGGTTACCGAATTGGGTACAAAGGTTGTTCCAACCGATGATATCCGCTTCAATGGCGAGCGCGTGAATCCCGAACGCAAGGTCTATGTTCTTTTGAACAAGCCCAAGGATTGCGTGACAACAGTTGATGACCCGCAGGAGCGCAAGACGGTGCTCGACTGCCTGCGTGGCATCGGCAAGGAGAGAATATATCCCGTTGGCCGTCTCGACCGCAATACAACAGGTGTGTTGCTTCTCACAAACGATGGCGACATGGCTGCAAAGCTCACACACCCCAAGTTCATGAAGAAGAAAATCTATCATGTAACATGTGACAAGAACGTTGCAATGTCCGACATGGACTTGCTTGTCAACGGTATCGAGCTCGAGGATGGCCGTGTATATGCCGACGAGGTTTCTTATGTTAACGAGGCCGACCGCTCACAGATAGGTATCGAAATCCACTCGGGCAAGAACCGTATCGTGCGCCGCATGCTTGAGCATCTTGGCTATCGTGTGAACAAACTCGACCGTGTGCTTTTCGCCGGTCTTACCAAGAAGAATCTTCGCCGTGGCGACTGGCGCTATCTTACCGATAAGGAAATCAACATGCTCCGCCTTGGTGCATACGAGTAATGAATAGAAGAAAATAGAAATACAATAATGAAACCGATAAAACGAACAAGGATTTCCGACCTGCTCAAGAACGGTCAGGCCGGTGTTGAGGTAAACGTACGCGGTTGGGTGAGAACACGCCGCAGTAGCAAACAGGTTGCCTTTGTGGCACTTAACGACGGTTCTACCATCAACAACGTACAGGTTGTAATTGACATTGACAAGTTCGACGAGGAGTTCGTGAAGCAGTTCACCACAGGTGCCTGCCTCAGTGTGAACGGTATGCTCGTGGAATCAATCGGCGGTGGTCAGGCTGTCGAGATTCAGGCAACAGAAATTGAGTTGCTCGGTGCCTGTGACAATACCTACCCATTGCAGAAGAAGGGACAGACAATGGAGTTCATGCGTACTGTGGCTCACTTGCGTCCACGTACAAACACCTTTGGTGCTGTGTTCCGCATCCGTCACAACATGGCGTATGCCATCCACAAGTTCTTCCACGACAAGGGCTTCTACTACTTCCACACTCCGCTCATCACAGCTTCGGACTGCGAGGGTGCAGGCCAGATGTTCCAGGTTACTACAATGAACCTCTATGACCTGAAGAAGGACGAGAACGGCAGTATCATCTACGACAATGACTTCTTCGGCAAGCAGGCAAGCCTCACAGTGTCTGGTCAGCTCGAGGGTGAGTTGGCGGCTACAGCGCTTGGCGCAATCTACACTTTCGGCCCTACTTTCCGTGCCGAGAATTCAAACACTCCACGTCACCTTGCCGAGTTCTGGATGATTGAGCCCGAGGTTGCTTTCAACGACATCTTCGATAACATGGAACTTGCCGAGGAGTTTATCAAATATTGTATACAGTGGGCTCTCGACAACTGTATGGAGGATATCACCTTCCTCAACAACATGATAGACAAGGAACTCATCGAGCGTTTGCGTTCAATTGTGAGCACAGAGTTCGTACGTCTCAGCTACACCGACGGTATCAAGATTCTTGAGGATGCCGTTGCTGCAGGCCACAAGTTCGAGTTCCCTGTATACTGGGGTGTAGACCTCGCATCGGAGCATGAGCGCTACCTTGTTGAGACACACTTCAAGCGTCCTGTAATTCTCACAGACTATCCAAAGGATATCAAGGCATTCTACATGAAGCAGAACGAGGATGGCAAGACTGTACGTGCCATGGACGTCCTCTTCCCGAAGATTGGCGAAATCATTGGCGGTTCGGAGCGTGAGGCCGACTACAACAAACTTCTCCAGCGCATTGAGGAGATGAACATCCCAATGAAGGATATGTGGTGGTACCTCGACACACGCCGCTACGGTTCATGTCCACACTCAGGCTTCGGTCTCGGTTTCGAGCGTCTGTTGCTCTTTGTGACAGGTATGTCAAACATCCGTGACGTGATACCTTTCCCACGTACTCCAAACAACGCGGAATTCTAAAAAACAGCGATATATTGATGCCCCGGGCTTTGTCTGAATCAAAGCCCGGGGTTTTGTTTGCGTTCGGTATCTTTATTTTTGTGTTTTTGATAGATTAAAGTTTATATTCACTAATTTTGCAAGTGACTTCTAATTCAAGAATCAGAATGAATAAACAATCGGTAGCAGGGCATTTGGCTTGTTTTCTGGCATATGCCATTTTCGGGTTCAATATTATTGTGTGTAAGGATTTGACTGCCGGTCAGCTTATATCTCCTCTGACTATTTTCTGTCTCAGATCAATTGGTGCGGGTGCTCTCTTCTGGCTCATATCGCTCTTTGCTCCAAACGAGAAGGTCGAGAAAAAGGATTATGTAAGGATATTTGCGGCGTCGATGCTGGGGTTCTTTGTCTGCCAGGTTACCTTCCTTGTGGGAATTCCGCATATCACACCCATGGATTGCTCGGTGCTGTCTGCAATATCGCCAATCTATACCATGATAATTGCTGCCATGGTGCTGAAAGAGCCTATTACATGGCAAAAGGCGGGTGGTGTGATAATAAGCTTTGCCGGTATAATATACCTGATTGTGAGCCGCACTTCGGCCGAGGGTGCTGCTGAAACCTCTCTGTTCGGAATATTGATGATTGTTCTCAACTCCTTGAGCTTCTCGCTCTATTTGGGAATATTCAAGCCGTTGATTGGCAAGTATTCGGTTGTCACATTCATGAAGTGGATTTTCCTGTTTGCCTTTGTGGTCTCAGTCCCCTTTTCAGCCGCAGAGATTGTTACTTTGCAATGGAGTGCAGTTCCTCCTGTTCAGCTTGCCGAACTCGCGTATCTCATTTTATGCGCCACATTCATAACATATTTTCTTATACCTGTGGGACAGAAACGTATCAGGCCTACGCTTGTGAGCATGTACAGTTATGTGCAGCCCATTATAGCTATTGTAATCAGCATCAGTCTGGGTATGGAGACGCTTACGTGGCAAAAGGTTCTTGCAGCAATAATGGTTTTTGGCGGCGTGGCTGTCGTAAGCTACAGCAAGAGCCGTGTGGAGTAGTGTGTCTGTTTATTGTATAAATAAACTTAAAAGATTTCCTTTTCTGCAATAAAAATATTATACTCGCGTTGTGAAAGAAAGAAGGAAAGGTTGAGTATTATGGACAAGAACAGTTTTTGCGTGATTATGGCCGGTGGTCAGGGCACGCGTCTGTGGCCAATGAGCCGCAAGGCATTCCCGAAGCAGTTCCAGGACCCTATGGGTTGTGGCAAGACACTGTTGCAGCAGACATACGAACGCTATGCCCGCATTGTTCCGTCCGGGAATATAATAATCTCCACCAATGTCGATTATAAGGCAATTGTGAAGAAACAACTGCCCGATATCAACGAGCCGCAGATTGTGTGCGAACCCGTTTACCGTGGTACAGCGCCCAGCATTGCTTACATTGCCTGCCACATACGTCAACTCAATCCCAAGGCCAATATTGTTGTGGCTCAGAGCGACCAGCTTATACTCAATGAGGAGAAGTTCGCCTCTTTGGTGGTAGAGGGTCTCGACTTCGTTGCCGAGAACAACAAACTTGTTGTGATAGGCATTAAGCCCACTTGCCCCGAGACGCGTTACGGTTATATCCAGGCCGAGGGCGCTCCTGTATGCGGCGACATATGCAAGGTACGTACCTTTACCGAGAAGCCTGCTCTTGAGTTTGCCAAGGTCTTTGTCGAGAGCGGCGAGTTCTACTGGAACACCGGCATATACATATGGAACGTGCAGACAATCATTGGCACGCTCTCCAAGCATCTGCCCGATATTATGCAGGAGCTCGACACGGTATATCGCGAAATACCCGACCGCAAGCAGCGTCGTAAACGCGCCTATGAGGTATACACCTCGCTTCCCACTGTGTCAATAGATTTGAATGTACTGGAACGTGCCGACAATGTCTACGTGAGCGTGGGCGATTTCGGCTGGGCCGACATAGGAACATGGGATACTTTGTATGGCTTTATGCCCAAGGACAGCAGTGGAAATGTCATCATGAACAGCAGTGTCCTCAAGTACGATTGCAACAACAACGTGGTTATGCTACCAAAGGGCAAGCTTGCTGTTATGGAGGGTGTCGACGATTTGCTTGTTATTGATTCGGGCGATATTCTCATGATATGCCGAAAGGGCAGCGAGGGCGATGTGAGGCGCTTCCTCAATGATGCGAAGATGAAAATAGGGGACAAGTTCGCGTGAAACAAATGTGCTGTCCGGTTGTTGATGGTGTATGGCAGGTCAGCATCTTGCTATTGTGAAAATATGTTAAAAACGCAAAGTGCTGTTCGGGTATAAGCAAAAAGAACTATCTTCGCGGCAAGATAATACAAACTTTAAATATTACAACTATGGCTTACGTAATTTCAGACGACTGCGTTGCTTGCGGTACATGTATCGACGAGTGTCCTCAGGGTGCTATTTCTGAGGGTGAGAAGTATTCAATCAATCCTGAATTGTGCATCGACTGCGGTAGCTGCGCAAGTGTTTGTCCTTCAGAGGCTATCCACGAGGGTTAATTGTTGCGTTTTACAACTTTAAGGGGCACTTGAAAAAGCGCCCCTTCTTTATATGCAGCTTGTATGAAAACAGTTCTTCACCTATTGATAAAGAGTGCCATAATTGTAGCCGTAGCAGTGGTGTGCTACTATATTTACATGTCGATTATTGGCAAGTAATGGGAATTCCCATTTAAAAGGCATAGTAATGGTCAACAAAAACGTGAGGCAGGTCCAGTTTGGACCTGCCTCACGTTTTTTTCTATTGCGTAGAGTTTTTTACTTCATCTTCTCTTCAACCAAATCCTTCATTGCCTGGCCGCGGAGGTCGCGCTGTACGATTGTACCGTCGGGGCCGAAAAGGATAATCTGTGGAATGCCCTGAATGCCGTAGAGCTCTGTAGCATTGTCCTTGTTGTTCTGTGGAACCACAATCTGTGGGTAGGTGATGCCCTCCTCTTCAAGAGCAGCCTTGAATGCTGTCTCTTCGTCCCAAACGTTCACACCAAGTACCATGAACTTCTCGCCACCGAACTTGTTCTGCAACTCTATGAGGTTGGGGATTTCGCCCTTGCAGGGGCCGCACCAGCTTGCCCAGAAATCAACAAGCACATACTTGCCCTTGCCTACATAGTCCGAAAGCTTTGATGCCTTGCCGTCAACAGTGTAGCCAGTGAAATCAACGAACATCTTGCCGGCCTGTGTAGCAGCAGCCTTCTCATATCCCTTGCGCAAGGCCTTGATTGAAGCAAGCTCGCCTGCATATTTGACAGTTGCAATAGCCTCGTCCAATGTCTCCAGTGTGGGGTAGAACTGGCGTGCTGTCATCGATACTATGTATGCTCCAATTACATTGTCCTTGTTGTCGCTGATGCCCTTGCGGTAGAGTTCATAGAATGCCTTTTCCTCTTCTGCAAGTGCAGCATTTATCTCCTCACGCGATTTGCCCTCGTTCATCAACTGGTCCATCTTTGCGTTGATGGCATTGCCTGCCTCGGCAATTTTGTTGCCTAACGCTGTGAGCTGGTCGTTGTAGCCACCGTTGTCGGTTACGGTAGCAGGGCGCGATGTGAAGTCGATTGCAGCCTTTGTGTCTGCTTTCGCAAGCACGATTACCTTTGTGCGACGGTTCTTGTCAATGTTTACCTCAAAAATCTTTTCGCCCTGAATGTTGTTCTCGAACTTGAATGCGCCATTCTCAATTACGCATGAGGCAGAAACCTCCATTGTGTTCTGGTCAATGAGGTACGCAGTCTTGCCGTTTGATGCCTCGTCGGTCTTTCCTGTGATTGTATAGCTCTGTGCGCTTGCCGCAAAAGCAAGGATAGCCAAAGCTATTGTTGATAAAATTCTCATATTCGTATTCTGTTAAAGGTTAGTACTCATAAAAACTCTCTGCGAAAGTAATTTAAATAAATTAATTAACGCACATGTTTACACTATTTAATATAAGTAAGTGCTTATAATTACTGAAAATAGAGCGTTATGTGCCCCAAATAGCGTCCGTTCTTGCCCATCTGCTGCATCACTACATCTTTGCCCTCGCTGTTCCTGTATATCATAGGCTCCTCGAAATAGTCGTGCGAGTGCCCGCCAAGTATAATGTCTATTCCCGCAGTTTCTGTTGCCAGACGCTCGTCGTTATATTCGTTCTTTATCTTCCAACCAAGGTGCGAAAGGCACACTATTGCATCGCACCCTTTGGCTTTCAGTTCGGCAACGCACCGGTTTGCCGCTTCAATGGGCGATGTGAATGTCACACCTGCGTAATTCTCCTGTGCTACAAGTCCTTTTGGGTCGGGAGATAGACCGAAAACACCAATCTTCCTGCCGCTGCACTCAATTATGGTGTAAGGCTTTACAAGCCCCTCGCACACGGTGCCGGTGAAGTCGTAGTTGGCGCATACGACATCGAACTTTGCCATCTTCAACAGATGTGCCAGGTTCTCAAGCCCGAAGTCGAACTCGTGGTTGCCGAGTGTGCCGGCATTGTAGCCCATTGCATTCATCAGTTCAATTTCTGTGCTCCCTTTGAAACAGTTGTAGTAGAGCGAGCCTTGTGAGAAGTCGCCGCAGTCGAACAGCAAAAGGTTCTCCCGGCCGACAGAGTCGGCAATGTGCTCAATGAGCAAGGCGCGGTTCAGCACTCCTGCATTGCCGTTCTTCTCGGGTTCTATGCAACTGTGTGTGTCATTGGTGTGCAGTATTGTGATACGCTCCTGTGCATATGCTCCGCAACACAGCAATATGGCAATTGTAAAAAGTATCTTTTTCATGGTGTCATTCCTTTATCGTTATACGCCCGTCGCATGCAGCGCTTATCTTTCTGCCGTTTGCAGTCTCGTTCTTTATGTACTCAACCATCAGGTCGCGCAGCAGGTATCCCGTAATCTCAAGGTCTGTGCCCTGTGCAAGGGTGGTGAGGTTGTCATTGCCCTGTGACAGGTAGTCGAGCGTGGCAATGCGGTATGCTTTCTGCGGCTCAATGGGCTTGCCGCCTACCGTGGCGCTTACAAGCTCGCCCTCTTTGGTTATCACCAGTCGCATTCCGCTAATGGCTTCGCCACCCGCCTTGGCAATCTCTCGGCATAGCTGTGTCAACTGCTCGCCGCTGAGTGTCAGGTATGCAAGCCTGTTCTCGAAAGTGAATACATTGTAGATATCTCCGAATGTGATTGTGCCGGCTGCAATGTTGCTGCGTAGGCCTCCCTTGTTGGTCAAGGCAATGTCAATCTTCTCCTTGCTGTGCAGTTGTGCCATCTCCATCAGTGCATCGGCTGCAAAGTTCATCAGCGGGCTTTCGGGGATATACTTCTCCATGGCCACGGTTGTCTCGCCAAGCACGGGGCTCTTTATGCTGTCGATGTATGCCTTGTCGCGTTCCAATATTGCGCGCACCTTGTCTGCGCCGTTCTTTTCAATGGCTGTAACTTTTATGTTCCCGGCCTCAATGCGGAGTGTCTGTTCCTTTGGAGTGCAACTGCAAAGGGCTGCTGCCAGCAGTGTGATTGCCAAATATGAGTGTTTCATGGTTTCCCGTTTAATTGATATTTCAAAGTTAGTGCTTGTGGCGCATAATAGCAAACAAACACCAAAATAATGGACAACATTTGTTTAAATGCAAAAAATGTTCTATCTTTGTCCCCGCTTTCGGCGTAATCGCTGTCAAGGAAGAGTAACTTGGTATGTTGCGTTTGAATGATTGAACAATTTAACAAATCAAAAAAATGGATTTAATTAAAATTGCTAAAGAAGCATTTGCTACTGATGTAAAGCGTGAGATGGAGTTCCACCCGGGTGATACTATCACAGTGGCTTACAAGATCATCGAGGGAACAAAAGAGCGTATCCAGATGTATCGTGGTGTTGTTATCCGCATCAGCGGTCATGGTTGCGAGAAGCGTTTCACAGTACGTAAGATGTCAGGTACTGTAGGCGTAGAGCGTATCTTCCCATTGAACTCACCTGCTATCGACAGCATCACTGTCAACAAGCGTGGTCGTGTTCGTCGTGCCAAGCTCTACTACTTGCGCGCCCTCACAGGTAAAAAGGCTCGTATCAAAGAGATTAAGGCTTGATAACCTTGTAAAGATCAAAATAAAAAAGCAGCTCCAGCGGGGCTGCTTTTTTATGTTTATGGATTATTGTTCCTGTTGCTCCTTTATTATTTCGAGAGCCTTTTCCTTGTCCTCTTCGTTCACCACAACGAGCACTCCCTTGCCGAACCCTGCGTATGAGGATGTAATGGCGCCAATTGTCTCGTCCATTATTGCACATGGAATTTCGTTAGTGTCGAGCAATCCCTTGATAATCTCGGCCTGCCACACAGTTCCTGTGAATACAGTAACCAGTTTTTCCTTGTTTTCGTCGTTCATAATCACCTCCTTTTTTAATGTGAACACTTGTGGTTATCTATTTGTTGAAAGTGTCATTTTAAGCGAAAGTGAAAAACCTTTCCTTTCATTTTCTGCGAATATACTCATTTGTCGCAAATAAAATAAACTTTTTCCGCTCAATTGCAGAATTTTCCGCGCCTTTGTGCTATATTCGCATATAATTTTATCGGAAAACAATTAATACTTAGAATTATGATAGACGTAAAAGCTTGTTTAAGGGATGCCGAGGAGATGATGCAGATGACAATCATGCACCTCGAGGAGGAGTATTCACACATACGCGCGGGTAAGGCAAATGTTCATTTGCTCGACTGTGTACGCGTGAGTTCATACGGTGCCGAGATGCCATTGAGCAACGTGGCTACAATTACAACCCCCGATATGCGCACCATCGCCATCAAGCCTTGGGACAAGAACATGATTGCTCCAATTGAGAAAGCAATCATAGACTCTCCTGTAGGTATCATGCCTGCCAACAACGGTGAGGTAATCATCATTGCCATCCCGCCATTGACAGGTGAGCGCCGCAAGGATTTGGTAAAGCAGTGCTCTCATGAGCTTGAGACAGCAAAAATCAGTATCCGCAACGCACGTCGCGACGGTATCGATACAATGAAGAAGTCTGTCAAGGACGGTACTCCCGAGGACGTTGCAAAAGACGGCGAGGAGAGCTTGCAGAAGATTCACGACAAGTATATAAAGAAAGCCGAGGAGATTTTCGCAGCCAAGGAGAAGGAAATCATGACCGTGTAAGCAGCAGATGGCAGAGCAGGGTACGGTCATAAGGAGTTCGGGCAGTGTCTATGGTGTGCGCACGGCAGCCGGCACTGTCATCGACTGCAGGGTAAAGGGCAATTTCCGTTTGAAGGGAATACGCAGCACCAACCCTGTGGCAGTGGGCGACAATGTGAAATTCGATGTACGCAGTGACGGCACTGCATATATCATCGATATCCTTGAGCGCAAGAACTACATTGTGCGCAAGGCCTCGAACCTCTCCAAGCAGTCGCATATCCTTGCAGCCAATCTCGATTTGTGCTTTCTTGTTGTGACAATAAGCCACCCGGTGACGGCAACAACCTTCATCGACCGTTTTCTGGCGGCCGCCGAGGCCTATCGCGTACCCGTTGTGCTTGTGTTCAATAAAGTCGACCTATACAACGATACCGAGCGCGAGGAACTAGATTATCTGACAGCGCTTTACGAGAGCATAGGTTACAAATGCCTGCATACAAGTGCAGTAGGCGGTGCAGGGGTAGAGGCCTTGAAGGCTGCAATGCAGGGCAAGGTGTCGTTGCTTGCCGGCAATTCCGGTGTGGGCAAGTCCAGCCTTGTGAATGCCATAGCGCCGCAGATTGCAGCACGTGTGGGTGAGATTTCAAAGACCCATGACACAGGTATGCACACAACAACGTATACCGAGATGTTCGAGTTTGCCCCCGACAGCTACATAGTGGATACCCCGGGCGTGAAGGGATTCGGAACATTCGACATGGAGGTGGAGGAAATATCGCACTACTTTGTGGAGTTCTTCGAGTTGTCGAAAGATTGCAAATATGGCAACTGCACCCACACCCACGAACCCGGTTGCGCAGTACTTACCGCACTTGAACGCGGTGAACTTGCCCCTTCGCGGTATCAGTCCTATCTGAGTATGCTCGAGGACAAGGAAGAGGGGAAGTATAGGGCTTCGGAATAATGGATATAAATGAGATTGACTAAAAACAGCTTTTTTATTCAATTTCAACAGAATGAGGGTGCTCCATTTGGGCACCCTCATTCTGTATGTTATCTATATAAATCTTTTATATGTCACTCTATGGAGAGTGAATAGTAGTAGTTCCACTCGCCAAAGTAGTAACTGCATCTTTTTGTTTCCTCGTCCAGACACACCTTGTATGGGCCGTCTATTGTGCTTCCCCAACGGTGCTTAACCTCAATCATGGCATAGTCCTCGCCTATCTCTGTTACGGTAAAACTGTGGTTCAAATCGTACTTTGCATTCAGTTCCAAACGGCCGCATTTCAATGATGAGAATGGTATGCAGAACGTCTGTTCGCCTCCCATATCATCTCCTGTCACCTCATTGGTCTTTGAATCTCCGTCAACGATTTTGAGCATAATCTCTCGTGCCATAGTAAGATTTTTTAGAAAGTTGAACTTGTTGTTGCAAAAATACCAAACTTGCGGTTATTGCAGATATAATAATGCTGAAATTAATTATACACTTTGAATAAAATGAAATTCATATAAAAGCCAAAGCCCACCGTGGGGTGGGCTTTGAGTTGTCTATTTGGGGCTTCTGTTACTTCTGTGGGTGTGCAATCAGGTACTCTGCAATCTGCACTGCGTTGAGAGCTGCACCCTTCTTGATCTGGTCACCTACAATCCACATGAGGATACCGTTAGGATTAGAGATATCCTTGCGGATACGGCCAACATATACAGGATCCTGACCAGCGAGGAACAGAGGCATTGGGTAGATCTTCTCCTCGGGGCAGTCCATGAGGATAAGGCCCTCGCCCTCGGCTACCGCGCAACGTACCTCCTCAACAGAGAGAGGACGCTCAGTCTCAATCCACAAAGACTGTGAGTGTGAGCGCAATGCAGGAACGCGTACGCACTGTGCGCTTACCTCGATGTCGCTGTGCATGATCTTGCGTGTCTCGTTGTACATCTTCATCTCCTCCTTGGTGTAACCATTGTCGGTGAACACGTCAATCTGAGGGAT
>JAZRRI010000036.1:0-88278 GCA_045650605.1 Bacteroidaceae bacterium | reverse complement strand
ACCGAATGCCGGACACAGCTGCCCCGTTTTTGGTACTTTTTTCAAAAAAAGTACAGAGAGAAAGAGTTGAAGAAAAATACAAGTGAACAATTGAGGTTGGGGACTGCTGTGGAATTTGACGGCGAGCGAAAGCGAGCCCCCCATAGTTTGGCATGTTAGCCGTCTTTTCAACCGAAGAATATTAAAACAAAAAGGCGAATGTGAAAACATTCGCCTTATGGGTGGGTAAGCTACCTACATCGCGCCGCTACAACCTACTACCTTTGCTGCGGTCAAGCCCTGGAGGATTCGCAGGGAGCTGGCCGTATAGGACTTACCCATATACTTGTCTAAAAAAATCCCGTACCAAAGACACACTCCTGTGTCCTGCGGTGCAAAGATTGTGCCAACGAGTGAAACGCAAAACTTGTTTTAGCGTTTTGCAACGAGTGCAGCCAATTTTCACAACCTTTACGGTTGCAAAGGTAGTATATTATTTCCATTTATCAAAACACAACGACAAAATAATTTCCAACAACCTCACAGAATCGCACAAGCCAAGCAATTAGAATAGCAAAAACATTGTTTTCGCTAAAAGCCTTAGCCTAAATATTAAAAAATATTAAACTCTTACTATTGACATGTAATGTTTTTTTAGTATCTTCGCGAGCCTTAAAAGAACTCCAATATATAAATAGGAGTAAAAGGACGCAAATAGACAGAGAGACTAAAACAAATTATATTTATTAACCAAAAATTTATCTTATGAAGAAATTTTTACTTTCAATTTTCTGTTTGTTCAGCCTTGTAGGCTTTGCAACAGCAGAGGAGGTGAAGTTTGACTTCACCAAACCATCAGGATTGACCCCGTCAATCACTGATAACATGTTCAGCGATGCAGGAAGCGGTGCATTTGCATTCGGAACAACAGGAACAACATTCACAAACAACGGTGTAACACTGAACACCACAGACGGTTCAACAATTTCACGTATCTGGAAGGCTGCCAAAGGCACCTATGACCTCCGCGTGTACAAGACCGCAACAATGACAATCGCTGCACCCAACGGCGGCACAATCACATCTATTGCCTTCACAGGAAATACAGTAAACAATTTTTCTGCTGACAATGGCACCGTAGATGGCAAGAACTGGACAGGAAGTGCATCAATGGTTGTTTTCACTTGGAACAGTTCAGCAAAGACACAAAATATCAACGACATCACTGTCACCTACACAGCACCAGCAGCATCTGCCGTTGCCACTCCAACATTCTCAGTTGAGGCAGGTGCACAGTACAACCCATTCAGCGTAGAGATTTCTGCCGAAGAGGGCGCAACTGTTTACTACACACTCGATGGCACAGAGCCTACAACAGAGAGCGCTGTTTACAGCGAGGCTATCGCATTCAACGAGTTCGGTACATCAGCAACAATCAAGGCTATTGCCGCAGTAGACGGCGAGCTCAGCAACGTTGCATCGGCAACATACTCACTTGAGGTTGCAGCTCCGGTATTCTCTGTAAAGGGCGGTGTTTACGAGAAGCTTACCGGCACTACAGCATTGCAGTTCACATGCGAGACCGAGGGTGCCGTAATCTACTACAACAACCGTGGTGGTGACCCAAAGACCGAGGGTTCAAAGAGCTATGGTAGCCTCTCTGTGCTTTCTACTGCCGAGGTTAAGGCTGTTGCTTACGTAGAGGTAGAGGGTGAGAAGATCTACAGCGACGTTGTAAGCGAGAAATACTACATTTCTGCAGTTAAGCCATTCGAGAAGGCAACAACATTCGCTGCAGGCGACTACCTCATTTACTCACAGGGTTACCTTGCACAGACTTTGAGCGAAACAAAGAGCTACGACTACCTTCCACAGTTTGCTGTAGAGGCAAATGGCAACTTCATTGAGACAAACGCATACTACGCGTTCACATTCACCGAGGTTGAGGGTGGTTACACAATCCAGGACACATTCGGCCGTTATGTATACATGACAGGTACATACAACAGTTTCAACCTCGCAAAAGAGATGCCTGCCGAGGGTGCTGTATGGACAGTTGCCATTGACGAGACAACAGGTGAGGCTACTATCACAAACGTAGCAAAGAACAAGTACATCCAGTACTCATCACAGTACAAGTCATACGGTTCATATGATAAAGCACAGACCAACGGCCACATGCCAACACTCTACAAGCTTGGCGAGTACCCGACAATGACCGTAACACCCGAGAACTGGGCAACCGTTCCTGCATTCGAGAAGGTGACTATCACTTGCGAGAGCGGTATTGCTTATAATGAGACAGACGAGAACTACCCATACTACACTATCGGTTGGGACAACACTCCACACGAGTTTGACGATGTTGTAACTGTTGACGAGAACACAATTGAGCTCACATTCAACGAGCCAATAGCAGAGAACGGTGACTACCGCGTGGTTCTCCCTGCCGGCTTGTTCACACTCGACCCGGACGGTCTTGCAATGCCAAGCGCAAAGGTTCAAAACACAATCATTGTCGAGAACCTCAACGTTCTTGAGGTAACTTATGCTAACCCAGACAATGGTGCACAGGTAAAGAGCATCGAGTACCTCTACTTCGAGTTCAACCAGGAGATCATTAGCCAGATTTCAGAAGCAGTTATCACAAACGAGAAGGGCGAGGAATTCCTATTGACAGTTACAAACACCGACGGTTGGGGCGAGCAGTGCCCATGGAACGCACTCTGTTTGAAGACTGCTGAGCCTATTACAACTCCAGGTGTATATACATTCGTTCTCAAGGAGTGGTATGTTTACGCAGGTACAGACATCAGACTCACAGAAGACCTCACTTACACCTTCACAATCGTAGAGGGCTTGAAGATAACAAACATCACACCTGCAAACGGTGCCGAGGTTGAGGCCATCGAGGACATCCTCATCGAGTTCAACAAGGAGATTACTTGCATGGCCGAGGCATTCTACATGACAAGCGACAAGGGTGCAGAGTACTACTTGACACCTTCATTCAATGACAAGGACGGTAACGAGTTGCCATACAACAGCATCCGCCTTGTAGCAGAGACTCCTATCACAGCAGCCGGCACATACACACTCTACATCGAGGACTACAACATTGGTACTACAGACTGGATGAACATGGAGATTCTCCCTGCTCAGACATTGACATTCACCATCCCAGGCGAAGGCGGCAGTGAAGGTGAAGGCGAGGTGGACTACACTCC
This sequence comes from Bacteroidaceae bacterium, assembly GCA_045650605.1. Classification (GTDB taxonomy): domain Bacteria; phylum Bacteroidota; class Bacteroidia; order Bacteroidales; family Bacteroidaceae; genus HGM04593. The sequence continues at coordinate 85,072 of JAZRRI010000036.1, read as the reverse complement.
AACATACACAGGCAATGTAGAGCGTTACGACAGAAATGTAACAGCCGTTACACTCAACGACAACCGTTTCGACCTTCTCACAGACGCTCAGAGCATGTGCTATGTCGATGCTACCGAGACTGTAACATTCACAGTTGTTGCCGGTTCAACATTGAAGGCTGCTGTTGAGCATAAGGGCGAGTGGTTACACCACTCTGTATATATCGACTTCGAGGGTGATGGTTTCACATCGGGCATTGAGGAAGGTAGCGAGTGGAAGCCTGCAGGTGACCTTGTTGCATACTCATTCTACAACAATGGCGGCGAAGGCGATGGATATGGTTGGAACAGTGTAGGCCAGTCAATCACAGGTAATAATCGCAACAACCCTGAGATTCCTGAGTTCACTGCTCCAACAGAGCCTGGTCTCTACCGCATACGTTTCGTTCAGGACTGGTGCAGCATTGACCCAATGGGTGACGCTGACGGCAAGTTTGGCGACTTCATGGGCAACGGTGGCCAGATTATCGACGTAATGCTTGAGGTTACAGTTGCCGATGGCATCAGCGAGGTAAATGGTGAAAACGGAAATGTGAAAACAATCTACGACCTCACAGGCCGCAAGATTGAAAACATCACAACACCGGGTATCTACATTGTAAATGGCCGCAAGGTACTTGTAAAGTAATGGCCTCTCCCTAACCCTCCCCAAAGGGAAGGGAATAAAGGGCCTCACCCTAACCCTCCCCCAAGGAGAGGGAACCGGAAAACAAACGGTTGAGCATTAACCTATAATTATTACTCGCGCGAGGAAACAACCTTGCGCGAGTTTTTTTGCATCAACCGTACAGACACGGACATGCCGTGTCCGCCCCCAAAAACAAACCACCCACGCACAGCAGCCCTGCAAGGGCGACATTACACAGCATAATCCGTAAGGGGTATGAATTGGAACTGGGCCTCACCCTAACCCTCTCCCAAGGAGAGGGACTGGAAAACAAAAAAGTATGAAATAAAATTAAAAAATAGTTGTAAAAAAGAATTTATTTTCCATACCTTTGTACCTAAGGCATGGAGTGTACACTGCGCTATTTTTGACAAAATTACACCACCACAGAGCCTGCGTATTACATTTTGACACAACTTTTTATATTATAAACTTTATTTATTAACCAAAATTCAAACCTATGAGAAAATTTACACTTTTCTTGGCGCTGATGGTTACCATGGTAACTTCAGCTTTTGCACAGGGTTCCGAGGTGATTGATATCGCTTCGAACGCCGACGCAATGCTTTACAGCAACGCACCATGTAAAGTAACTACATGGGGCGATGACTTCAAGGGTTGGCATGTGCTTTTCGACGATGATGCGAGCACATTCTTCCACTCTGACTACAGTGGTGATGATTCTGTTGATGGTCTCGATCACTACTGGCGTGTAGACATGGGCGAGGGCAACTCAGTTTCATTGTTTACATTCACATTCACAACCCGTAACACGAACAGTAATGTAAACTCTCCTACTACAATTGTTGTTGAAGGTAGCAATGAGGCAGACGGTACCTATACCGAGATTGCAACATTGACAGGCCTGCCAACAACAAACTCTACTGTCTACAATTCTGAGACTCTTGGTAGCGAAGACGTGGCTTACCGTTACATCCGTTATCGCGTAACAGATACAGAGAGCCACCAGACTAAGGGCGGTCACATTTTCTTCTTCATTGCTGAGTTCGGCATGAGCAAGGTAAAGGCCGGTGCAGTTCTTGCAAACATCAACTACACTTATACTTACAATGGCGAAACCATTGGTTCTGCTACTGCAAGCGCTTATGTTGGTGATGCATATCCCGAGCCAGCAAATGTACCTTTCGGTTACCACGCTGCAACTCCCGAGGGCACTGTAGAAGGTGACAAAGATATCACTATCGAGTGTACATTGAAGTTGCCATTCGAGTATGCCGAGTCAGTTGATGCTATCGAAACTTGGTATTACATGCAGATGCACAGCAACAACAAGAAGTACATCCAGTATGTTGAGGGTGCAAGCAGCCTTGAGTGGGCCGACGCTGAGGTTGCCGAGGGCGAAGAGGATTCATACACTTGGGCATTCGTAGGTACACCTGCAACAGGCTTCAAGCTCGTGAACCGTGCAGCCGGCACTGAGTTGGCAGTTTGTTCAGACGGTAGCAACGACCCTGCTCTTGGTGCATTTGCCGATGCTGTAAATTGGACACCTGCAGCCAGCGATATCCCAGGTGAGGCATACTTCTGCTTGCAGTATCCTGGTAGCAGCAACTACATGAACGCTCAGAACGGTAAGGTTGCTTACTGGAACGACAATGACGCCGGTTCTACCCTCCTCCTTACCGAGCGTGAGATCACAGCAGTTGAACCAGAGCCAGAGGCTGTAACATTCGACATATATGCATTGGATGACTCCATGAACCCAAGCCCATTGGAGGGAACCGTAAGCAAACTCGGCTTTGTTGTTTTTGCAGCAAGCGACAACAACGCTGTTCTTGCCGAGGCTGCAGATGCTCCAAAGGTATGCATCTTTGACCCAGCTATAGGCGGTGCAGTTGCCGAGGCTTCAGGCATCATGTTCGGCGACCTCTTGAGTAACGGCATGCAGCTTGTAGCTGTCCAGTTTGATGGATTCAGCACTCCTGGTACTTATATGGTTTATGCTCCCGCAGGCGCATTTACAGTAAACGGCAAGCCAAGCGAGGAGATTATCTCGGCACAGTTCACAATAGCGGCTCCTGCAGCAAAGGTGTTCGAGATTGAAAGTGTTACTCCTGCAAACGGTGCCGAGGTAGAGGCTATTGAAAAGATTGAAATCAAGTTTACAGAAGACATTATATTGTCACAGGATCCTGCTACATGGGATTTCTATACAGTTAACCTTGTTGATGAGAACAACAATGTTATAAAGCTTACAACTTCTGACGATGCCAATGTTTGGAGCAAGGCTGTATTTACTCCTGCCGAACCAATCACAGCGGCAGGCACATACACACTCGACCTCTCTCAAATAAAGCTTGAGGGTGGTGTTTGCGAGGGTTCATTCTCTTGGACTGTTAAAGCAACAGTTGTTGAGCCAGAGCCGGAGGTTCCGACTGTTGACGGACTCGTTGTAGGTTTGAACAACGTTCCAACTGAGATTACAAATCCTGCAGAAATCGAGACTGGTTACTACTTGTTGAAGCAGGTGAACGCTGATGCTGCAGGTTCAGGTGACCTTGGATATATCAAGGCTGATTATGAGAATGTAAACTCAGCTGTTTCAATTGCAACAAAGGCTCCTACTGCCGGTGCAAACAACGAGGCTACATATGTTTGGTACGTAGAGAAGGCCGACGACGGTTCTATTACTATTGCAACAGCAAACAAGAAGGCGTACTGGCAGGCTCCATGGCAGAATCAGAAGAACTTGGCCGCTGAACCAAGCGCACTTGGAATCGTAACAGAGAGCGTTACACTTGGAGGCAAAACTGCTACTCCAACTGAGGGCAGTGCAATGATTTCAAACAACAACCCCGACAATTTGTCTTTGGTACACTACAGTGGTCGCAAGCTCGGTTCATGGAACGATGCCAATCCTGCATCTGTTTGGTTTGTTGAGTTCTACGAAGTAAGCGTGGAGGATTTGAATGTATTGTCTGAGGTTGATATCACATACAACTACACACACAATGGCGAGACTGTAAAGACCGAGACATTCACTGTTGCCAAGGGTACTGCTATGCCTGCTGTTACATTGCCTTATGGTGTTGCAACACAGACTGTTCTTCCTGAGACTGCTACAGAGACTGCTACTTACGAAATCATTTGCGAACTCGACCTTGCACAGTTGCCATTCGCTCCTGCTGCAAGCTACGGCGAGATTGAGAAATGGTATCACATGACTATCCATGCTAACGAACCAGACTATCTTTACTATGCTGAGGGTCAGGAGTACATACCTTTGAATGTTGAGTCTCTCCCAGAGGAGAACCTCGATGCATATGCATGGGCTTTCGTAGGTAATCCTTTCACAGGTTACCAGATTGTGAACAAGCTCGCAGGTGAAGGCAAGATTCTTTCATCAGCAAACCCTGATGGAAACGATGGTAATACATTCCCAATTCTCGTTGATGCAACTGCAGTTCCTGCGGGTAACAACACACACTGGGATGTAAGCACAAGTACATTTGCTGAAAATGGTTTCTTCATTGCTCAGCATGGCACTAACTACAGAATGAACAACCGTGAGAACAAGCTTGCTTATTGGACAGGCGGCGCTGATGCTGGTTCTACATTCCTTGTAACAGAGGTTGCCGGTGTTGAGCCCGTTGCTTTGGCTGTAGTTTCACAGACACCAGCTGCTGACGAGGTTGTTGAGAGCTTCAACTCTATCACTATCGAGTTCAACAAGGCTATCGAGTTCATCCAGGCTGCAGGTGGCACAGACGGTACTGGCGGTACTAACGGCACAGATGCAACTGGTGGTACTAACGGTACAACTGGTGGCACAGACGGTACTGGTGGTACTGGTGGCACAAGCGGTCCTGCACAGTACATCAAGTTGAAGGATGCTAACAATGGTGTGGTTGCTACTGCTTGGGTAAGCGCTGCTACTATCGACGGCAATAAGGTGACATTCGTATTCGAAATGAATGCTACGATTACAAATCCAGGTACTTATACATTCACAATTCCTGCAGGTCTTATCAAGGCTACTGACGGTGAGGAGTTCGCCGGTGAAACATTCACATTCGAGGTTTCTGTTCCAGAGGGCATTGAGGATGTTGATGCAGAAGTTGAGAACGATGTTATCTACGACCTTTCAGGCCGTCGCATTGTAGAAATCACAAAATCCGGTATCTACATTATCAATGGCAAGAAAGTGCTGGTTAAGTGAGTAAAACACAAGCTCGCATGATGTTTTGCAACGAACGGAAAGCAGTTCGCGCAAAGCGCAGCGGTACTTGTAAAGTAACTTTTTGCTATCGGTGAGCTTTTTAGCGAAAACCACGATTAAGTGAGTGAAACATAAAGCTTGCTTTAATGTTTTACAGCGAACGAAGTGGTTTCGTGAGAGCAATAGTCGCGGGCAGCACGGCTGCAGGTCGTGCCCTGCGGGTCGCTGAAAAAAAGCGAGCCAACTGGCAAAGAAAACAATTGGGCAGGGAGAATTCCTTGCCCAATTATGTTATAAGGTACTTGTAAAGTAACTAAACACTCACCCCACCCTAACGAAAGGGAGAGGTTAAAACTCTAAATACTACTTGCGCGAGAAGTTGTTCTCGTGCAAGTTTTTTACACCCCACCAGTAGGGACACGGCACGTAGTGTCCCGCCCATCGCGGACAAGGAAAAAGCGTTGACACTGCGGATTTATCCACTCCACAAAAGAGAATACAAGAAATAAATTGCAGAACATACCATTAATACGGATATATTTTCCTAATTTTGTAAATTTAGAGGAGGTGTATATGTTTTTTATGTACAAAAACATGCCAAAACACCCTTTCGCATTACAATCTGACACAAATTTTTATCTATTAACTAAAACCAACGTTTATGAGAAAATTTACATTTTTCTTGTCACTGGTTGTTGCTTTTGTAACAGCAACAGCACAGGAGGTGACCGTTACCAGCTTAGACCAGCTGAGCAACGACAAGACGTATTTCATTGAGAGTGCACGCTGCTTCTTGATGAACAATACAATTGCAAACGCTACCGGTATCTCTACCAGCACAGCAAAGGACCTTGGTACATCAACAGTTACAAAAGACTGGAACGATGCAAACCAGCAGTTCAAGATTGAACAGATTGACGGCAACTACTACCTTTACAGTGTAGGCGCAGCCAAGTATGTGACAAAAGACGGTTCTTGGTCAGATACCGCAGTTGATGCTTTGGAGCTCACTCCATCTGCAAACAATACATACAACTGGAAGTTGTGTATTGCGGGTAATGGCTTGAACTCTCAGAATCCAGGCCAAACAGGATCAGGAATCCTTGTCAACAGCTGGACAACAGAAGACGCGGGCAACTGTTACAAGATACTTGACCACGAGGCTTCAACAGTTGTTGTTGTTGACTACCCCAACGAACTCACCGAATTCGACCAGAACAAGTGCTACACCGTTACCACTACAAGCCGCGGCGGTTGGGCTGTTCAGATGGACACCGAGGGTAACTACACACAGTTCTGCTCTACCAATGATGCAGGCCTTGGCACAAACTCCGATTCACAGGATGCAAGCCAGCAGTTTGCAGTTTTGAGCATCGATGGCGAAAACTACTACCTCTACAGCGTAGGCGCACAGAAGTTTGTAAATTCAGACCGTTCACTTGTTGCCGGCATTGCCGAGCCCATTGAGCTTGCCGATGCCTCAATTATGGGTGACTGCAGAGTACGCGTGAATTTCAAGGGTTACACCGACAAATACATCAACCTTGGCGGTAGCAACCAAATGATTATTGACAGTTGGAGCGCCATTGATGCCGGCAACGCGGTTACATTCATCGAGGCTACGGAATTCGACCCGACAGCAGCTCTTGCAATGTTGCAGCCTGCAGCAGAACTTGAGGCTCTTGAGGCTGTAAGCGCAGACCGAAGCCCTCTTGAGACAGCCATCAACGGCCAGTACAAGTTGCAGGGTGTGAAGATTAACTTCGATGAGGTTGTTAAGAAATACACAACCGAACTGAGCGGCGACTATGGTTACATCCTTGACGCAGAAGGCAACGAGGTTGCCAAGCTCAACAAGTGTATGGGTGGTAACGGTACAAGCAATGACTTTGCTACTCCTTATTCAGCTACAGCTATCGAGACTCCTGGTACATACAAGGTAGTCGTTCTTCCTGGTGTTATCTTCAACGCTGACGGTACCAAGGAGTACAAGGGCGGTGAGTTTGAGTTCACTGTTGCAGAAAAAGCTGTTGAGATTTCACCTTCTGCCGAAGAAGGTTTCTGCTACAACGAGACATTTGAGAACATTGCTGACTTTAGCGAGTTTGTAATCACCGTGAAGTATGCAAAGAGCGATGTTGTCATCAACAACGATGTAAAGGCTACAATGACAACAGGTGAGACTGTTTACGAAGCAGCTGTTACAGTAGAGAAATCAGGTAACACACAGTACATCACATTGGCATTCGACGGTGAGTTCGCTGAGGGTCGTTACACTATCAATGTTCCTGCCGGCCTGTTCACTGTTGACGGTGTTGCAAATGAAGAGTATGCAAAGAGCACTTTCACATACCGCAAGCCACAGTTGGAGATTTCACGCGACTTCGACACATGGGAGTCATACCTTGACCAGGTATGGTACATGCCTACAGCAGCAATGATTACTATTGCAAATGCTGAGTCTGTAGAGGTTGACGACACAAAGGTTGCTACAATCACTTTTGGTGAAACTGTTTACACCTCTACACTCAATTGGTACCATGATGAGTGGAGCAATGCTTACTACATTGAGTATGTCTTCGAGGAGTTCTTTGCCGAGGGCTTCGAGTTCGCTAAGGGCGACTATACATTCACACTCCCTGCTGGTGCTTACACTGTAAACGGTGAGGCCAACGAGGAGGCAGTGAAGACTTACACATATGGTGACCCAATTATTGAGGAGTTCTCTATCACAGAGATTCTCCCGGCTCCAGGCAGTGTATTGGAGAGCCTCGATGCTATCTCAATCACATTCAGCAACGGTATGGCTGCAGACTATTTCCCTGTAACTTGCGGCGAGAAGACATTCTACTTCGTATCTATGTCAGGCGTTTATGTCCCAGTTGATATGATGAGCTACGAGCCTATTGATATCACAGAGCCAGGTACATATACTCTCGATCTCAGCAATATTGAGGGCTTGACAGGTGAGAAGGTATTCTCTTGGACAATTGCAGAGGTAGCAGCTCCGACATCTCTCAACGAAACAGCAGTATTCGACTTTGCAAACAATGCATGGGGAATCCCCGGATACGACATGGTCAACTTCCGTGGTGTGAAGACTAAAGAAACATACACCGACGGTGAGAAGAGCATTACAATTGACCCGACAGCAAACAAAGGTGAGTTCTACTATGAAAACGGTTACTTGCGCATCGCAAAGCCGGGTTCAAAGATTGTTCTCCCTGCATTTGACTTTGCTGTTGAGAAAATTGAGGTTGTGGGTCACCCTTCGGCAAGCAGTTATCCCAATGTTGACATGAATGTATATGTTGGCAAGAGCGCTGTAAGTACAGCTTGCGTTGGTTCGACAGCGACATACACATACGAAATTGCAGCCGACAACCAGGAGGCTGGTAATGTCTACGAGCTTGTTATAGGTTCTAACGGTGGCAACTACTCAAGTATCATGTTCATCACCGGCATTAAGGTTTACCCAAGAGACAACAAGCTCGAGGCACCTGTCATCACCCCTGAAAGCGGTGTATATATTGGTGAGCAGACAGTAAATGTACACTCTGTTACAGCTGACATTAAGGGCGTAACAGATATTACATACTACTACACAACCGATGGCAACGAACCCACAGTTGAGGACGAGGAGACAGACGGTACCATCACCATCAGCGAGAGCTGCACACTAAAGGTTGTTGTAGAGCTCACATATGGCGATAAAACCTATGTAAGTGCATCTTCAAGCGCCGAGTATATCATAAGCGAAGAGGCTGCATATCCCAAGGCAAATGTCATGGCAAGCGGAAAATATTTCATTGTAGCAAACAATGCCATTGCACAGCCATTCAGCAACGGTGTGCTCCCAACCAAGCAGACAAGCATCAATGGCGATAACGTAACCGATGCTGCTTACTATGCATACAGCTTTGAGCCTGCAGGCAATGGAGAGTTCTACATCAAGGATGCAAACGGCCTGTACCTGACAGCAACAGCAATAGGCACAAAGGATGAGATAAAGACATCCACCACATACCACAACAGCGCATGGAGCGTTACCATTGAGGACGGTGTTGCAAAGATGAAAAAGGAAGGTTTTGTTCTTGCATATGAGAACAGTGCAATAGTTGTCGTAAGAGAAGAAAACGCGACTGATGCCACAGTCTATCCATCGCTTTACGGAGTTTCAAACCCTCCATCTATACTCAGCTACTCTCCCAATTCATACACTACAGAGCTTAAAACTATCAGCATCACATTCAGCGAGGCCATAAGACTTGAAGGCATACTGTCATCCGATCAATTCCCCATATACAATGCAGAAAATGACATATTCCCGGCTGGCATGGGTAACTGGACATTGGCAGGCGAAATCCTGACAATCGTATTGGAATCTGCTATAACCATAAATGGAGATTACTATATAACCATTCCAAGCGAATGCATAGTAAGTGAAGTCACTGGTAAAAGCCCAGCAGAGGACATCAGAATCAACCTTGTAGTATACAATGAGGACCAGACATCAATTGAAGATGTGAAAGGTGAAAACGGAAATGTAGAAGTCATCTACGACCTCACCGGCCGCAAGGTTGAGACTATCACCAAGCCAGGTATCTACATTGTAAACGGCAAAAAGGTTTTGGTTAAGTAATGGCCTCACCCTAACCTCTCCCAAAGGGAAGGGAATAAAGGGCCTCACCCTAACCCTCTCCCAAGGAGAGGGAACTTGAAAACAGAAAGGTTGAGCATTAACCTATAATTATCACTCGCGCGAGAAAAACCTCGCGCGAGTTTTATGTATCAACTGTAGGGACACGGCATGCCGTGTCCGCATAAAAACCGCAAATTTGTCACTCCTGACAACGCGAAGAATCCATTATAAGTAAGCCTCCGACAAAGTACATTCAATAAATTAGCCGCTACTGGCAGGTAGTACCCGTTAGTAGCGGCTATTAATTGTCAGTAGCGTGTTATTTTCTGCCATTAACTGCCAGTGGCTGCCAGTTGCCGGGTAGTAGCAGATTAATGTCTTTTTCTGTAGTTCGAGAAACGCAGCGGTGGGTGTTTTCATTGGGCGGGCAGACCCCGCCCGTACGGTAGGCGATGTTATCGGGCGAACACGCGGAAAAAAACTGCCTCTCTTTCGACAAAGAGGGGCGAGCGTAGCGGAGGGAGTTCGAAAAACGCAGCGGTAGGCGTTTTCATTGGGTGGGCGAACACACCGGTTCGCCCCTACGGGCGTGCGGTTATCGGGCGAACACGCGAAAAAAACTGCCTCTCTTTCGACAAAGAGGGGCGAGCGCAGCGGAGGGAGTTCGAAAATGCCGTGCAAAAGGTAATTCCCCGCCAACGGCGGGAGGGCAGCGTTGGGAGGCACAGTGAGCAGCCGAGCAATGTTTGGAAACAGGTGGCATGATGTTTGAGCGCAGCGAGTTCTTGCCGCCCCAAGCATTGCGACAAGCAGCGAGCAGCGAAGTGCGCACCGACCGAAAGATGTCGCAAAGCGACTCTTGAATTTGCTCCGCAAATCGACAACATTGACAGCATATAGTCGTGCGCAGTGCAGGCGTAGTTTGCACCGCACGGGGTGCGAGAAGGCAATGTTGTCAACTTTTAGCACCGAATGCCGGACACAGCTGCCCCGTTTTTGGTACTTTTTTCAAAAAAGTACAGAGAGAAAGAGTTGAAGAAAAATACAAGTGAACAATTAAGGTTGGGGGCTGCTGTAGAATTTGACGACGAGCGAAAGCGAGTTTTTGGATGGCGGGTTATCGAACTCCCTCCGCTACGCTCGTCCCTCTTCATTAAGAGGGACAATTGTTCCAGTCCGCGGTTTTTGGGCGGGCAGACCCCGCCCCTACGGTGGGTGCTGTTGCGTTATGCTTTGTCGTTCACGTACGTGGTTAATACTCTTCCTCTTGTGCAAGAGGAATGTTGCGAGTAAGTGAGTACAATGCAAACTTGTTTGCAATTGCACAACGAACGCAAGCAACTTCGCCAAAGGCAAGTACCCGCAGGGGGAAGGAGTTGGAGATTCCGCGGTTGTGTTCGCCCATTGATTTTGAACTCCCTCCCGGCTAAAGCCGTACTCCCTCTTTCGCAAAGAGGGAGAGTTTTTTGTTTGTTTCGCGAGTTTTGGGCGGGCACACGAAAAAAACTGTCCCTCTTTCGCAAAGAGGGACGAGCGCAGCGGAGGGAGTTCGAAAAACGCAGCGGTGGATGTTTTCATTGGGGCGGGCAGACCCCTCCCCAACGGGTGTGTGCGGTTTGTAGGGACACGGCATGCCGTGTCCGCCCGTCGATTTTTTAATAGATCCTTCGACTACGCTCAGGATGACAAGTTCGCAGTTTTAACCGCACTGCGTGCGCTTGAACCTGTTCACGCTCGCTGTAAAAACTCAAGTAAACTTGGTTTTCACTCACTTGCACAAGCTTTCCGTTTTCACCTTTAACCTTTAATAAACTCCTCGGCGGGCTTCAAGGCATCCAGCTTGCCCACATCAATGAACTGCAAATCCTTGGCAACTACGCCATAGATTGGATACTTTGCTGCAGCCCACATATAGAAACTCATGATTGGGAAACGGGTGCCCTTCACCTCGTCGACCGGCAGGCCTTTCTCGCAGACATACTCCTCCATCAATGCAAGCACCTTGTCGCTGAGTATGTGGATACCCGAGAATGCCAATGCACGGCACTCGGCAGGAACAATGTCGGGCGATGTTACGCTATAGTCCCCGGTGTCGGTATTCATCCAGCCAACCATGCGCATGGTATCGGGCTCAAAAAGCAGGAAACGTGTTGTCTTGCGCTCACTCACAAGCAGTGATGCAAGGGCATCCTCCTTCACTTGCTGCTCGAACCACTGTATATCGCAGTTCGAGAGGATATCGACATTATGGATGAGGAAACGTCCACAACCCTCAAGATAGCGGCGCGCATGGAGCACTGCTCCGCCCGTCTCAAGCAACAGTTCGCGCTCGTCACTAATCTCCACCAGCATCTTGCCTTCGCTCTTTTCGCTCTTGTCGGTTACAATCCACTCTTCACCATCGACCCACTGCTCTACCTTGTCGGCAAAATAGTGTATGTTCACCACCGCCTCGTCAATGCCTACAGAGAACAGTTTGCGTGCCACGTGCTCAATGAGCGGTTTGCCGCACACGGGGACAAGGGCTTTGGGAAGCGTGTCGGTAAGCGGTTTAAGACGGGTTCCAAGCCCCGCCGCAAAAATCATTGCTTTCATAGTGTCTATTATATGTTTGTTGTTTTCCTTTCGTGTCACGAAAATAGTGCAAAAAAAGGAATAAGGGAAATATTTTATGCACTCGCTTTGAAATATTCAAGCAAGCTTGACATTATTTCGCTCACTTATTCGTATCTTCGCAAGGTGTTACAAAGCCGAAAAATGGAGCAGAATAATTTAAAAGGGTTCTACCACAATGCAATGAGGTGCGGTACTTATTTGGGTATCGTTTGGGCAATAATGTATATATTGCTCTTCAAGTCGTACACCAGCCCGTTATTCTCGCTGGTTGCAATGACACTGTTCTTTGCATCGCCGTTCATTGCATGCAGGCTCGTTGTAGGCTACCGCAAGAGCGAGTGCGGAGACCGCATGGAGTTCCCACAGGCATGGGTATTCCTCACGTGCATGTACATCTGTGCCACACTTTTCAGCACACTCACAAACTACATATTCTTCAACTTAATTGACCAAGGGGAACTGCTGATGGAGATGAACAACATACTGTCCCAGATAATAGCTACCCCGGGCATTGCCGTGGAAGAGAAAGCAGGGTTGGAAAACCTGCAGGACGAGCTTTCACAGCTCACCTCAACAGATTTAGTATGGCAATTGCTGAGCAACAACATATTCAGTTCCGTGATAATACCACCCGTAATAGCAACATTTGCAAGAAAGAACCAACGATAACAGCATACGACATATGGACATATCCGTTATTATACCACTCTACAACGAGGCCGAATCGCTGCCCGAGCTCACTGCGTGGATTGAGCGTGTGATGAAGGAGAACAGCTTCACATATGAGATAATATTCATAAACGACGGCAGCACTGACGACTCATGGGATGTCATTGAGCAGTTGCAGGAGAAGAACGACTGCATACACGGCATAAAGTTCCGCCGCAACTATGGCAAGTCGCCCGCCCTGTACTGCGGCTTTGAGCGCGCAAAGGGTGATGTTGTGATTACAATGGATGCCGACCTGCAGGACAGCCCCGATGAAATCCCCATTCTTTACAGGATGGTTACCGAGGAGGGGTATGACCTTGTATCGGGCTACAAGCAGAAGCGATACGACCCGCTGAGCAAGACAATACCCACAAAGCTGTTCAATGCGACGGCACGAAAGGTGTCGGGTATAAAGAACCTGCACGACTTCAACTGCGGCCTCAAGGCCTACCGTAACGAGGTAGTGAAGAACATTGAGGTTTATGGCGACATGCACCGCTACATCCCCTACCTTGCAAAGAATGCGGGTTACGAGAAGATTGGTGAGCTTGTGGTGCATCACCAGGCGCGAAAATATGGCAAGAGCAAGTTCGGTATAAGCCGTTTCTTCCACGGTTACCTCGACCTCATATCATTGTGGTTCCTTTCAAGGTTCAGCCGCAGACCAATGCACATATTCGGTCTATGGGGCACGCTCATGTTCATGATTGGCTTTGTATCGGCCATAATAGTAGGCACGACAAAGATTATTGCCCTCGCAAACTGCGAGCCAAGCCGACTGGTGACCGACTCGCCCTACTTCTACATTGCACTGACAATGATGATTCTGGGCACACAGCTTTTCCTCACAGGCTTCATTGCCGAGCTTGTGAGCCGCTCGTCACAAGAGAGGAACAAATACAACATTTCAAAGGAGATATGATGAAAGCTGTAGCCGCACGACTGATATCCGCATCCCTGGCATTGTGCTGCATGCTGTTTGCCGGATGTGACAGCGGTTATGACTGTGCACTGGAGAACGTTGCATACAACCGCATAAAATTCTATACCATTGGCAGCGACGGAACAGAAAAGGAGTATGCACTCCCCGATGCCTTGACGGTGTCCATGATGGTAAACGGAGAAAGCTACATTGTTGTAAACCATGTTACCAATGCCAAGGAGATTAAGTTGCCAATGAGCTACACAGCCACCTGCGACACGGTGATAATGGACTTCCTTGACCGTTACAGCGACACGCTGTACATAGGGCACAGCAACATACCCATCTACCAATCGATGGAGTGCGGTGTGATAATGCACCACAGGCTCACAACCACCACATCCACAAATGTTATAATTGACTCGTTGGCAGTGAACGAGACCAACGTCAACTTTGACAATAATGAGAATATTAAGCTATATTTTACTGAGTAGCATACTGTTGTTTTCGCCGCTTGACACCGTTGCACAGGACAAAAAGGAGAAAAGGGAGCAGGTGAACCTTGGAGAGTTTTTTGCATTCAAGGGGTTTGGCTTCTCAGCCGACATATTCGGTTGTGCACAGTCGCTCATTGGCGAAGGCATAAGCACTGAGGCTGCAGCCGAACTGAACTTTGGCAACCGCCTCTACCCCGTTGCCGAGTTCGGATGGGCATGGTGCAATACCACCGACGAGAGCAGCGGCATAAAATACCGCACTAATGCGCCATACTACAGAGCCGGCTTCAACTACAATTTCCTCACAAAAAAGGACAACCCCAACCCAAAGCACTACATTTATGGACTGGTGCGCATTGGATGGACCGGTTTCAAGTACGACGTTGCAACACCGCCCATAACCGACCCCGTATGGGGCGGAGAGGTTGCACTTGACCTGAAGGGCGTTGATGGAGCATGCCTATGGGGAGAGATTGGTGCCGGAATAAAGGTGGAGATTGCAAAGGGATTCAAGATGGGCTGGAGCGTGCGCTACAAGGTGAGAATGAACGAAAAGGTGGGCGAGAACTCAAAGATGTGGTACATACCGGGCTATGGAATAAACCAGAGCACCCGCTTTGGAGGCACGTATAACCTGACATATGATATTCCACTTTAAAGCTAAGATATCTCCACTACGGTCGATATGACACATACACAATACGTATACTTTAGATTCTTCCTAACGTCAGAATGAGAAGTTCGCAAAGAAAATGAGCCACATATCCACAGTTATATTGCTGCTAAAATTTTTAATATTTATATAAAGAAATGAACGGTAAATTGAGCAAAGTAAAGATAGTATTCCTGCTTTTCCTTATTGTAGGCACATTCTACATTCTAAGGAACCACACTCCCGAGGTGTACACAACCAACAGCGGATACATCTTCGGTACACAGTACAACATCAAATACAAGAGCGTGGAGGATTTGCACGAGGAAATAAAGGCAACATTGTTGCAGGTGGACAACTCGCTGTCGATGTTCAACAGGAACTCCATAATAAGTGCATTCAACAGCAACAGGGACACCACTGCAAACGAGATGTTCACCGAAGTGTTCAACCTTGCGCAGGAGATTTCGGCAAAGACCGACGGCGCATTCGACATAACCGTAGCTCCGCTTGTGAACGCATGGGGGTTCGGTTTCAAGAAAGGCGAACTGCCCGACAGTGCAACAGTTGAGGAACTGCGCAGCAAGGTGGGCTACACTACAGTGGCACTGGTTGACGGCAAAGTTGTAAAAGAGAACCCCGGTACAATGCTGGACTGCGGTGCCATAGCCAAGGGTTACGGTTGTGACATGGTGGCACGCATGCTCGACAGCAGGAATATTACCGATTATATGATTGAGATTGGCGGCGAAGTGGTGACAAAGGGTGTGAATGACCGCGGCACGGAGTGGAACATCAGCATAAGCAAGCCGACAGAGAACACCACAGGCAGCCACAACGCACACCAGAGAATCATTGCCATAAGCGGCAAGGCCATGGCAACATCGGGCAACTACCGCAATTTCCGCATTGAGAACGGGAAGAAGTATGCCCACACCATTGACCCGCGCACAGGTTACCCCGTGCAGCACTCGCTGTTGAGCGCAACGGTGATTGCCGAGAACTGCGCCAAGGCCGATGCCTATGCAACATCATTCATGGTAATGGGGCTTGAAAAGGCCATTGAGCAGTGCAGGAAGGACAGCATTGAAGCATTCTTCATATACAGCAACAAGGACGGCGCACTGCAGACCTATGCAACAGAGGGATTCTAAGAAACATTCATAAAAAAAAACGATAGCCGCGCCGCGGCTATCGTTTTTTTATCACAAAGGGAGAATCACCCCTCCGCCATTGTTGTGGAACTTACCATATTTATAAAGTGAAGCAGGTTCGAGGTAAAGAGCTTGACCGAGATTGCAAGCAGGATTATACCGAAGAACTTGCGTGTGAAATAGATGCCGCCCTTGCCCAACATACGCTGCAGATGGGCTGTAGCACTGAGCATGATGAAGACTACCACTGCATTTACAAGCAGGGCAATGAGGATGTTGATGCCTGCATACTCGGCCTTCAATGACAGCAGGGTTGTGAATGAACCGGCACCGGCAAGCAGGGGGAATACCAACGGAACCATTGTGGCATTGTTTGCCGCTATTGAGGAGTCCTTGAAAATCTCGATGTCGAGCACCATCTCAATGGCCATGAGGAAGATGATGAGCGCACCGGCAACGGCAAAGGAGTTGATGTCGACACCAAAGAGGTTCAGTATCCAATCGCCCACGAAGAAGAATATCAACATGAGAGAGAAGGCGTAGAAGACAGCCTTTCCGGGGTCAATTATCTTTCCCTTGTCACGGATTGAGAGCACAATGGGCATGATGCCAATGGGGTCAATTACTGCGAAGAGCACAATGAAGGCGCTGAGGAACTCCACCGTGTTGAAAGCCGAAAAAATTTCCATAAATATCTTATTTATCTAAATATGTAACAATCATCACACCATATATATATGCTACAACATATAATTGATGCAAAAATATAAATAATCGCAGAATATCAATGAAACCCACCAATCTTTTTCATGTTTGGCAGCAACTGTGAGCGCTTACCACATGAGCATATGATTAAGTTCGCCATTCCAGACAAAACACCTCCAAATTTCGTTGGCCTCCAGTGCCTCGCGCAGTTCAATACTCTTTTCATCACCCTCGGCAATAAGCCACTCTACAAGTTTCATCACACATTTTTTAAGAGATTCTATACGATGTTTTTCATCGGGATTGTTGGACGTCTGAGAATACGACACATGGAAGACCTCTTCTTTAAGAAGCTCCCACAGGTTCCGGTAACTGAAACACAATTTCAGTCTTGATTTGCTCAAATCGGTTGTAAAACGCTGATAAAAGGAAGACTCTTCAATACGGAACTTCTCGCCGCACCACGTAAAAGAAATAGACTCTTTGCTTGTTTCAAGAATCTCCAGAGCATCCGTTCCATCAAAATCCACAACAGCGCACGGCTTGATTTCATCACCTATAAAAAGATTACAGCTATACTCTACACCGTTGGCATCCACTTTACAGATGATGAATACCGGAGTTACCTTCTCGGGGTCCCGACGCGAGGTCTTTTCGGCACATTCTATTCCGTAGGCTGCAATTTTGGCTGCAAGCTTATTCCCGCCTTGGGCCAAACTGTCCATTATTCCTTTCAGTTCGGGCATGAGAGTGAAAACGTCATCGGTCTTGTTCTGCTCGAGCAATGCAGCAAGATTATAGACTCCATCTTCTTTGTGTGGAGCAAAGCAACCCGAATCTATTCCTTGACGCATGATGGATACAAAGGTATCGGTATCGGTAATAGTCAACGAAGCCCAATTGTTGCACGATTTCAATAATGCGTATGAGGGATAGAGCCCCACATTACCTTTTTCTATGGCATGCCACAGCAACTCAAGAGCCATATCTCTCTCATCCATCGCATACCGGCTTAATGAAGAGCACCGCCCCCTGACATCATCGTAAAAATACTCCACAGCATCAAGGACATCATCCAAATCGAGATAGTCATATCTCATAGACACCTCTTCACGACTCAGGTATGGGTTATCGATACCCAGGGTCTCTGTTTCGAGCATTTCTCCCTTAGGCAGTGAATACTCCCTTTTATGCCAGCGCAAGAGAAGATTATCTTCAGAATCCAAGCCAAGTATTTCGGTTTTGCCACAATCGTAATAATTCTCTGAAACAATTGGATAATTTGCTTTTTCGGGGATAATTATGAGCTGAGCTCTTTGAGAACCGCCCGCGACAGACATGTCCATGGTCCTATGAATGTAATTGAGCACCAAGGCTCTGCATGGCGCATGATATGATTCGTCGGTATAAATACAGTAATCAGACATAAAGATAAAGATAAAGTACAGTTTCAGCACAAATTTAATATTTATATGCGAAAGCGGTAATGTTGAGCAAAAAAAAAATATTTTTTTAAAAAAATCATTGCCACAACACAGTTATTTGACAAAAAAGTTGTACCTTTGCGGCCGAATTCTATCAACATAATGTCTAACTCATTAACTTTTAAAAAATTATGAGCAACGAAATTCTAACAGGTACACCCGATTTCAATTGGGAGTCGTACGAGAAAGGCGAGAACATCTCAGGTCTTTCTTATGAGCAGCTTGAGCAGGCCTATGACGGCACACTCAACAAGGTATCAAGCCGCGAAGTAGTAATGGGTACCGTTATCGGTATCAACAAGCGTGAAGTTATTGTAGACATCAACTACAAGCAGGACGCTATCATCCCCATCAGCGAGTTCCGCTACAACCCAGACCTTAAGGTTGGTGACCAGGTTGAGGTTTACATCGAGAACTTGGAGGACAAGAAGGGCCAGTTGAGCCTTTCACACAAGAAAGCACGCGCAAGCCGTTCTTGGGAGCTTGTAAACAAGGCTATGGAAGAGCAGGCAGTTGTACGTGGCTACATCAAGTGCCGCACTAAGGGCGGTATGATTGTTGACGTATTCGGTATCGAGGCATTCTTGCCAGGTTCACAGATTGACGTTAAGCCTATCCGTGACTACGATGCATACGTTGGCCAGACAGAAGACTTCAAAATCGTTAAGATTAACCAGGAATTCAAGAACGTTGTCGTTTCTCACAAGGCTCTCATCGAGGCTGAGCTTGAGGAGCAGAAGAAGAAGATTATCAGCACACTTGAGAAGGGTCAGGTACTTGAGGGTACAGTCAAGAACATCACTTCTTACGGTGTATTCATCGACCTCGGTGGTGTTGACGGTCTTATCCACATCACAGACCTCTCTTGGGGCCGCGTAAACGATCCTACAGAGGTTGTAACTCTCGACCAGAAGATTAATGTCGTTATCATCGACTTCGATGATGAGAAGAAGCGCATTGCTCTCGGTTTGAAGCAGCTCACTCCACACCCATGGGATGCTATCGACGCTGACCTCAAGGTAGGCGACGTAGTTAAGGGTAAGGTTGTTGTTATGGCCGACTACGGTGCATTCATTGAGATTGCTCCAGGCGTTGAGGGTCTTATCCACGTTTCAGAGATGTCTTGGAACCAGCACTTGCGTTCAGCTCAGGACTTCATGAAGGTTGGCGAAGAGGTAGAGGCAGTTATCCTCACACTCGACCGCGACGAGCGTAAGATGTCACTCGGTATCAAGCAGCTCAAGGAGGATCCATGGGCAAGCATCGAGGAGAAGTATCCTATCGGTTCAAAGCACACTGCTAAGGTTCGCAACTTCACCAACTTCGGTATCTTCGTTGAGATTGAGGAGGGTGTTGACGGCCTTATCCACATCAGCGACCTCTCTTGGACAAAGAAGGTTAAGCACCCATCTGAGTTCACACAGATTGGCGAGGCTATCGATGTTCAGGTATTGGAAATCGACAAGGAGAACCGCCGCTTGAGCCTTGGCCACAAGCAGTTGGAGGAGAACCCATGGGATGTATTCGAGACAGTGTTCACTGTTGGCTCAATCCACGAGGGTGTTATCACAGAGCTCATCGACAAGGGCGCAGTTGTTTCATTGCCTTACGGCGTTGAGGGCTTCGCTACTCCAAAGCACCTCGTTAAGGAGGATGGCACACAGGCTGCTGCTGAGGA
This sequence comes from Bacteroidaceae bacterium, assembly GCA_045650605.1. Taxonomy (GTDB): domain Bacteria; phylum Bacteroidota; class Bacteroidia; order Bacteroidales; family Bacteroidaceae; genus HGM04593. The sequence continues at coordinate 65,125 of JAZRRI010000036.1, read as the reverse complement.
GAAGTTGTCATTCAAGGTAATCGAGTTCAACAAGGAGGCTAAGCGCATCATCCTTTCTCACAGCCGCATCTTCGAAGATGCAGCAAAGGAGGAGGAGAAGGCTGAGAAGAAGGCCGCTGCTGCAGCTCGCAAGAGCAAGAAGGCAGAGGAGGCAGCTCCTGCAATCCAGAACCAGGCTGCTTCAACAACTCTCGGCGACATCGACGCACTTGCTGCACTCAAGAGCAAGCTCGAGGGTAAAGGTGAATAATTGAATTGATTCACACAATATCTACGGTTAAGGCTGTCCGCATGGGCAGCCTTAACTTTTTTATTTCAAATAGTGATAGAGTACTTGCTTTTTAGCACTCTAATAAGTAAATTTGCGACACTATGGAACCATTCGAGATACACATATTAGGGTGTGGCTCAGCATTACCCACAACAAGACACAATGCCACGGCACAGGTTGTAAAGATTGGGAACAAGCAGTTCATGATTGACTGCGGCGAAGGCACACAGCTGCAACTTCGCAGACAGCACATACACTTCTCGTTCATAAACCACATCTTCATTTCGCACCTGCACGGCGACCACTGTTTCGGGCTCATTGGCCTTATATCGACATTCGCACTGCTTGGACGCACTGCCCCGCTGCATATATATGCCGACCATAATCTCGAAGAGGTGATGAGGCCGCAGATAGATTTCTTCTGCAAGGGAATGAACTATCCGCTCTTTTTCCATAGCATAGACGCGACAAAGCAGCAGATAATATTCGAGGACAATACAATAACGGTGGAGACCATTCCGCTGAAGCACCGCATGCCATGCTGCGGTTTCCTGTTCCGCGAGAAGCCAAAGCAGCGTCACCTGATAGGCGACATGGTAAATTTCTACAATATACCCACGTACATGCGCCAAGCAATAAAGGAGGGTGCAGACTACTCCACCCCCGATGGCGAGACAATCCCCAACAGCAGGCTCACAAAGGATGCCGACCGCTCACGCAGCTATGCCTACTGCAGCGACACTGCCCCCTGCAACAACAGCATGCAGCTGAAAGATGTAGACCTGCTTTATCACGAAGCTACATTTGCCGACACCGAAAAGGAACGTGCCGCACAGACCATGCACAGCACGGCACGACAGGCTGCGCAAGTAGCGCATGATGCCGGAGTGAAGAGACTGCTCATCGGGCACTACTCTTCGCGCTACGACACACCGGACGCCCTGCAGGAGGAGGCACGCGAAGTTTTCCCGGCAACAACAGCCGTCAACGAGGGCGATACATTCTGCATAGATTAAACCCACGGAGAATTTTCCCGTCAAAAGAAATAAACACAAGACACAGTGCCAGGCAAGGAATACAATGAAGAGAAAATAGTTGCACAGCTCAAGGACGAAAGCCTCAGAGCTGCGGCATTCTCTGCCATTGTAAAGGAGTACAGCGAGGAGATATACCGCCACATAAGACGTATGGTACTGGTGCACGACGATGCCGATGACATTGTACAGAACACTTTCATAAAGGCATGGATGAACATCGGGACATTCCAGGGCAAATCGAAGATTTCGACCTGGCTGTACCGCATTGCCATAAACGAGGCGCTCACTTTCCTGAACAAGAACCGCAACACACTGATTTCGCTGGATACACCCGAAGGGGCAATAGCCGAACAACTGGAGAGCGACACACTCTTCAATGGCGACAAAGCCGAGGCCATGCTGCAGGAGGCCATTGCCCGCCTGCCCGAGAAGCAACGTCTTGTATTCAACATGAAATATTATGAGGAGATGAAATACGAGGAGATTTCGGCCATACTTGACACCAGCGTGGGTGCTTTGAAGGCATCGTACCACATAGCAGTGAAGAAAATTGAGGAATATTTAAACAAAGCCGATTAAACCTTCGGTAAAAAAACATATCATATAAGCAGAAGATGATTTATGGAGAATAAACATAATAGAAAAAAAGAGGTTTTCACTGTGCCGGAAGGTTATTTCGAGCAGCTGAATAAAGATATTCTCAAGGCGACTGCAGGCAACAACGTTGCCACTCCGCGCCAAAAGCGCCACGTGATTAGCTGGTTCAGTCGCATAATTGGTTATGCCGCTGCCGTTGCAATAATACTCGGCATCACAGCCAATTTAATTGCACCTTGGAACAGAGCAGGCGGTGACACTGCAACAAGCGACAATTTCTATGCCGACAACGAATACATTGACAACATACTCAACAGCTACACCATAGACGAGTACACGTTCTATTGCTATTTGACAGAAAGTGATTTTGAATAAAAACCAACCATATACAATATGAAAAAGATATTTTTTGCATCATTGCTCATGCTCCTTGCATTGACAGCAAGTGCCCAGGAACAGCAGAAGAAAAGACCACACTTTTCACCCGAGGAGTTCCAGACAAAGCAGAAGACATACATAACTGAAAAAGCCGGATTGACACCCGAGGAGGCCGAGGCTTTCTTCCCCCTCTTCTTCGAGTTGCAGAAGAAGAAATTCGAGCTTGAGCGTAATGCACGCAAGGATTTCAGGAAACAGCGTGGTGAACAGATGACCGAGGAGGAGTGCCGCAACTTTGTCTACAAGATGGCCGACACCAAAATTGAGATAGCCAAACTGGAAAGGGAATACACCGACAAATACCTTGAGGTGCTACCACCCTGCAAGTTGCGCCGTGTGCAGCATGCCGAGGGCATGTTCCAGCGCGACCTTATGAAAAAGATGACAGAGCATCGCAACAATGTCCACAAAGAGAAGAAACGCGAATAGAATAACATCACAGGAGGTTCTCGATTCGAGAACCTCCTGTGATGTTATTGCCGGATTGTCAAAAGATTGACATAAAAACTACAACCCTTGTTTCTTTGCCTCATCCCAAAGTGCATCCATCTCCCGGAGCGACATATCTCGCAGGTTGCGGCCCTGCCCTATAGTATGCTCCTCGACATAGTTGAAACGGCGACGGAACTTGTTGTTGGTAAGTTCCAGAGCATTGTCGGGGTTTATGCCATAGAGACGCGACGCATTCACAAGACTGAAGAGCAAATCGCCGAACTCCTTCTCCATTGCCGCCTTGTCGCCCGACTGCATCTCAGCCTCAATCTCCGCAATCTCCTCCTTTACCTTTGCCCACACATCCTCTTTCTTTTCCCAATCGAAGCCTACATTGGCAGCCTTCTCCTGCATGCGGTAGGCCTTTATGAGCGATGGCATTGAGACAGGCACACCGCTGAGGATGGTCTTGTTGCCATCCTTTTCGGTCATCTTCAACTGCTCCCAGTTCTTGCACACCTCGCCGGCCGTCTCGGCAACGGCATCGCCAAAGACATGCGGATGACGGTAGATAAGCTTGTCGCACAGTCGGTCGCACACATCCTTCATGTCGAACTGCTGTTTCTCGCGCGCAATCTTTGCATAAAAGGCTACGTGCAGCAGCACATCGCCAAGTTCCTTGCATATATTCTGCGTATCGTCGGCCACAAGAGCATCGGACAATTCAAAACACTCCTCTATGGTATTCGGGCGCAGGCTGCTGTTTGTCTGTTTCCTGTCCCATGGACACTTCTCGCGCAACTCGTCAAGAACATCCAGAAAACGGCCGAAAGCCTCCAAAATTTCTTCTCTACTATGCATAATTCATTTTTTTTCGCCACAAAGATAAATAATTTAGAAATAAGAGTTAACTTTGCAGTTAGCTAAATTTGGAATAATTATATAATAACTAAAAATACTATGAGCTTAGCAAGCACTTACATACCCGCAGAGGTTGAGGAGAAATGGTACGGGTATTGGTTGAAAAACAATCTTTTCCACTCGGAACCCGATGAGAGAGAACCTTACACAATCGTAATTCCACCACCTAACGTAACAGGTGTGTTGCACATGGGTCACATGCTCAACAACACCATTCAGGATATTCTTGTACGCCGCGCGCGCATGCTCGGCAAGAATGCGTGTTGGGTACCGGGTACCGACCACGCATCAATTGCCACAGAGGCCAAGGTGGTGAAGAAGCTTGCAGGCCAGGGCATAAAGAAGAGCGACCTCACACGCGAGGAGTTCCTGAAGCATGCTTGGGAGTGGACCGACGAGCACGGTGGCATCATCCTGCAGCAGCTGCGCAAGCTCGGCGCGTCGTGCGACTGGGACCGCACATCGTTCACCATGGACGAGATTCGCAGCAAGAGCGTAATCAAGGTTTTCTGCGACCTCTACAACAAGGGGCTTATCTATCGCGGTCTGCGCATGGTAAACTGGGACCCCAAGGCACAGACAGCACTCAGCAACGAGGAGGTTATCTACAAGGAGGAGAAGAGCAAGCTCTACTACCTGAGATACTATGTTGACGAGGCGGCTGGCAGCACCGATGGCGAGGAGGCCGATGCTGTGACACTTGCAGCAACCGATGCTTTCGACCCCACAGTAAAACACCAGATTCTGCACCGCGATGCCAACGGCCGCCGCTATGCGGTTGTTGCCACAACACGCCCCGAGACAATCATGGGTGACACCGCAATGTGCATCAACCCTAAGGACCCGAAGAACAGCTGGCTCAAGGGCAAACGCGTAATTGTGCCCCTTGTAAACCGCTCTATCCCCGTAATCGAGGACCGATATGTAGAGATTGAGTTCGGTACAGGTTGCCTGAAGGTTACCCCTGCACACGACACCAATGACTACATGCTTGGCAAGACACATAACCTTGAGACAATAGACATATTCAATGCCGACGCTACCATCAGCGAGGCTGCAGGTATGTACGTAGGTCAGGACCGCATGGAGGTTCGCGCACAGATTGCCAAGGACCTTGCTGCTGCCGACCTTCTGGAGAAGATTGAGGACTACGACAACAAGGTGGGTTACAGCGAGCGTAATGCCGACACAGCTGTTGAGCCACGCCTTTGCATGCAGTGGTTCCTGCGCATGCAGCACTTTGCCGACATTGCATTGCCACCGGTAATGGAGGACAAACTGAAGTTCTACCCTACAAAATACAAGACTACTTACAACAACTGGCTTGCAAACATACAGGACTGGTGCATCAGCCGCCAGCTGTGGTGGGGTCACCGCATCCCTGCATACTTCCTGCCCGTAGCCGAGGGCGCCGAGGAGCAGTTTGTTGTAGCCGAGAGCCGCGAGGAGGCACTTGCACTTGCAAAGGCTATCCCGGGCTATGAAAACATCACTGCCGAGGAGCTCCGCCACGACGAGGATGCACTCGACACATGGTTCAGCTCATGGTTGTGGCCAATCTCGCTGTTCAACGGTATTCTTGACCCGGGCAACAAGGAGATAAGCTACTACTACCCCACAAACGACCTGGTGACAGGCCCGGATATCATCTTCTTCTGGGTGGCACGTATGATTATGGCCGGTTACGAGTACGAGGGTGACATGCCGTTCAAGAACGTATATTTCACAGGTATCGTACGCGACAAGCTCGGCCGCAAGATGAGCAAGTCGCTGGGCAACAGCCCCGACCCGCTTGAACTGATTGCACGTTACGGCGCCGACGGTGTACGCATGGGTATCATGCTATCGGCACCTGCGGGCAACGACATTCTCTTCGACGACAGCCTATGCGAGCAGGGACGTAACTTCTGTAACAAGATATGGAATGCATTCCGCCTTGTAAAGGGTTGGAACGTAAGCAATGAGATTGAGCAGCCCGAGAGCAGCAAGCTCGCCATCAAGTACTTTGGCGAGACACTTGCAAAGGCAGCAGCTTCACTCGATGACCTCTTTGGCAAATACCGCCTTAACGAGGCATTGATGACCGTATACTCACTCTTCTGGGACGAGTTCTCGGCATGGTATCTCGAGATGATTAAGCCTGCATACGGTTCACCGATCGATGCTGCCACATACGAGGCTACACTCGGCTTCTTCGACAGCCTGTTGCGCCTGCTCCACCCATTCATGCCATTCATCACCGAAGAGTTGTGGCAGAACATCAAGGAGCGCAAGGAGGGCGAGAGCATCATGGTACAGAGCACAAAGGAACTTGCAGCAGAGTGCGACGAGGCATTCCTTGGCAAGATTGCAATAATGAAGGAGGTAATTGGCGGTGTACGTGCTACACGCCAGCAGAAGAACCTCTCGCCACGCGAGCCGTTGGCACTGCAGATTGTGGGCGAGTCGCCCGTTGCAGGCCTTGAGTGCGTGATGACAAAGATGGCAAACCTCTCGTCGCTGGAGTGCGTTGCAACACCCGATGACACTGCCGTGTCATTCCGCGTGGGCACAACAGAGTTCGCCATCCCCATGGGTTCACTCATTGACAAGGATGCCGAGATTGCAAAGATGCAGGAGGAGCTCGCATACCACGAGAAATTCCTAAAGAGCGTTGAGGCAAAGCTTGGCAACCCCAACTTCGTCAGCAAGGCTCCCGAGAAGATTATTGCCATTGAGCGCAAGAAGCAGTCCGACGCAATGGAGAAGATTGCAATGCTGAAGGAGAGCATACAGAAACTGTCAAAGTAACCGCCGGTTGAAGTGATGGATAAGAAAAAAATCATAATAATATCTCTTGCCGTGCTTGTTGTCGCCCTGGCAACAGGCCTGGCACTCATCTGGAACAACCTGAAGGAGAGCGAGAAGCAGCACGAGGAGATACAGGAACTCATTGCCCTTGAACAGGAGGAGATGCTCAATGACCTGCAGGCTGCACAGATGGAGTATGACGAGCTGAAGAAGAAGATTCTGAGCAACGACTCACTGCTTGTGAAGCTTGAGCAGGAGCAGTTGCGCACACAGCAGCTGTATGAAGAGTTGCAGAGCACAAAAGCTACAAACGCAGCCGAAATCAAGCGCCTGAAGAAGGAATTGAAGACCCTGCGCGGAGTGCTTGAGAACTACATGGTGCAGATTGATTCACTCTTCCGCGAGAACACCGAGCTGAAGAACGAGAACAGCAAGCTCATCGCCGGCAAGAAGAAGGCCGAAAAGGAGAGGAACGAACTGGCAAAAGAGAAGAAGGAGCTCAGCCACAAGGTCGACCTCGCTTCGCAGCTCGATGCAACAAATGTGAGCGTGACAATGTTGCGCAGCAATGGCAAGGAGACTACAAGCATTAAACGCGCCAAGCAGATTTGCGTGAGCTGCACCATCTCGAAGAACATAACCGCAAGCACAGGCGACAAGAGAGCCTATGTGAGGATTATGCAACCCGGCGGCGAACCGCTGACAAAGGGATACAGCAACACATTCAAATACGAGAACCGCGACATAAGCTACTCAATGTACAGGGATTTCGAGTTCGGCGGCGAAGAGGTGCCACTCGTGTTCTACTGGAATATTGAAGAGACATTGCAGGAGGGACGTTACCTTGCATATATTTTCGTTGACGGAAACATGATTGGCGAGGGATATGCCGTTTTTGAATAAGATAAGGAGATAATTTCTTTTATGAAACGAATACTTGTAACAGGAGGAGCCGGCTTCATAGGGTCGCATCTGTGCGAAAGACTGCTCAATGACGGCAATGATGTCATCTGCCTCGACAACTACTTCACCGGCAGCAAGGACAACATCCGTCACCTCATAGGCAACGACCACTTTGAGCTTGTGCGCCATGACATAACACAGCCCTACACCGCCGAAGTAGACGAGATATACAATCTTGCCTGCCCCGCATCGCCTGTGCACTACCAGCACGACCCTGTAAAAACAATACAGACATGCGTAATCGGTTCAATGAACATGCTGGGACTGGCAAAGCGTGTAGGAGCCAAGATTCTTCAGGCATCGACAAGCGAGGTCTACGGCGACCCGCACATACACCCGCAGGTCGAGGAATACTGGGGCAACGTGAACCCCATTGGCATACGCTCCTGCTATGACGAGGGCAAACGTTGTGCCGAGACTTTGTTCATGGACTACCACCGACAGAACAATGTAAAGATTAAGATTATACGCATCTTCAACACATACGGCCCACGCATGAGCACGAACGACGGTCGCGTGGTATCGAACTTCATTGTACAGGCACTGCAAGGCAAGGACATCACCATCTATGGCGACGGCAAGCAGACACGCAGTTTCCAGTATGTTGACGACCTTGTCGAGGGTATGGTGCGCATGATGGAGACCGGCGATGATTTCACCGGCCCGGTGAACATAGGCAACCCCGGCGAGTTCACAATGCTGGAGCTTGCCCGGAAAGTAATTGAACTGACAGGTTCAAAATCGAAGATTATATTCGAGCCGTTACCGCAGGACGACCCACGCCAACGCAAGCCCGATATCTCACTTGCAAACCGCATGCTTGGCGGTTGGCAGCCCAACATAAAGCTCGACGAAGGCTTGGAACACACAATTGAATATTTTAAGAAACTGATATGACCCCAATGTCATACTGAACGAAGTGAAGTATCTTAGAACCACATTAAAAGAAACTAATATAAAAACAATATAACAATGAACATTCTAGAACTTAGCGAACAGGAGATTGTACGCCGCGAGGCACTTGCCGAACTGCGCAACATGGGTATTGAGCCATACCCTGCAGCCGAATACCCTACAGATGCTTTTTCAACAGACATCATTGCAGAATTCAAGGACGAGGACGAGCCACGCAAGGTGTGCATCGCAGGCCGCATGATGAGCCGCCGCGTAATGGGTAAGGCTTCATTCATTGAGTTGCAGGACTCTAAAGGCCGTGTACAGGTGTACATCACACGCGACGACATCTGCCCGGGCGAGAACAAGGACACATACAACGTGCTCTTTAAGCGCCTGCTCGACATCGGTGACTTCATCGGTGTCAAGGGTACAGTCTTCCGCACACAGACAGGCGAAATCACTGTTCACGCTCACGAGATTACATTCCTCTCAAAGAGCATCCGTCCATTGCCAATCGTAAAGTACAAGGACGGCGTGGCATACGACCGTTTCGAGGACCCCGAATTGCGTTACCGCCAGCGTTACGTCGACCTTGTGGTAAACGATGACGTGAAGGAGATTTTCATCAAGCGCAACAAGATTTACAGTTCAATGCGCGAGTTCTTCAACAGCCGTGGCTACATGGAGGTTGAGACACCGGTATTGCAGTCAATCCCCGGTGGTGCAGCGGCACGTCCGTTCATCACACACCACAACGCATTGGATATTCCTCTCTACTTGCGTATCGCAAACGAGCTCTACCTCAAGCGCCTTATCGTAGGTGGTTTTGAGGGTGTATATGAGTTCTCGAAGAACTTCCGTAACGAGGGTATGGACCGCACACACAACCCGGAGTTCACATGTATGGAGATTTACGTATCGTACAAGGACTACAACTGGATGATGTGCTTCACAGAGCAGATGCTGGAGAAGATTGCGCTCGACGTGAACGGTACGACCGATGTTCAGGTAGGCGAGCACACCATCAGCTTCAAGGCACCTTTCCGCCGCGTTACAATGCTCGACTCTATCAAGGAGTTCACTGGCTACGACCTCAACGGCAAGAGCGAGGAAGAAATCTTTGCAATCTGCAAGGAGCTGAAGATGGAGGTTGACGAGACAATGGGTAAGGGCAAGCTCATCGACGAGATTTTCGGCGAGTTCTGCGAGGGTAACTACATCCAGCCGACATTCATCACAGACTACCCCATCGAGATGTCACCTCTCTGCAAGCGTCACCGCAACAACCCCGACCTCACCGAGCGTTTCGAGCTCATGGTGAACGGTAAGGAGCTTTGCAACGCATACAGCGAGCTCAACGACCCCATTGACCAGGCCGAGCGTTTCCAGGAGCAGTTGCGCCTGAGCGAGAAGGGCGACGACGAGGCAATGTTCATCGACAAGGACTTTGTGCGCGCGCTTGAGTACGGTATGCCTCCTACATCTGGTATGGGTATCGGTATGGACCGTCTTGCCATGCTCATGACAGGCCAGACAACAATCCAGGAGGTTCTGTTCTTCCCACAGATGCGCCCCGAGAAGAAAGTTCCAAAGGACAACGCCGCTGCATTTGCAGTTATAGGTGTTCCCGAGGAGTGGGTTCCCGTGCTCCACAAGGCCGGCTACAACCTTGTAAATGACCTCAAGGGTGGCAATGCACAGAAGATACAGATGGAGATTGGCGGCATCAACAAGAAGTTCAAGTTGGGCTACACAGTACCATCGGTGAACGATGTTGCCGCTTGGATTGAGAAACTCGGATAACCAAGCTGAGTTAAATTAAGTAACAATATAGCTGTTGACCGGTGCACTTGTCATACTGAGCGTAGCGAAGTATCTTTAGTTTTTTTAAGTTTCTTCACTTTGTTCAGAATGACAAGACCTCCAAAGGTCCTTTCATGGGTCAACATCTATATTATCTATAAAACATTATATAGTTTCTAAAAACAATTTATTATGGAACTATCAAACAAACAGGTTGCCATTATGGGTGGCGGCAGTTGGGCAACGGCCATTGCCAAAATTCTGCTCAACAATGTCGAGACCATAAACTGGTACATTAGACGCGATGACCGCATCGAGGATTTCAAGCGCCTGGGACACAACCCGGCCTACCTCTCCTCGGTAAAGTTCGACACGAACAGAATAAACTTCTCCTCCGACATAAACAAGGTTGTCAAGGAGAGCGATATTCTGGTGTTCGTGACACCATCGCCCTACCTCAAGAGCCACCTCAAGAAGTTGAAGGCCAATCTCGAGGACAAGTTCATCGTCAATGCCATAAAGGGTATTGTGCCCGATGAGAACCTCATAATATCGGAGTATTTCAACAAGGTATACAAGGTGCCATATGACAACATTGCCGCCATTGCAGGTCCTTGCCATGCCGAGGAGGTTGCGCTCGAGCGCCTTTCGTACCTCACCGTGGGCTGTGCAAACATCGACCATGCAAAGCAGTTTGCAAAGAAACTTGGCAGCGGCTTCATAAAGACATCGGTGAGCGACGACGTTGTGGGCATTGAGTACGGTTCTGTGCTCAAGAATATCTACGCCATTGCAGCCGGCATATGCAGTGGCTTGAAGTATGGCGACAACTTCCAGGCTGTGCTCATGTCTAACGCAGCCATTGAGATGAACCGTTTCATCAACGTCATTCACCCCATTGAGCGCACCATCAACGACTCGGTGTACATGGGCGACCTTTTGGTAACAGGCTACTCAAAGTTCAGCCGAAACCGCGTGTTCGGTAGCATGATTGGCAAGGGCTACTCTGTGAAGAATGCACAGATTGAGATGGAGATGATTGCCGAGGGCTACTATGCAGCAAAGTGCATCAAGGAAATAAACGAACACTACCGCATAAACACCCCAATCATCGATGCTGTGTACAACATACTCTACGAGGGCATATCACCGGTGATTGAGATTAAGCTTTTGACAGACTCATTCAAATAAAAATTTGTCCCTACCACTAAGTATTGTCCCCCTGTCTTAGGGGGACGAGCAAAGCGGAGGGGGTAAAAACAAAAATAACAATGAAAAATATAACACTTAACATTGACAAGGTTACAGGTTTTGTAACACGTGAGCAGATTATGGCTCTTGAGCCACAGGTTAAACGCGCACAGGCCGCTCTTGAGGACGGTTCACTCCCCGGCAACGACTTCCTCGGCTGGTTGCACCTTCCATCATCAATTACAGCAGAGCACATTGCCGACATCAACGCTACAGCACAGACACTGCGCGAGAACTGCGAGGTAGTGGTTGTTGCAGGTATCGGTGGCAGCTACCTTGGCGCACGTGCAGTCATCGAGGCATTGAGCAACAACTTTGCCGCACTCATGGGCGACAGCAAAAACCCACGCGTAATCTTCGCAGGTCACAACATCAGCGAGGACTACCTCTATGAGCTCACAGAGTACCTCAAAGACAAGAAGTTCGGTGTAATCAATATCTCAAAATCGGGTACTACAACAGAGACAGCGCTTGCATTCCGTCTCTTGAAGAAGCAGTGCGAGGACCAGCGCGGCAAGGAGATGGCAAGCAAGGTTATCGTTGCCATTACCGATGCAGTTAAGGGTGCAGCACGCATCACAGCCAACAAAGAGGGTTACAAGAGCTTCATCATCCCCGACAACGTTGGTGGCCGTTTCTCAGTCCTCACCCCTGTAGGTCTGTTGCCAATCGCAGTTGCAGGCTTCGACATCGAGGCACTTGTAAACGGTGCACAGGACATGGAGAAGAACTGCGCCCCCACTGTTCCATTTGAGGAGAACATTGCAGCCATGTACGCAGCTACACGTAACGCTCTCTACGCCGACGGCAAGAAGATTGAAATCCTCGTAAACTATCAGCCAAAGCTCCACTTCACATCCGAGTGGTGGAAACAGCTCTACGGCGAGAGCGAGGGCAAGGAGAACAAGGGTATATTCCCTGCATCGGTAGACTTCACAACCGACCTTCACTCAATGGGTCAGTGGATTCAGGAGGGTGAGCGCACAATCTTCGAGACAGTGCTCTCTATCGAGAAGCCAAACAGTTCACTCACCGTTCCAAGCGACGAGGAGAACCTCGATGGTCTCAACTTCCTCGCAGGCAAGCATGTCGATGAGGTAAACAAGATGGCCGAGCTTGGTACACAGCTCGCACACGTTGACGGTGGCGTGCCCAACATCCGCATCTCAATCCCCGAGCTCAACGCATACTACATTGGCCAGTTGCTCTACTTCTTTGAAATCGGTTGCGGTATCAGCGGTTATGTATTGGGCGTGAACCCATTCAACCAGCCGGGTGTAGAGGCATACAAGAAGAACATGTTCGCACTCCTTGACAAACCCGGTTACGAGGAGGAGAGCAAGGCAATCCGCGCAAGACTGTAATAAGAAAAGATTGTCATTCTGAGCGTAGCGAAGAATCTCAAAATCCGCGATACAAGAGATATCTCCCATACGGTCGATATGACACTAATGTGAAGTACTTGTCATTCCTAAACGCGTAATTGTCATCCTGAGCGCAGTCGAAGGATCTAAAAACAAACGCACTTGTCATCCCGACAGAGCGGAGCGACGAAACTTTAGTTCGACAATACTTGCAGCAGTTGGTTACACGTAGCGCAGGCGAAGTTTGCGCCGTGTAGGTTGCGATAAGCAAGGATTGTCAAAGGATCTCAAAAAAACGATTTACAAAAAAAACTAAACAGTCTTTAATGGATTACATAAAAGCTATTGAAAACTATAAGCAACTGCAAGGCCTTGTGGCCTTGCAGTTGCGTGCTGTATTGTTCGACATGGACGGCGTGCTGTTCGACTCCATGCCCTACCATGCCGATGCCTGGTCGCGCGTGATGACCGATGCCGGTTTCGACTTCTCGCGCGAGGATGTTTATATGAACGAGGGCCGCACCGGTGCCGACACCATCAATACCGCCAGCCTTGCCCAGTTCGGCAAACCGGCAACCGAGGAACAAATTGATGAACTTTGCAAGGCAAAATGTGCTATCTTCGATACCTACCCGCCCACACCACGAATGCCGTTCGCACTTGAACTGGTGCAGAAGGTAAAGGCTTGTGGACTCACCCCAATGATTGTCACCGGCAGCGGCACACCAACACTGCTCGACCGCATACAGAGCAACTTCCCGGGCCTTTTTGCCGAAGGTCACGTCATCAGCAGTTTCCACGTAAAGCGCGGCAAGCCTTTCCCCGACCCTTACCTGCTTGCACTTGAGCGCGGCGGCTTTGCCCCCAATGAAGTCATTGTAGTGGAAAACGCCCCACTTGGCGTTACCGCAGGTGTTGCAGCCGGTCTTTTCACCGTTGCAGCCAACACAGGCCCATTGAAAGATGAGGTCTTAAGCCAAGCCGGTGCAAACCTTGTATTCCCATCAATCGAGGCACTCTGCAATGAGTGGGAGAAACTATTCAGTGCAATAAACGGCTAAAACGATGAAAGCGATAACCAGGCAAATAAATAAAAATCTCTCCTGCAGCTACACTGTCGGAGAGATTTCTGCCCTCACTCGCATCATTGCCACCGAGTTGCTTGGCGTGTCGCAAATGGCGTTCTACCTGAAGGATGACATCACTCTCACTGCCGAACAGCAAACCCTGTTTGACAATGCCATTGAGCGCTTGAAAAAGCAGGAACCGATACAGTATATTCTCGGTTACAGCGATTTTTGTGGTTTGAGGTTCAAGGTTACCCCGGCTACACTAATCCCACGCCCCGAAACAAGCGAACTTGTGGAGTGGATTGTGAGCGAAGCTAGAGGCAACGGGAACATACTGGACATTGGCACAGGCAGCGGATGCATAGCAGTGAGCCTTGCACATAAACTGCCGCAAAGCAAAGTAACGGCATGGGACATTTCAACTGATGCGCTTGCCGTTGCCGCAGAGAACAGCAAAGCAAATGGTTGCGCCGTTGCATTTGAAGAGGTTGATATTTTGGCATACAAACCTACAGGCAAGCAATTCGACATCATAGTGAGCAACCCACCTTATATAAAGGAGAACGAAAAGCCTGCAATGCACAGCAACGTGCTCGATTGGGAACCCCACACAGCCCTGTTTGTGCCCGACAGCGACCCGTTGCTATTCTACCGCACAATAGCCGAAAAAGGCATGCAAATACTAAAGCCCGGCGGCCGTCTCTATTTCGAGATAAACCGCGCCCACGGCAAGGAGACAATGGAGATGCTTTCCGCGCTTGGTTACACAAGCATTGAACTGCGCAAGGACTTTGCCGAGAATGACAGGATGATTAGAGCTGTGAAATGTAAACCCGTCAGTCTGTAAGCAGACAGCTCCCCTAAAACAGGGGAGCAATAAAAGAGCATAAAAAAAAGCAATAATATAGCAGTTGAGCCGGCGACCATTGTCATACTGAGCAAAGCGAAGTATCTCTGTTCTGCGTGGTTATGAGATCCTTCACATACGTTCAGGATGACAAATTCGCGAATAATGTCAACATTGGGTCAACTGCTATATTATTACCTAAAAAAAAGTACAGCCGCAAGCCACAAATTCCTCCCCTGCCCTTAGGGGAGGTGCCGAAGGCGGAGGGGTTGAGTTGTGAAAAACACCTCTGTCTGTAATAAAAACAATGTATAAAGTTTGACTCGTCAACCTCAATAAAGACTATGAAAAAGCCCCTATCCCCCGGTGAAGCACTGAACAAGGCTGCAGCCTACTGCACACTGTGTGAGCGCTGCATTAGCGAAGTGAGCATGAAGCTCACTGCATGGGGTGTGCCACATGGTGAGCAGGAGAAAATCATTGCAAGGCTCATCAAAGAGAAATTCATTGACGAGGCTCGCTATTGCCGTGCATTTGTCAACGACAAGGTAAAGTTCAACCGTTGGGGGCGAATAAAAATAACAGCCGCGCTGCGCGAGAAGCACTTGCCACAGGAGCACGTCAAAGAGGCATTGGAGAACATTGACGAGGACGCATACTTGCAGGCACTGCAAGAGACCATAGACATCAAGCGCCGCGAGCTCAAAGGCAAGAATGACTTTGCTGCGCAGCAGAAAATAATACGCCACGCGGCAAGCCGCGGTTACGAACCCGCGCTCATAATGAAAATCATAAAGTACAAAGGCGATGAAATGGATTTCTGACCTCATTGACCTCATTTTTCCACGCCACTGCTGCGTGTGTGGAGAGACACTGTCGCGACAAGAGCGCGACATATGTCTCAACTGCCTGTACCATCTTCCAAAGATTGAACCGCAGCACAAACAGGAGATTGAGCAGACGTTCTGGGGAAAGATAGAGATTGAGCGTGCCGCATCGTTCATGTACTACCGCAAAGGGTCGCCATACAACGCGTTGATGCACAAACTGAAGTACAAAGACGCTCCCGAGGTGGGTACCCGCCTGGCCGAAATGGCTGCAAAAGAGTTGCTCGACAGCGGTTTCTTCGACGGCATAACACGCATTGTTCCCCTACCCCTTTCAAAAAAGAAACAGCGCAAGAGAGGATATAACCAGAGCGAATATATAGCTATGGGGTTATCCAACATCACCGGGATACCGGTTGACACAACGCTCATGAAACGCGACATTGCCAACGAAACACAGACACACAAGAACCGCGACGAGCGTTGGGAGAATGTAAAGGATATCTTCTCGGTAAACACAGACCGTACATTGGAGAACGAGCATATTCTGTTGGTAGACGACATCCTCACCACCGGCGCAACGCTCTGCAGTTGTGCAAGCACATTGCAAAATAATTGCGGTTGCAAAATCAGTATCTTCACGCTTGCATACACCTATAACGGTTTTTAAAAAGGTAGCAAAAAGAGCTACCGTATAAAACAATCAATGGGAACCTTCAAAAGGCTCCCATTGATATTATAAAGGAAATGGGTGACTCTATCATGCCACAGTCCACTTGCAACGGACGGGCGACACAATGGCACCCTCCTCTTTCAATAGTTTCATGGCCTTGTCCACCTCCTTGCGGTCAATGCCGCTGAGTTCTGCAATCTTGCCTGCGTTCAAAGGCTCGCCGGCCTCTCTCATTGTTGCCAATACTTTCTCTTTTATCTCCATAATAAAAACTTTTTTAATTGTTAACGATTATTGTTCCTTATACTCAATGTAACATCGATATATGAGCGCTTGCCATCGATATAGTCGGCATAGAGTGTCTCGGGGTCACGTCCCTTGAGTATGTGGCACTTACCACACAGCTCGCAATTTCCCATACACTGCCACTGAGCCTGTACAAAAGCACGTCGCTCGTCCATGGTTGAGTATTCTATATCAGGTGTTACCATATCAACATTGTAATCGTTGCAAATTTACAATAAAATTCCATAAATCTTTAAAAGATAGATTTAAAAAAACTTAAACAAAAGGCAAAGCAACATAAAAAAATAGAATTTCATAAATATATAACATTGATAACAGACAAAATGAGTAAAGCGCAAATTATTATACTCTAAACGAATAATAAGTAAGATTTTATTTCATTTCAAACATTTTAATATATATTTGCATTTGTTGAATTCTATTTACTTTTTTTTGACAAACACCGGTTCCACATATGCGCAATACAATAAAGAATATTATTTGGAAATTTTTAGAAATCGCATTACTCGCCATATGTATAATTACGTATGTAGTTGGTATCTTTTGGCAGAAACAGTGTTTTGAAATCATTGTCGGTGCTATTGGTCTCATATACTGCATACGGTACTTTATTGTTTTCTGCAAACCCATAAAACGTGATTGGCTTTTGACAAGAGGAAACTTCTTGGGCAAGGTCATAAAATTTGTATTGTTCATACCTGTAACAATCACAGCAATCGTTCATCTTGTCAACATCGCCATTACCGACAAACATTGTGCCAAAGAAGATTATCACTGCCTATCAAGCAAAGAATTGGTCTACGAAGATAATCTATATAAAGAGGAGTATTCAGGAATAGACACATTAGGTATCATAACATGCAATGAAGGAGAAAAGAGTTGCACCATACTCAAGCAATCAAACTTGCCGGACTCTATAAAGGAAAAACAGGAAGACCCATCACTGTTGTGGACTGTATACTACCATTTTATCGACCCGGGGAACCAACATATGACAACAACGCACAGAGGGCGTATCATTTCCAGCATTATTGCCACATTGGGTTTTCTTCTCCTTAACGGCCTATTGATTTCAATGCTCATCAGTTGGATTGACCGACGCAGGGAGCTATGGCTAAAAGGAGAGGTCAGATACAAGAGTTTTCTACGTAGAGCAAAAAAGAAATTCTACATAGTCATTGGTGGAAACGATGTTGCCATTGGAATCGTCAGCGAGCTGTTCGTCAATAACAAGGTCAAAAAGTTGCCTTACATAGTTATCCAAACCCTACGCGATGTAGAAAGCTTCAGGCGTGAACTCTTCTCGGGACTGACAGAGGAGCAACAGAAGCATATAATCATATATTATGGCAACCGCACTTCTAAAGATGACATTGCATATTTACACATTGAGAATGCAATAGAAGTTTTTGTCATTGGCGAGGATACAAGAACCGATGACATTGAGTCGTATCATGACACAATGAACATGAAATGTTTGAGATTAATCAATGACGAAATCAAAAATTCCCAAGCATTCAAGAAAGGGGAAAAACTGGTTTGTCGCGTTATGTTCGAATACCAGACCTCATTCAATGTTCTTCAAGTAACAGATATCAATGTTGATAAAATAAAGTTCCTGCCCTTCAATTACTATGAGATGTGGGCTCAAAATGTTCTTGTATGCCAAGAACTTAAAGGAAATGGCAAGTATTTGCCTCTTGAAGGATTTGATGGCATAAAACCAGATGACAATAATTTTGTACATCTTGTAATTGTAGGAATGTCACGCATGGGAGTGGCTATGGCAATAGAAGCAGCACATTTATGCCACTATCCAAATTATGAGAATAAACAGATACGTACAAAAATCACCTTCATAGACAAGAATGCAGCAGAGGAAAAGAACTTCTTCATAGGACGTTTCAAGGAACTGTTTGCGCTTTCACATTGGCGATATGGCAACATCAATGAAAACGGAGTCTTGGAATGGAAGCCACAGGACATCCACATCCCGACTGGATTTGAGTACTTAGGCGGTGACTTCCTTGACATTGAGTGGGAGTTCATAAATGGTTCTGTTGAAAATCCGGCTATACAAAAATATCTGGAAGATGCAAGCAGAAACATGAATGCAAAAATGACAATTGCAATATGTCTGCCAGAAAATAGTCGTGCAATAGCTGCTGCTACATATTTACCGAGTTGTATATATGAAGAAACTTCTACACAACAAGTATTGGTTTATCAAAGATTAGACGACGAACTGCTCAATCAAATAAACTATAAAGGCAGATATTCAGAAAAACTCAAAGCTTTTGGAATGGCAAAAAAATGCTATAATCTTTCTTTAACAGAGATGGCAGAAAGTATTTCCAAAAAAGTTGGAGATGCATATGACCAATTTGTTTGGGAGCAGATGAAAAAGCGCTATAAAAAATTGACAGACGAAGATTATGATAAAATCTCCAATGGTTATTATAGCATAAGTTCTGACAAGAATAAAGAAAAAATCAAAAAAGGATGTGACGAGTGGATAAAAGAAAACCGTGGAAAAATAAAATATTCTGAAGTAAAGAAATCTTTTGAAAATCCCAGAGCCAATATGTATAAAACCAACGATAAACCAAAGTCTGCAAAGATGTGGTCAAATCAGTATAACATCTATTCAATGTTCAGTAAGTTCAGATGTTTTGGAACAGACCCGTCAAAAGGATTTGAAGGCTCAATGATGAAAAAATTGGGAGAAGTAGAACACAACAGATGGGTTTTAGAGCAATTGTTGCTGCGCTACCGTCCTTTAACATACGACGAACAGATGAAAGCAAAAATTACCGACCTTTATTCGTCTGCTATGGAGAAAAATAGATTAAAAAAGAATTTAGCTCATCTTGATATTTGTTCAAACAGCAAATTGAAAGAAATTGATTGCAACGTAATGGAACTGGACGAAACGTTGATAAAAGTGTTGCCTACAGCGTACACATCATATCTTAAAGAGTAACAAACAATGACCGACCAACAAATAATTGAAGCATTGATTGCTCGGGACGAGCGAGTGACGCAGCAGTTCTTTTTCAAGAGTTGCCGCCCGCTTTTCATGAGCATAATGCGTAATGTATTCTCCTATGAGGTTGACTACGATGAATTTGTAAACGAATTCTATCTGCACCTAATGGAAAACGATGCATATCGTTTAAGACAGTTCCAAGGTCGTAGCACTATCTATCAGTGGATGAAAGTAATTGCTATTCGCTACTTTATTGCAAAGCGCAATAACATGATAGATATGGAACCCAAAGTGAATCTTTTTGAGAATGAGATACATGAAGACACCGTCAATGAGGCGGCGACAAATGCAAAAATGGATATAGAGCACCTGTTTTCAATGATGCCGAACAAGCGCTATGTCCATGTAATAAGACGATTGGTCCTGGAAGAAGCCGAGCCAAAGGTTGTGGCTGCGGAACTAATGACCAATGTAGACAATTTGTATAACATAAAAAAACGTGCCATTGCAGCCTTGACTGAAATAGCACTAAAGGAGATTGAGAAGTATGAAGAAGAAACCAGCAGATAACATCCCGGCAGAGGTGTTGGCAGCATTCCTTGAGGGAAATGCGAGCGCACAGGAGTGCAAAGAGATACTCGAAACACTACCCCACGATGCTGAATTAAGAGAATTGCTACGTATTTCTCAATTAGTAGACACCGAATTGGGAAAACAGCCCAATGAATGCGAGCCTATCCCAATGACGGCTATTGCAGCCACATGCAACAGCGAGAATTTATGCAGCCTTGAGTGTGAGAAATATATACTCCGCAAGTTTAATATAGAGTTTGACGAAGAACAACTGCTGCAAAATGCAATTAAAAATGGCTGGCAGAAAGAAACCGGAACTGCGCTACATAATGTAGGACGCCACTTAGAGGCAAAAGGCCTTGCTGTTGCCCGCCAATATAACGCCTCTATTGACGATATAGTAAATGCTCTCAATGCAAATGACAGTGTAATAGTTGCTGTTGATGGCGGAGAGTTGCTTGGGAATAGAAGCGAAGAGATTATCGAGGACATATTGATTGGCGAAATTCCCGACCACACAGTGGTTGTCCTCTCCTGTGATACTGTCAACAATTGCGTGATTGTACATGACCCCAACTCACCAAACAGCGAGGACACCTACCCCATCGAACAATTCGTCGATGCATGGAACGATTCAAAAAACTATTTAGTAACCATAAACACAAAAGATATGAAAACATACACTCCAAGACCTATTGACCTGACAGATGTACAACTGGCAGAGGACCTGAACGAACTGCGTGAAGCAATTGCGGAGAATGCCCACGAAGTATGGGCTGTTGAACGTATTGCACAAGGTTGGAGCTTTGGCCCGGAGCGCAACGACGCAAAGAAAGAAAATCCTTGCATGGTACCATATTCACAACTGCCGGAGAAAGAAAAGGATTTCGACCGCAACATGGCCATGGACACAATCAAGCTGCTGATAAAACTGGGTTACGATTTGATTAAGCGCGAAGACACTGAACTTTACAGAATACTAAGAGAGCGCATACGCAACTCACAGCAGGAGTTCCATTGTCCACATTGCAATAGCGTAATATACAAGAAACAGGTATTCTGCGACGTATGCGGTAAAAGAATCGACATCGACTGGTCATTGTATGAGTAACAGAGTAACTATTAAGAAAAAACATGAAATACGATGTATTTATAAGCTATTCACGGAAAGACCTGGCAGTCGTAGGTGAAATAAGGCAACTATTAGATTCAAATGCCATAACCTATTGGTTAGACACTGAAAAAGTCCATATGGGAAGTGAGTTTATGGCAGATATAGTTGATGCTATAGAAAATTCTACAATAACCTTATTTATTTCATCTTCAGACTCCAATAATTCTATATATACAGCAAAGGAAGTCGCATTAGCATTCAATGCCGGTAAATATATCATTCCATACAAAATAGACAATTCTTCTTTTAGCAAGAAGTTGCAATTTGTTATGACCGACTTAAATTGCATAGATGCTACTCCATATTCTACTCAGAAAGCAAAAGCACTAGTGGCAGACATTAAATCATTGTTATATGGAGAAAGGAAAGAAGAGGTCAATAATATTAAAGAACGAGAATATATCGATGTCCTTCAATGGAATGAACCTCAAAATAAAATACTGCGATTTATAAAACGGATTTTCGAAGATAAATAACCTTTTAAACTATAATCTTATGGCAAAAATTCAGATTGATGGTTCGATTGTAAAACAAGCGACACTAGGCGACAAAGAAGCTATTAAAGCCATGTTCCAAACTTTCATGGCTGAAGATGAAACTATTATCACTGTCGAGTATTTAGGCAGTTATGGTGTCTTTTTTACAACCAAAAGTTTTGTGTGTATAACTGACAAGAAGGTCGCTTCAATGGAATATGGACCTTTTGGGAAAATAGTTTATTCTGATGCGTTTATTGAAGAAGTAAACAGTGGTGTGATCTATCAACCTTCAGTATTTACTCTCTACTTCATAGGTGTCATATTATGTATTTCGATATTTGGCATCCTTCTCTTGAGCGCTTGGGTACGCTGTTATTATAAAGTCAATAAATCAGGTATGGTATGGTGTGTAAGAGAGGGAGTAAATATCTATGCTTTTGCCAATAGATCCAAAATTAATCTTGTCAATGAAATTTGGAGAAGAGCATCTTACCTTCGAGGAAAAAGAAAACAATATATAAAATAGGTATCTATGATTAAACCTGCAGAATTTATTCATCCAGAAGACGCAGCTGCGTTGCGTCAGTTAGAAAGCATTCCGGGTTTTCCTGCGATTGCAAAAAAAGTCTTGGAGTTGGGATATGAGAAGTTAAAGTACGGTTTGAACATGGCATCAACCATTCGTTTATCCCCGACCCAGTTACCCGAACTTTACAGGCATCTTCCTCCTATTTGTGAACGCTTAGGCATCAAAGAGCCGGAGTTCTATTTGGAAATGGATCCAATGCCTAATGC
This sequence comes from Bacteroidaceae bacterium, assembly GCA_045650605.1. Lineage (GTDB taxonomy): Bacteria > Bacteroidota > Bacteroidia > Bacteroidales > Bacteroidaceae > HGM04593. The sequence goes on along the minus strand of JAZRRI010000036.1, from coordinate 42,628 downwards.
ATACACATCAGGAGACACAAGAGTTTTTATTGTGGTAACATCCGGACTTGTGGAGATGATGGATGACGAAGAACTTGATGCTATTTTGGCTCACGAGTGCGGTCATATTTTGTGTCGCCATGTTGTTTACAAGATGGTAGCCGACTATCTTAAAATGGGTCTTGACGCTCTTGGTATTTTAGGTTCAATAGCAAAACCAATTGAATATGCACTTCTCTATTGGAGTCGTAAAGCAGAGTTGTCTTGTGATAGGTGTGGTAGCGTTATTACTTCTCCCGAAGTAGTTGCACGTTCAATGGCCAGATTGGCAGGTGGACCCAAATCCATTACAAATAAAATCAACATGCAGGAATGGGCTTTACAAGCCGACAAGTATGACCAAATAAAAAATGATGGTCTATGGAATAAAACATTGCAGCTTGCTGTTACCATTGGTATGACTCACCCATTCAGCGCAGTACGTGTACGTGAAATTCTCACATGGGGGAAAAGTACACAATATAAAAATTTGATGCAGAATCTGAAAACTCAAACATCGGGGAAGAAATGTCCTAAATGCAACAAGGCAGTATGTGCAGATTGGGCATATTGCAAACATTGTGGCACCAAATTATAAACTAAATCAAATACTATGAAATGCCCAAAATGTGGTTCAGAAAGAACAATTACGACAAATCCTGGAAAAAGGGCTCTGGCATGGGGTGCAGCTGCTGTAACGTTTTTTACATCATCGTTTGTCACACGCTATCCGCAAGGACCTTCCAGAGCTGCTGGAAGAGCTGTATGTCCTAGTGTGTATTACATTTGTTTGAACTGTAAACACGAATTTTCTAAAGGTCCAGATATGTAATACCCAATTATTAAATAATCATTAAATCAAAAAGTTATGTTTTTTAACGAAGAAGGAATCCTGAACATTGACGAAATGGTCGTCAATAATGCATCTTTCAAAAATATTATGGAAGATGGAGTAATCACCGAAGAGGAGATTAAAGCACAGTCTGACAAGGTTGTAGCAATGCTTCACGATATGGAGGGAAAATACAGCAAAGAGCAGGTTGAAGAGATAAAGAGTCTGCTTGTAGAGACAAGCGTGTTGTACGCAGTGTACAACTTTCATTCAATTCAAAACATTAACAAATAAGAACTATGGCAACTTTTAGCACTAAAAAGATATTATACGGTTCAACATCTTTGATACCTACTATTGCAAACCGTATTCAGGAGGAGTTTCAGAACGATGGCTACGAAGTGTCTATGGACGCTTTGAGCAGCGGTGGCTATGATATTTCTATCACTAAAGGCGGTGTATTCAAAGCTGTATTGGGTATGAAAACAGCATTGAAGGTTACTTTGCTTCCCCAAGGCAGCAATATCAACTTTGAAGCAGGTGTGGGTATCTGGGGACAGCAGGCAATTCCTACTGTAATCTCTATGCTCTTCTTCTGGCCGGTTCTCATTACTCAGATTTGGGGTATGGTAGAGCAAGCAAAGCTTGATGATAAGGCATTGAAAATTGCAGAGGGTGTAATTGCTGCAAATAATAGCAACACGATAGAGACCACACCGGCAACGGGACACAAGTTCTGTACTGGCTGTGGTACTCAGAATGCAGAATCTGCAAACTTCTGCTCAAGCTGTGGTAGACCTCTATAATTATGGATAAAAAGGAATATCTGAAAAACAGATTTAATAGAGACTTCTTGCAGTATAGTTTGCTGCAGGAAGACTCTCTTCCTGCTAAAGAAATAGCAGAAAAGTTATATGGCGTAATTGACCTTAATTGGTTGATAGGTCAGGGTAAGCAAGAGATAGAATCTCTTTGTAATAAACATCTTTCATTTGAGAAAGTAAAAGTTGAGGGTAAACTATCCAATGAACTGTCGCAAGAGTTGGGTTATGACCTTAAAGATAGAATGATTGCTGAATACCAAAACTATTTGGATAGCCATTCAACAGATGAAATTACAAATGCCGTCATCTCTAAGGTAGAGAGAAGCATAGAACTTCAAACTTGGAGTAATGGTATTGTGAATATGCAGGAAGCGATTAAACTACTTGTTGAAAGAATAAAAAATTCATCAAGAAGTTATGGGAATCTCTATACTGCCCCTATTTCGGAAAACGATATACTTGAAAAGTTCAATAAAGCAAAGGAAAACACCTTACTCGAACGCATTCAAGGAAACAATATAGATGATATTATTGAGTATCGTAGTGCATTGATGGAATATGTACGCGTGTCTTGCGAGAATATGCTCTACGCTAAACTTAAAGAAGTATACGGTAGCATTGCCATTGATGCAACTTTTGAGCGTTTGCAATTAAACTTCAACGGTCTATCACAATATGCTCAAGAATTAAAATCATCAATCGCCGATTGCGAGACTAATGAGGAATGGGATAAGGAATACAATCGTCTTGTTCCAACGGATTTCTACTACCGCAATGTAGAAAACATTACAGCAGAACACGCCTTCCATATGATTCTACTTCAATTCTTTGCCAAGAATGAAGAATGGATGATAGGGAATGGGCTGTTGATAAATGGAGAATTAAAGTTCTACACGGGTAAGCATATTGTAGCATTGGAAAAGTTCCTAAGCACAATTGAAGAGTCTTTGATATAATTTATGTTTAAGGAATAATCAAAATATACATATATGGAAAAGCTTAGTCAAGATACACCAAATAAAGAGATGATGGATTTTTCGTTCGATGATATCATTGATTCAAACATCTTTGACAACAATAATGACGAGCCTCTATGGGATAAACTGATACAGCAAATAATAGATGGTAATGTTATCCCTGTTATTGGTGCAGATTTGTTAATTGACAATAGTTCTAATTTGCATAAAGTCATCATAGATGGACTTGCTAAAAACTTTGGAGTTAATAAACAGATTAATAGTTTTTCAGAACTAATATATACCCCAGAATATAAAAATAAATTCAATTTTAAACTTGATAACATATATTATCAAGTTGACAAGATTTTTGCAGCTAAACGCTTTCCGGCATCGGAACGTTTACGCAGACTATTGTCTATTAGGCATTTCCCGTTTATAATCACGACAAGTTTTACTCCTGTAATAGAACAGGCTATGCAAAATATTTGGAAGGACGAGTTGAGGGTTATGAAGTTTAATAACAATCCTTCTGAAAATAGTGATATAAAAAATGGAGCCGACTTGAGGAAACCTACAATATATTATATGTTTGGAAAGGTTGGTGCCGGTGCTCATAAATACGTCTTGACTGATATTGATTTATTAGATTTCGTGTCTTCTTGGCTTTCGAACGACAACAAAGCGCGCCCGAAAAATCTATGCAACGAACTTAAAGATAAATATCTATTAATGTTAGGCAACACATACAGTGATTGGTTGTTTAGATTTATTTGGTATTCAATGCGAAAACCAGATTTAGGTCACGGAATGTTGGCCTATGACACATTGGATGAGTCATTAATTAACTTCTTGGAACGTACTGAAACTTTCACGAAGCAAAATACTTCCGATGTGATTGAACAAATTTTAGTCCGCTTAGACAAGAAGTTGAAGGAAAATGAAGCCACCAAATTCAACAAGCCTGAAGAGAATATGGATGTATTTATCTCATATTCTCGCTCGGACACACAAGTTGCAGAACAACTGTATAAAGCCTTAACTGCTCAAGGGAAACGAGTCTGGTATGACAAATACAATCTTACAGATGGTGGGCTTTTTATGGATGAAATTCGAAAAGCAATTAAAACAGCTAAATATTTCGTTCCCATATTAACTCCTAATATCGAAAAAGAGAAACGAGAGTCACATGTTTATAGAAATGAATGGGATACAGCAATAGAGGTCGCTATAAGTATGGGGCGCACATATATTATACCATTGGCGGATAGCAATTTTGATTTCTATAAAGCTGCTATCCCGGAAAGAATGCAACAGCACAATGCTATTTTCTACTCAACTGAAGATGGTATTGAAATCGTAGCAGAAAAGATTATTCATAAAATGAATCAAGATTAAGGATATGGAAGAGTTTGTACGAAAGAATCCGTGGTTAGGACTTGAATCATATAAAGAAGGAGAAATTTTATATGGTCGAGATGATGACATTAGAGATTTGTCTCAATGTGTATTAAATGACACTGATACTTTATTGTATGGAAAAAGTGGTATTGGTAAATCTTCTATCCTTAATGCAGGTATTTTACCCGCCGCACGAAGGAATGGCTATTTACCGGTTCTTATAAGATTATCTCATAAGGAGGAGCATTCTTATCTACACCAAATTAATCAAGCTATATTAAATGCGATTCTCCATTCTCTAACAGGTGAACTTGGAACAGATGTTTCCATTACAAATGGAGACCATGCCCTTAATGATGCCCAATCGTTGATTAGAGAGGTCATTCCCTGCAAGAATACTGAAGCTGAAAGTTTTTATGAATATTTCCACAGACATACATTTCATAATGCCAATGGAGATCGTCTAAAATTATTAATAATTTTCGATCAATTTGAGGAAATATTTACATTGCAGGATGATGTCCAAAAGAAGAAAAACTTTTTTACTCATTTAGCAGATTTGCTTAATGATATTATGCCTGATGAACTTCAACAAAAAGTTGAAATCTCATCAGATACCCAAGAAGAGATAATAGTAGGAGAAGAGAGTGATCTTGAGAATATATTTGATGATTTAAATTTGGGTGTTGAGAATAGTTTGCCCGAATATGTAACAGATAATGATATCCATTTCGTTTTTACAATAAGAGAGGATTTTCTTTCGGAGTTTGAATACTATTCTGCCGCAATACCATCACTAAAACAGAATAGATACGGTTTACGCCCTATCAATGAGGAACAGGCGGCTCAAATTATATTACGCCCAGTACCGGAACTTATCGATGAATCAGTCGCCAAACTAATTATAGAAAAAATTACAGGAAAGAAGGATTTTAAAATTGATGGAGTACCCGAAATAGAGGTAGACTCTGCGGTACTATCTCTTTATCTCAACCGCCTTTACGAAACCAAAGAAGGAAAGACCATTACAAAAGAACTTGTAGAACAGAAAGGCGGAGAAATTATATCAGACTTCTATAATGATGCCTTATCAGACATTTCTGATTCTACAATTGAGTATTTGGAAGATATGCTCCTGAACGGTCAAGGGCGTAGAGATAATATTACGGTATATGATGCCATAAATGATGGCAATATTTCGGAGCTGGAATTAGATATTCTCTGTAATAAGAAAAAAATTCTCAGGCAATTTAATTACGCCGGCGATCTTCGCATAGAATATGTACATGACATATTATGCCCAGTTGTAGAAAAAAATAAGGAGGAAAGAAGAATAGCTGCCGAGAAGAAAAATCATAATAAAAAATTAAAAGATTTACGAAGACAAAGAAGTATTACTCTACTAGGAATAATCATTCTTTTAATGTGTATAATATTCTATGTGATAGGATATCTCATTCCTATTTCTAAAAGATATGCAAGCATTACAAAACAATGGGGACGTTTTGTAGGTATAGAATCTTTAAGTAAAAAAAGTGCATCATTCCGACCATACCATTTTGTTCTAAAGAAAAAAGGTCTCATTACTAAAACATACACCTCAATGGAATGTAGAGATAGATTTAACAATCTATCAACAAGTCACAACATCTCTCCTTATATTGTTACTGGACAAATGGAGGATAGTATATTGGCAGATGATATTAAAGGTAAACTGCAAATGGTTTGTAAGTGGAAGTTTATCAAAGACCCTGTTTATAAGGATTCAGTTATACAAGAACGAGCTTATGACAAGTATGACAACTTGATATATGCGTTCAATTACAATGCACCTCAAACGACCTCACAAGATGAACAAAATTCAAAAAACACACAAGATATGAGAGCTCGAAAAGAGCTACAAAATCAAAGTTTCAAGGGTAAATGTATTATAGGAAGTTATGTCGATGGACAAGGTCTGCCCATAGAACTTCTAAAAGCAGGTTACAGATTTATTAGAATTACGTATGATAATAATGGACGTGATATGCTCGTTGAATATTTTGATTTGGATGGTAACCCATCTACCAATGCCCATGGAGCATATCAAACTTATTATGAGTATGACGATTTTGGCCAATGCATTTCTACGTCTTCGTTGAACATGTATGGTAAAAGAATGATTGACCATGCAGGAAACTGTGGGCAGATTTGCAAATATGATGGTTATCGTATAGTAGAGACTTTGTCTGTTGATGAATTTGGACGAGAAAAAGCAGTTAAAGATGGATATTCTCGTGCAATGTATGAATACGACAATAATGGTCGTGAAATAATGGTGTCGCTTTGGAATGAGGATGGACCTGTTTGCCCAGATTCTATCAATTTCCATATACGCAGAACACTATATGATGATGCAAAAAATTCTTTAGAATATCGATATTACAATGTTAAAGACGAGCTAACAAATTTAATAGAAGTAAGATTTGACACTAATGGTAATATATTGTACTATTCAGAGAATGCAAATGGAAAAACCACAATACGAAATAGTAGATATAATAAAAAAAATGAATGTGTTTTTCAGGATGAAATAAAAACCGAGGGGGTAGATACCATAGGCATTTTTAATTACGAAAAAGTGGACAATATAGAAACTAGAAAATTTAGAGGGAGAATATATAACGAATACATTAATAAAATGACATATGATAACAAAAACAGAGTTATTGAAGATGTCTATTATGAATTAGATGGCGAAACACCATATGAATATGAATATGAAGATGATTATAATAGATGGCATAGGATAGAATATGTTTATGCTGATAATGGACTTGATAAAGATTCCATATACTTTCAAGAAACGGATAGTGTGATTTACTATAATAAAGATAAGTTACATAAAATTAAAGTAACAGAACATTTCCCAAATAGAAATTATGTTGTAGAAAGAGAATATAATTCAGATACAATACTAAAAACCACCACTGAAAACCGAGTAGACATATATGGAAATACAATAGAACAATGGCTGGGTCCACTAAAAGCATACTATTTTATAAATGCAAAAACAAATGAACCTAATGGGAATGGTGTTGCTTATTTATCAAGATATAAATTCCCTTTACCTGGGTTTAGATACTATACAATTACAAAAAATGATTGGGAGCCTTCTATTTGTGATGAAAATGGTGATACAAATGTCTCTGCTAATTATTTATTACCTGAAATATATTGTGGAGAACTGAAAAATAAAGCCGTTTTTATTGAATGTTTAGATAAAGGACGAATATGGCATGGCGTAATATTAGGTGGAGAAAAATTAAATTATGACAGTTTTAATGGGTTTGATATATTGTTATGCTTAAATCTCACAACAATGAGAGTCATAGAACTAATACCCAATGAATTAGATTATTGGACAATTTATCAACGATTTATAAACGAACAGGAATATTCTTTATATAAAAAATATCATCAGTTATACACAAATAAAGATGCATGTGTAAATTAAAACTATGATGAAACATTATTACTGATGCGTAAAAATTCAAATAAATTTAGTTCTTTGACATTTTGGTTTTGATTGAGTAATTTTTCAATGGCCTTTGTAAGCAATTCTCTTATATTGATTCGCTCTAAGGCGGATACTCTGAGTAACATTTCAACTTCTGTAATAGAGTATTGACTGTTGCATTTTGCTTTGATGATAGCAACCAAAGGTATGTGCAAATCGCAACCCACAGGTGTATCTTCACTGCATTTTCAGAGTGCCCCCAAAGCGTCTTAATAGCAAGGTTGCCCTTAATCCATTTGAAGAAGGTTTCTATTTGCCACCTATTCCTATAAAGATTTGCGATGCCCAAGGCATCAAAATCAAGATAATTGGTGATAAATTCTAATTATTCTTCATTATCGGAGTCATAATATTTGACAAGCCTAAAAGATTCAGGATAGAGTTTTTGGGGGTTATACCCCGTAAGGTTTATAATAAAATCTCCTCTTAATCCTGTTCCTCATATATATTGTAGTTGGTTTCAACAACCTCGTACTTCATATTCTTCTTAGCTCTGGTAATGAAATAGGCATTGTTAGTATGAATACGGTGTAATGCTTTGAAATGAATGTTGCCACGCAAATCTAAAAGCGTATGCATTTTCACAGCTCCTCGTTCATACTTCCCAAGAGCCCAAGACATCAGCTTTATACTGCAAGATATAGTTATTGAATCCAAAGCGAAAATTTCTTGTTCGGGCAACCATACATCGGGAATCTTTTCTTTGAAGTATAAAGGTCTAGCCATTTGAATTAGTACAGAACCCAATTCTTCAAATATGCGATAATCGCGGTTCTCTCCTGCTCTGGATAATGACGATTCGTTCACTGTTTGACGAAAGCCAAGATGATAGAGCCATTTTTCGTGAGCTTTTAGACATAAACAAATGTCGCGAAGAGAATAACATCCCGTAAGTTGACCGAATATCAAATGAAGCAAATGATTGTAACTTGTCAAATGTCTATATCGGTAATCTCCATTGTATACCTTGACAATCTTGTCAAACTCATAACGAGGGAGGAAATCAATGACTTGAGAGAATACAAACTTGCCTTTATTCATAATTTCGCAGTGTTTATCCGGCAAAATTATAAACTCAATTCAAATCAAAAAATCAAAGAACGAATATAAATAATTATATATTAACAACTTAAAATAGAATGATGCAAAGTTAACGCATCACTAATAAAAAAAGTTCATATGAAAAAGTTTTTCTTAATTCTTTTTTCTCTTTCCTTTTTTATGAGCATTAATCTTCATGCCCAATCAGATTGGTTTGGTATATGGCAAACGGACCAGATGGTAGAGGGAACAGAAAAAGCCATAATAGAGTATTACTTCAAGAACGACTCCGTCATGTCTATGAGTTTCGTTACAGACAACCAGATTGCTGGCGTAGGTAGATGCGTTTGGAATGTCTCTATGGATGGAAAATATGACAAAATTGGTCCGTTGTTTTTTGTCAGTTTGAACCAAAGGTCACTAAAGGTTAGCCTCTTGAAGTTCGTTACATACGAAAAAAATACTTCTGTTTCAGAAGGGCAGATTATCAAGCAGATAGAGAATACGGTAAAGCCAATGTTTGCCAACTTCGAAGATGTGAGGATGATTTATGTCACACATGACAGCCCTGACACTATTTCGTTTATTCTTGGCGATGAAAGCAATGCCATAGATTTGGAATTCCATAGATCAACGATGACCATAGAGCAGTTGTTTGATTTGGATGAGGAAACTGATGTAAATGATTTGGATAATTCGTTCGAGACGTATGACTCAGAAGTAAACGACATTACATCTGTCACCAAGTACAAAGATACAAAGGAGTCAACTCCCATGGTAAAAATGTTGAAGAGCCTTGGTTTTTTTATGCTTTACCTTGTGTTGTCACTAGCAGCAATATTTGGTGTGAAAGTGTTATTCGCCAAGAATATGTCACGTACAAATACCGCAAAGAAATCTGTAAATATACGAATTGGCTATTCTGTTGTCAGATTTGTCTTACGCATTGTTATCACCATTATTGGAATCATATTATTGGCAATTCTTCTTGTTCATGGAAATCAGGTTAGTAAATATATGACCATTCCCATTTTGTGTAGCGGCGGTGGACTATTGCTGAACTTGCTTTCTACTCTGTCTCTACCAATGAATTTTATGACCATGAAGAAGTTCATGAGTAAGGAGAGAAACTTCATTCTATATCTGAGGGGATTCATAACGGATAACTATACTCCTAGTATGGAGAAAATAGCAGATACCGTGTCAAATGCTAAACCAGGGAATACAAACTTTGATTCTTATGAAAAAGAGATAAATCCTAATCAGCTTACTCTAAACGAAAAGAGTTTGGCAAAAGCGTGGAAACGATATTATCAAACATATAGCGTCGGACTGCCTGAAGAACTTGAAAGTCCTGAAGGAACTAAACGCATATATTTGGATAATGACAGTTGGATGAGCGATGCAAGAACTTTGATGGAATTGGCAAAATACATTCTTGTTTCAGTTCATCCTAATGACAACTGCATTTGGGAAATAAGACAATGTAATACCGTTTTCTCGGATAAAACAATTTATTATGTTGATGATATCACTAATCTAAATATCGTTAAAGAGAAAATGGGCGAAGAATTGCCTACTTGCCTAAAATCGGAAGAAATAGTTCATAATCACATGATGGTGTACCAAAAAGGCGGACAAACTATCGTAAAGGCATACTCTAATACTGAAATTGGTTTGAAAAATGCGGTATATGGATTTCTAATCAGCGATAAATCATGAATTTATTAATTAAAACATGGAAGATAAACTTAGAAAAGTGGCATTAGATGCAAAGAAAGCAGAACCAAATGATTGGTATGCACAGCGAACGCTAATGCAGATTGCGCTTCTTGATGGCAATGTACTTTATCTTAAGCCCTGCATTTTGGAAGCCAGTGCGTGAGGATGACGCTTTGAGTACAAAAATGCTGCGGCAAGTGATTATGTTGCCAAAGAAAAAGATCGAGCGTTGCTCAGAGCATATCCGCAACTCAGTCAAAGAGATGTAACATTAAGAATATGCCCTATCAGCATTGAACCTCGTGCTGTGCTGACCTGCCAAATGATATGAAAGAAGTTTATAATTTTGAAGTAATATAGAATTACATTCAAATTAAATATTTTACCAATGATAATAGTAGCCCTGATAGTAGCTGTTTTGTATCCATTTGTCATTAAACTTATGGAAAAGAATGATATTCAATTATTAAATGAAACGACAGATGCGAATATCGCAATAGAGATACGAAAAAAACTTAAGCGCAATAGAATTATAATGCTGATTTTAATGTTAATTCTATATGCTATTTTTGAAGTTGTAACAACCATTGTAATCACAAATTTTGAAGATCCCCAAAATGTTGGGAATTTAATCCGCAATATAGGATTAACAGGAGTTGCAATGTATATTTATTTGAGAAAACAAAATGCTGCGATTAAAGCTGTTGGTAATATATCCACAGCTACTAAACATGATTTCTTAGAACAGAATAATAGATATTGTTTGTTCCTCAGAGGATTTGAACAAGATGATTATGGTCATGACCCTGTGGTTTCTGAAAAAACTTATGACAGTTTCTCTGAATACGAATTCACATCACTTGTAATGCAGAACATCCCGATATGTGCTGTTGGAATGACCAAAGAAGTTAATAGTCCAAGAGGCGCTACAAGAGTATATCTTAATGATGATAGTTGGCAAAATGATGTGTTGGAATTGATGGAGAAGTCTCAAACTATATACATTCTTGTCAATGATAGGAAAAGTTGTATTTGGGAAATAGAACAATCGTTTAAAATGTTGGCAAAGACGGTCTATATTATTGATGATATTCAGAAATATGAGAATGTGCGACAACAATTTACCCACAAAATATCATTCCCTAAAGTTCCTGCTGATCAAAAATCGGATAAGGATATTTATGTAATGAGCTATCTAAAAGAGGATTTTGATGTGAAGTCTTATCCAAATAATATAGAAGGTTATTCATTAGCTTTAGGTATAGAATCGGAGGAATTAAAGAAAAAAAAGAAACTAAAGAAACGAAGAAATTTTTTTTTGATAATCATGGGAATCATATATGCCCCTATTATCCTTCTTGCTATTGTTGCTATTGCAATAAATATACGTGAAAGTATTAACGAGACAAATAATGTAGAGCCATATAACCATAATGTTTCTGACAACATGTTGGAGATAAATATTGATAATGTTATAGAAATTATAAATATGAAGTGCCCTATTAAGGTAGATGAATCACGAACTCTAATTAACATTAAAAAGGACACTCCATATTTGAAATATAATTATATCATAGATGAAAATCATGTATCTTTTGAAGAATTTGCATCATTGTTAAATCTACTAAAAGAAGAATCATTAAAAAGTATTACGGGAGATTATAAAAAAATATTGCAAAACGACCAATATGGTATTATATTTAATTACAGAGGGAGCATAAGTGGAAAAGAATGTTTTTTTACATTAGAATATGAGGATATATTGAATTCTTCATTTGGATTATCGGATGAAACCATAAATAAAGTTAAAGATATTTACGAAAGAGAATTCTTAAATAATTAGAACTATGGACTATACAATTCTCCTAACAGCTCTCCTTCCGATAGCCATCCTTGGATTCTACATCTACCGTAAGGACAAGAACTCGCCCGAGCCTGTGGGACAGTTGCTCAAGACATTTTTCGTTGGGGTGTTGGCTGCGCCGCTCTCCCTTTGTATATCCACACCGTTGGAATCTCTTGGGTTATATACCATGGAACCGGCATCCATCCTTGGAGCTATAAGTACCTCTTTTTTTGGTGCAGCAATACCCGAGGAGATTGCCAAGTTTTTCCTATTATGGTTGGTGCTGCGCAAAAACAGATTCTTTGACGAAAAAATGGACGGTATTGTATATGCAGTATGCATTTCGCTTGGTTTCGCTGCATTGGAGAATATTATGTATCTATTCTCTAATGTAGAATCATATCTGTCGGTAGGTATAAGCCGCGCCATATTCTCCGTGCCCGGACATTTCTGTTTCGGCATACTTATGGGATACTATTATTCACTTGCCAAATTCTATCCCAAGACACCATTGAAGAATAAGATTCTTATATTGGTTGCACCTATCATCGTTCATGGACTATATGATTCAATACTATTCACAACAGACGTAACACCTGCCATCAGTGGCATTCTAACAATTGTATTTCTGGTATTCTGCCACAAGATGTGGAAGTATGGAGGTAGCAGAATCAAGGAACTTATTTTAAGGGATAGTACCGAGAACATAGAGATGACGGAATTGTAATATCGGTTCCAACACTTATTTAAATACATTAAAAGCAAAATGACGATGAAACATAATTATGATATTTTTATAAGCTACCGCCGCAGTTCTTACGAAACAGCAAACCTGATAGCGACACGCTTGAAATCGGCCGGATACAGAGTATTCTTTGACCTCGAATCTATGCGCTCGGGACCATTCAATGAACAATTGTTCAATGTAATAGAAGGATGTCGTGACTTTGTTATTGTATTACCCCCTGATGCTCTCGAACGGTGTAGCAATGAAGAAGACTGGGTGCGCAAAGAGGTGTTGTGCGCAATGAGTCACAAAAAAAACATTATACCGGTAATGCTCAATGGCTTTGTATGGCCAAATCCAATGCCGCAAGGTATGGAAGAGCTGTGCAACTACCAGGCTGTTGCAGCCGGTTCTGTCGAATACTTTGACATGGCAATGGAGAAACTGCAAAAACGATATTTGCTTAGCAAACGTCACCTGCCAATAAAGAAACTTATAAAAATTTCATCTATAATAATTTCCTCTCTATTGGCATTGGTTGCAATAATTTTTGCTGTATTCATGGTTTTGTCTCGCGATGTATGCAAGAAATATGCAACATGCCTTACAATAGACGCAAGCCAAGTACATATCATTGCAGCAGAGAATGACTACCTGAAACAGAGTTGGGAGACATTCAATAACATGCTCAATTATGAGCAGAGACCGGAGCGTATCAAATCTTATCAAGAAGAGATGTTGTCAAGTATTGATCTGGTAGAACAAAATATAAGACAGATTTGGCAAGTCGATTCAGTACCAATGGATATTAATTCATATCACAGTTTTTTACTCTCATTACATGGGATAAATGCTGAAAGCATATCCATATCTCCGTCACTTGCGACATTGTATTATACCGATTATATAAACACATTGAACATAATACGTACAGCTGTAACTGAGCCAAACACTTCCAATCGCAGATTTGTGTCTGTGCTTTTTGAAGCCTTAGAACATTCTATAAACGCATACTACCTCTCCACTCTATGCGAATTGTCAGCTTTCCCCAAATATTCTAGAGAGCTATACAACAAAATAAACGAAGAGTGGCTACACTTCCCTATCCTATTCTATAAGATTGATGAAAGCAAAGAATATTATGAGAGCAGGATGAAGACTGAATCAAAACTTGCCTATGACGCTCACTCAAGATACAGCAGTATTCTTGAAAAGACCGATGCAGAACTGGAAGATTTACAAAAAGAGAATGACAGGCTTGAAAAGCGAATGCATGAAGGTTTTGCACAATTTGAAAAGCAGATGCATGAAGACTTTGCACAACTTGAAGCTATGCAACACGAACTTGCTTTACGCGAAGAAAAGGTTAAGGCGGAAGAGGTTGTTGTAAAGAGTTTGAAATATAAATATGGCCTGCTTGAACTTGATAATCAAATTGTACAGATTTATGAACAGTTTAAAGAGAAATGCACATTGGAAGAAGATGACAAGCAATGGAACAAATGGGGCAAGATACGCAGGTGGGGAACATACCTTGCAATACTTGTAGAGAACCGTCAGGAGATGAAGTCAATGAATATACATACAACATCTTCCATTACTCCGGACGTAGCATATGCTGATATGGATTCAATGCTTATGGTATATCAGAGCTACCATCCCGAAAGCAAAGAATATGTAGCTTCGGCAAAAAAGTTCTTTCGCGAACTGGCAAAAGGGAAACGCCAATATGCAGGAGTAATTATCTATTAAATAAAGGACGATGCACAACATCCTGTATTCAATAAAGGAGACATCATTACTGCATATGATGGTAAACAGATAAAGAATCGTGAAGAGTTCAAGGTAGCATTCAAAGCAAATGAAAATGGCGATGTAACATTCCAAAGACTTACAAACGGAGAATTTGTAGAACACAAAAAGCAGATAACAGACACCGACATTGTAGGTTTTCTTGACTTGACAGAATAAATATAAATTTTATATACGCTGACAGATTCCGCATCAGAAATTGTTCTATAATATAAACTATAACACAAAGAACAATGAAAAAGAATTATGTACCGCAGCCGGTGAACACAAATGACGTGCAGTTGCCGGCAGAGTTAGATGAACTTGTAGAAAAGATTGCAAAGAACGTACACGACGTGTGGGCGCAGAGCCGCATGGAGCAGGGCTGGACCTATGGCGAGGAGCGCAACGACACCTTGAAGACCCACCCTTGCCTGGTGCCCTACGAGGAGCTGCCCGAGGTGGAGAAGGCATATGACCGCGACACAGCCTTTGGAACCCTAAAACTTATAACAAAACTGGGATTCAAAATTACGAAAGAGTAATTTGAATACAACCTACTGAACAAACGGCAGAATCGGATGATAGATTTTGCCGTTTGTTTTTCTCTTAAGAAGAAATTACTGTACAAAACGTATAAACCAATAAACGAGACATGGAAAAGCAAAAATACATGTATACGATATTCTCCGAGACCGGCAAGAGAATAGCAAACCAGGATATATGCCGTGTTGTTGAAATGCCCGAAGAGAACCGCTGCCTGCTGGTGGTGTGCGACGGCATGGGCGGCCATGCAATGGGCGATGCTGCTGCCGAGACTGTGTGCAATGCAGTATGCAATTTCTGGGAGGATAACCCCGGCAAGAGTGATTGCGAAGAGAAGGTATTGACAGCGTTTGCACATGCAAGCGAAGCTCTCTACTACCGTTCAAGAATGGTACGTCCCATTGAGATGGGAACAACACTCGTAATGGCAAGTGTGGAGAATAACACGGTAACCATAGCACATTGCGGCGACAGCAGATGCTACCTGTTGCGCAATGGCGAGGTTGTACACCAGACAACCGACCACTCCCGTCCGGGAACAGAGATTGTTACACGCTGTTTCTTCTCAATGGACCCGGAAGTTGCAATCCCGGACATCACCTGCATCGAGGTGGAGAAAGGCGACAGAATATTCCTTTGCACCGATGGTGTGTACAAGGCCATGGCCCCACAGAAACTTACAGCACGCCTGCAAGACAACAAAAAGCTGGAGAATGTTGTCGACGTGATAAAGTTCATGTGCGAGAAATTCTCCACCGACAATTACAGTGGGATATTGTATGAAGTCATGTAATGAAATTATCGATGACACTGATAGAATTCCATCATCTGCACTCTCTATAATAGCAAATAAAAACAAACATCAATATTCATTTAACAAAAAAATTACTATGGAAAAGGACCCGAAACCAAATGCAAGACAAGTTGCAATCAAGATTAGCTTTGTAGCCCTGATTACACTGTTGATGCTCATCCCTTTGGCTATGATAACGGGAGTCATTGAAGAGCGTGAAGAGACCAAGGATAAGGTCATACAAGAGGTGGCCTTCTCATATGGCAAACAGCAGACAGTGTTCGCACCTAAATTGATTTCGCATGTCATTGAAGAGAAAGAGATTACAAATGTAAAAGGTGAAGTAGAGAAAGAAACCTACGCCAAGGATTACAGCAAAAACTGTAAAACGCTTGATTACAAGGCTAATGTAGAGACAGATATTCTGCATCGTTCCATTTATGATGTGATTGTGTACAACTCTAAAGTCACTGTATCGGGAGAGTTTACAGTCACTGAAAAAGCAATCAAAGCAAAAGAGAACTTATTCTGTTTTGAGATTACCGACCAGAAAGGTTTCAGTAATCCGTCACAGCTCACTTTTGGCAACCGCACATTCGACATCAACAAAAAGAATGACTATTATGAAGCAGTAGTCCTGATACCGGATAATATAGAGGCCGGCAGCACTGTGGATTTTACATTCTCATTTGAACTGAAAGGTACAGAATCGCTCTTTTTCAGACCCTCTGACAAAGGAAACACATCGCTTGCCATGAGTTCTGCCTATCCGCACCCAAGCTTTCAGGGGGAGCTGTTACCTAACAGCAGAGAGGTGCGTGATGATGGATTCTACGCAACATGGAATGCTTCGGAACACAACAGTGCAAGTTTCTACGATATGGGTGTGAAGTTTATAGACCCGGCAAACCCCTACCAACAGTCAATGCGCTCTGTCAAATATGGAATGCTCATCATAATTCTGGTATTTGTAGCCGGCATGTTGGTAGAGTTCCTCACACGAAAGGAAATCAACCCCATCCAGTATGCCGTAATCGGCCTGTCGCTCGTGTTGTTCTACTCGTTGCTCATAGCATTCTCCGAGTTCATCGCCTTTGGTGTGGCATACACAATTTCTGCATCAATGACCACCGTCGCACTGATGCTCTACTATAAAGGCATCCTGAAGAACCGTAGTGCATACATGCTTGGCGGATTTGTAGCCCTGGTGTACATACTCAACTATATACTGCTGCAGATGGAGACCTATGCACTCCTCACGGGTTCACTGGTATTCTTCCTGCTCCTTTGTGCAGTAATGTACCTCACGACAAATTTTAAGTTCCATAAAACAGAATAAAGATAAAAGTAACCCGTTTACAGGGTCTTACAATCACAATAATGCAGATAGCACCCTGCTATCTGCATTATTGCTTTATCAGCAATTAAAATACACCAACCGGAACAAGCGTCTCTTCATAGGGCCAATGCGGCTGATGGAACAAGAGCCGTTCCTTGCCGTCGATGCCGTCCCAGTTCACATGCTTGAGCCCATTGAACAACGGAGCACCGAACTCGAACGAGCGGCCATAGAGCACCACCGCGCCGCGCTCCTCATCAATGCGCCACAGCCCTCCACCATAGGGACAATCCTCATTCCACCGCAAAAGATTGCGGTGATGATATACATTGCCGAACCTCAGTTCGCCATCACCTGTTATTATGAATTTCTGATACATAGCATTCTAACTAAAAAACTGAAAATCCGTCCATTTTGACAGTTTGGTAAAGTTAACCATTATGCAGCAATATCCATAGCCTATAAAAACCTTTTTATACACAGCACTCAATAATACAATTTTCCGTTTTCCGTTTTTTTAGCCATGCATACAGATATTTATATTACATTTGCAAAAAACAGAAACATATATAAAAAACCATGCAGCATACATTCAAGAACAAAGTGGTAATTGTTACAGGCGGTGCAAACGGCATTGGCAAATGCATTGCCGGTGAGTTCCGCGCATGTGGTGCCACCGTCTATGTTATAGACAAGCAGGAGGGCGACGGCCACTATGTGGGCGACATTGCCAAGAAAGAGGTGCTTGAGGCATTCGCTGCCGAAATCCTTGCAAAGCACGACAAGGTGGACTGCATAATAAACAATGCCTTGCCGCTGATGAAAGGCATTGACGAGTGCACATACGAGGAGTTCCAGTATGCACTGAGCGTAGGCATCACAGCCCCGTTCTACCTTGTCAAGCTGTTGCAGACACACCTTGCAGCCGGAGCATCAATAGTCAACATCTCCTCGTCGCGCGACCGCATGAGCCAGCCGCAAAGCGAGAGCTACACAGCGGCCAAAGGCGGCATTGCCGCACTCACCCACTCCCTTGCAGTGAGCCTTGCCGGCAAGGCAAGGGTAAACTCCATATCACCCGGATGGATTGACACCACCGGCACCGCATACGATGGCCCCGATGCCACACAGCAGCCTGCAGGACGTGTAGGCAATCCAAAGGACATTGCCCACATGGTACTGTTCCTTTGCAGCGACAAGGCAGGGTTCATCACAGGCGAGAACATATGCATAGACGGCGGAATGACCAGGCAAATGATATACCACGGCGACCACGGCTGGAGACTTGAAAAATAAAAGAAACGCAAGAATACTAAAAGGCAAAACGCGGAAAAGAAGAGAGATTAACCAAGCAACTGTTTAAATTTCTTTTAAAAAATATTACATTTGCATCCATAGGATATTACAAACAAACATAAAAACACTTTTTATGGCTTTACATATAATTGACCATCCGTTGGTGCTGCACAAGCTCAGCATCATGCGCAACAAAGAGACCTCAACCATCAAGTTCCGCGAACTGTTGAAGGAGATATCAACACTCATGGGATACGAGGTGACACGTGATTTTCCATTGACATATGAGGAGATTGAGACACCGCTCATGAAGATGAATGCCCCAAAGATTTCGGGCAAGAAGGTTGTCATTGCACCAATCCTGCGTGCCGGCCTTGGAATGGTAGAGGGTCTTTTGACACTCATCCCATCGGCACGTGTGGGCCACATTGGCATGTACCGCGACGAGGAGACCTGCGAGCCGGTATTCTACTACTACAAGATGCCTGCAAACAAGGAGCGCCTTGTTATTGTGACAGACCCCATGCTTGCCACCGGCGGCAGTGCCTGCGATGCCATCAGACGCCTGAAGAACGACGGCTACACCAACATACGTCTCATGTGCCTTGTAGCATCTCCACAAGGAGTGAAAGCCGTGACCAAGCAGCACCCCGATGTTGACATCTACCTCGCTGCGATGGACGAAGGGATGAACGAAAGAAACTACATCCTTCCCGGCCTTGGCGATGCCGGCGACAGAATCTTCGGCACGAAATAATAACTGCAACAATTAAAGATTGACAGATGCCCTGCTGCAGGGCATCTGTCAATCTTTAAAGTTATCTTTATTATCACACGCTTTTAGATTTTTCACTACTTTGGTGGACCTTAGCAAAACATATTCCATCAAATTACACTTCGGATGATATATCACCTTCCAACGGAGGCAATCCCTGCAAATCCATCGGGAATCTTTTTTCACCAGGCTTTGTCGGAAGGACAAGACCCGCTGTCGTAAAGATGCCCGATTGGGTCATTTGTGGTATTTCTACAATATCATCGATATCCATATCTACAATGCCCTTAGCTTCGAGTTGCTGTTGCAAATCACGTAGCTCGGCATCGCACTGCGGGCAGGTTCCCGGACATGCACCTTTATGCGTACACTCTGCCGGGGTATATTCCAATCCATACTGCTCGGCAACCGCTTTCCTTATTCCCTTCAATATCTCACACTTCTCTTTTCCTGCATTCATAGTCAAAACAAGTTTATCTTTTTATATATTGTACAAGGGCTACGTCATTGAACCCAATTTCCTTAATCCTCTTCACATCTCCCTCAAGGTCAGCGTCATCATTATAACCGGGGATACGAGGTATCTTTACCGTGACACGTTCCTGTGGTACAAGCCGACTCAAGAAGAGCAGATTACGCAATTCGTCCGATACACAGCCCGTATACTCCATGTAGACATTGGCATCCAGCGACTTGACATCAACTATCCAATGGTCAACCACAGCAGCAAGGCTTTCAATGGTGTATTGCGGACATCGCAGGCAACTCTCCATTGTTATACTCCACTTGTCGCCACACAGTTTCTTGAACTCAATGATAAACCTATGGTAAAGCGTGGGCTCTCCGCCGCCAAAGCAGATACCGCCGCCTGTTGCCTGGAAGTAGATATCATCGACCTTCACCATGTCATACAGTTCCTGTGGGGTCAACATCATCACCCCGTCGGCAGGTGTAATGCCGTCGCCTGCATATACCGGTTCATGGCACTGCGGGTTGAGGCAATATCTGCAACCTAACGGACAACCCATAAAAGTGACCAATGTAGTCACACCCTTGCCGTCTGTCCCCATGCGTAGCCTGCTGACGGCAAATATCGGAGCTTTTATTTCCGTTGCACTCATATATGATACATTATTGCCGACAGTATGCAGAAAACCTTTCTACACTAATCGCCATTTTATATATAATTAATTGTTTGTCAGCGCAAAAATAAGAAGAAATATTGCAAAACAAAAAATAATGGTTACATTTGCCAAGTAGCCTACCCCGACAGAGATTTCTGACGGCAATTATATACCTAATAAGCAGTAAAAATATGAGAGAATTTTATACAGACATGGGAGTCAGGCAGTATGTCAATCCCGATGACATGGACGTTCTCGATGAACTGGCCCAGGCCGGTGACCCCGTTGCATGCTACAAACTGGCAAAGGTGGATCTTGCCTATCGTTTCGAGCAGGATTCAGTGGACACCGCATATGGACTGCTCAAGAAGGCACAGGCAGGCGGTGTGGTTGATGCCGATGTTGAGATAGCGCTCATGTATTTCCGTGGTGAGATTGAGCCATACAACCCCAAGGAGGGAGAAAGGCTGCTGATGAGTGCCCTTGAAAAAAAGAATGAGTATGCGGCATACGTATATCTCATGAACCTGATATTCGGCCGCTACGGCTATAGCGTGGAGATTGACCTTGCCGACAGGACCCTTGATGCATTGATGGCACAGAGCGACAACCCGCACTGGTTCCGTCTGAAAGGTGATACACAGCTTGCCATGAAGAATATACGCGAGGCCGAAGAATGGTACAAGAAGGCTGTAGACGGCGGTGTGGTTGATGCATACAGCGACCTTGCCATTGTCCGTGGACTCGATGACGGTGGAGAGATAGCCGACTGGGATGTATATACCTCAACCATTGAAGAGGGCGCTGACAAGGGCGACATGCTTTCACTGCATTTCATGACACTGAACCTGTGCAGTGCATACGATGAGATTGACCCCGATGACAAGGAAGAGCGTGACAGTTGCCGCGAGTCAATCATTGAGTGCCTCGAATGCTGCAACATAGGAATGTCGTACAAGCTGCTTGGCGACATACACAGAGAGGGACAGTATGGAGTGACGGTAGACTATCTCAAGGCATGGGAATACTATGAGAAGGGCGCACGGTTCAACATGGCAAGCTGCTACGAGAAGATGCATGACATGCTCCGTTGCAAAGAGGTGACCGGCGAGAACTGCGAAGAGACCATGTATGTCTATGCTCTCCTGGGTGCCAGACTCCAAAGCAAAAGGATGATTGTAGAGACAGTAGAGGCTTACAAGAGAGGACATCTGACACAATTTGCCGCAGAGATTGAGATGTATCACATACCGGCCTACAATGCCATCCCCGATGACGAGGAGCTCGATGACGACGAGGATGAACTCCCCGATGACGATGGCCGATACGATGCTTGGGCATAAACTTCAAATGACAACAAACAAAACACAATAGACTATGGCAATAAACATCAACATAAAGCCTACCGACGAGGACCTCACCGGCAAGAGCCATTGGTGGGGATTCCCCGACCTCCCCGACAACATCGACTGGCCATGCCTTGAAGAGGATTTTCTGCTGACCTTCGTATGCCAGATACGTCTGGAGGATATTGCACACCTTGACCCCGAAGGAGCACTGCCGCACAAGGGCATGCTCTGGTTCTTTGCCAACCTGGACTATTTCCTTGGCGAGGACGATGCTCCATGCAGCGGAATGGGAGAATGGGAAGAGAGAGAGTTCAAGGTTATATACTCCGAGGAGTGTGAAAAACTAAACACACACCAATACTATTGGGAGGACGGTTCACCGGCCGTATTGCCCGCCGAGGGTATGGAGTTCGAGGAGTGTGATACCGAAGCCTTCGGGTTCAAGCTTCTTGGCATGCCGGCAATGACCGAAGGGTATGAGAATGAAAACGAGGGAATGGTATCGTTGCTGCAGCTCGACGAGGATGACCGCTGGCATCTGCGTTTCTTCGACTGCGGCACAATAAACTTCATGATGCCCGTCGAGAGCCTCAAAGAACGCGACTTCTCCAAAGCATCACTCTATCTGCATTCGTCATGAGATAGCATCACCCACGCAGACAGCATGAGAAAAACACAATTGAGCCTGAAAGTCAACGACTTTCAGGCTCAATTGTGTATAACCTGTCAATATTTACTTTGCCTCCTTAATGAGATATACTATCACAGGCAAGTGGTCGCTGTAACCGTTGAGCCACACACCACCGGCATGTGTACGCTTGGTATTTCCCTTGTAACGTCCCTCTTGCTGGAACATGTATCCGCGTGAGAAAATCTCGGTCTTGTAGAGTTTCAATGTAGAGCGGTCGGCACCAAGCAGATTTCCACTGACAACCACCTGGTCGAAAAGGTTCCACTTGCCCTTGTACTTCAATGTTCCCATACCCTTCTTGCGCAGAATGTTCCACCATGGATTGTAGAGGTCGCTCGCAGCCTTTATCTCCTCTCTTTCACGCACGGCACCAAGACAGGTCTTCATGCTCTTGTTGTCGGGGTCGTCGTTCATGTCACCCATGATGAGCACCTTGGTATCGGGCATAGTGGCCATGATGGAATCCTTGAGTTCCTTAACAAGCACACCTGCACGCTCACGGGCCGGCGACTTGGCATAGCGCGATGGCCAATGGTTTACAATAATGTGAACGACCTCGCCACCCATCTCACCGCTTACAATAAGGAAACCACGTGTCTTGTATGTGGTATCATTGTCAACGGTTGTATAAGGTGCAAGCTTTGAGTTGATAGGCTTGAAAAGTTTGGGATTATAGAGCAATGCACAATCGACACCGCGACGGTCGGGTCCCTCAATGTGTATGAAATCCCAACCACGTGGAGCAAGCACCTCATGCTTAACCAAATCCTCAAGTACGCGTGAGTTCTCGATTTCAGATACACCCACTGCAGCCATGCCCGCAGGCAACACATCCGTTCCCATCTCGTTGAGCACCGTTGCCATGTTCTTCAACTTGTTGGTATATTTCAATGTTCCCCACTTGTTCGCACCGTCGGGCAGGAACTCGTAGTCATTCTTGCCATTGTCGTGGATTGTATCGAAAAGGTTCTCAAGGTTGTAGAAACCAACACTGTAGACCTCATACTTTTTCTGGTTCTGAGCCTGAGCAGTGAACATGACTGCAAAGAGCATCGCGAACGCCAACAAAAAACTGTTTTTTCTCATTATTATTGATGTTAATTATTCAACAAAACTTACTGCTGGTAAAATTAATATAATTTATTGGAAAAATTGTTTTGTTTTTATCAATTTTACAACTACTTTCGCAAACCTCTTGAACAAAGCACAGTTATTCAACAGTCAAGGAAACTTTTTGACAGTTCATAATCACAGCTGTCACATCATATTAATCAAGGATAAACAAACTAAAAAAACAATACAATTATGGCACAGATGAATTTTGGCGGCGTGGTTGAGAACGTCGTAACACGTGAGGAATATCCATTGGCAAAGGCCTTGGAGACATTGAAGGACGAGACTATTGCAGTAATAGGCTATGGCGTACAGGGCCCCGGCCAGTCACTCAACCTGCGCGACAACGGTTTCAACGTTATCGTCGGACAGCGCAAGGACTCAAAGAGCTGGGATAAAGCCGTTGCCGACGGCTGGGTACCGGGCGAGAACCTCTTTGACATTGAGGAGGCCTGCGAGAAGGCAACAATCATCGAGTACCTGCTCTCCGATGCAGGACAGATTGCCGTTTGGCCTACAGTGAAGAAGCACCTTACACCCGGCAAGGCACTCTACTTCTCTCACGGTTTCGGTATTACATACAAGGAGCGCACAGGCATTGTACCTCCTGCCGACGTTGATGTTATCCTTGTTGCCCCCAAGGGTTCGGGCACATCGCTCCGCCGCATGTTCCTGCAGGGTCGTGGCTTGAACTCAAGCTATGCAATCTTCCAGGATGCTACAGGCCGTGCATGGGACCGCGTAATCGCACTCGGTATTGGTGTAGGCTCGGGCTACCTGTTCGAGACAACCTTCAAGCGCGAGGTATACTCAGACCTTACAGGTGAGCGCGGCACATTGATGGGCGCCATCCAGGGTATTTTTGCAGCACAGTACGAGGTGCTCCGCAAGAACGGCCACACCCCTTCCGAGGCATTCAACGAGACAGTAGAGGAGCTTTCACAGAGCCTCATGCCACTGATTTCGGAGAACGGTATGGACTGGATGTATGCCAACTGCTCTACCACTGCACAGCGCGGTGCGCTCGACTGGTGGAAGAAGTTCCGCGATGCCACAATGCCTGTATTCGAGGACCTCTACAGCGAAGTTGCTGCCGGCAACGAGGCACAGCGTAGCATCGACACCAACTCGCAGCCCGACTACCGCCAGAAACTCGAGGAGGAACTCCGCGAGATGCGCGAGACCGAGATGTGGCAGGCAGGCGCTGTAGTGCGCAAGCTCCGCCCCGAGAACAATTGATTTCCGTAATCAAACGCATGAATGGATATGACCGGCAAATTTGCCGGTCATATTTTTTGTCACATATTCTACCGCAACATTCGCGACTGCTACGGCAAAAAATGTTAGAAAAAGTTTACATATCTCCACTTTTTTTAGCAACTTTGTACGATTTTAGGATTGTTGTGCAACACGGTTTCCCCCGCGCACACGCGCCCACGCAAATAAGTATTTGTAAATTAATTTATTATATTACTATGACCAAACTGACAAAATTTGCAGCGCTCCTGTTGCTCTGTTTCGTCTCGACAGCGAACGCACAGGAAGCTACAGCCGTTAGAGAAGGAATGGTAAAGGAGCAGCCAGCAAGAATGCTCTATGCCGATACCTTGCTCAACAAGACAAACACAGTGGACAATATTATTGTCATCGACGACAACAACGAGTCCTACACATTCTCCGAAGGACAGCTTGGCGAGGACGAGGATTTCTCGGGCACAACAGCCATGATTTCGTCAAACGACGACTATTTCCTCTCCGAGGTAGGCTACCGTTTCAGTGCAATGCGTTTCCGCGTACGCGGCTACGAATCGCATTACAATAATGTATATGCCAACGGCGTACTGCTCAACGATGCCGAGAGAGGCCAGTTCAGCTACGGCATGATTGGCGGTCTAAACGACGCCACACGTAACAAGGAGGGCGCGACATACACCGAGCACAACAGCTTCGGCATCGGCTCCGTTGGCGGTGCAAGCAACATCAACATGCGCGCAAGCCAGTATGCAGCCGGCCACAAGGCTTCACTTGTGGGCTGTAACCGCAACTACCTTGCCCGCGTAATGTACACCGGTTCAACCGGCCTCATGCAGAACGGTTGGGCTTTCACCGGCTCGGCATCATACCGTTGGGCAAACGAGGGTGTAATCGAAGGTACATTCTACAACTCGGCTGCCTACTTCCTTGCTGCCGAGAAGAAGTTCAACGACAGCCACAGCCTCTCAATCGCAACATGGGGTTCACCCACAGAGCGCGCACAGCAGGGCGCTGCCACCGAGGAGGCCTACTGGCTTGCCGGCAACCACTACTACAACCCCAACTGGGGATACCAGCAGGGCAAGAAGCGCAATGCCCGCGTTGTGAACTCATACGAGCCTGCAATGGTAATCACATGGGACTACAACATCAACGACAAGATGAAGCTGACAACATCACTGTTCGGCAAATACTCAATGTACAGCACATCGGCACTCGGATGGAACGGCAACGCGGCCGACCCACGTCCAAACTACTACCAGAACCTGCCAAGTGCGGCCTATGATGTATGGGATTTGGACTACACCCCTACCGAGGACGAACTTGCCGACTACAACACACGCAAGGAGCATTGGACTGCGAGCAAGGCTAACCGCCAACTCAACTGGGACTACATGCTCTATGCCAACCAGCAGGCAAATGCCGTTGGTGGCGAATGCCTCTACTATGTCGAGCGCCGTCACAATGACCAGCTTACCTTCAACCTCGGTTCATCGTTGAACATAGACTTCGACCGCTACAACAAGGGAACTGCAGGCCTGCAGATTGGAACAACCAAGGGCATGCATTACAAGACCATGGACGACCTTATGGGTGCAAAGAAATATACCGACATCGACAAATTCTCGGTAGGTGATTTCGGCATCAACAGCGACTATGTACAGAACGATGTTGACAACCCCAACCGCCGGATTGCCGAGGGCGACGTGTTCGGTTACAACTATGACCTTAACGTGAACAAGGCAACCCTCTTCTACCAGCACCAGTTCAACAAGGGAATCTTCCACCTCTTTGGCGGTGCACACGTCGATGGTACAACAATGGAGCGCTATGGCCACATGCGTAACGGTCGTGCACAGCAGTACTCAAAGGGCAGCAGCGGCACAGCCACATTCCTGGGCGGTGGCGCAAAACTTGGCATGGTGTTCACATTCAACGCATACAACACCCTTTCAATAGGTGGAGGATATGAGAACCGTGCACCACTCGCCTACAACTCGTTCATCGCGCCACGTATGCGCAACGACTTTGTAACAGGACTCACAAACGAGGATATCTTCAATGCCGAGATTGCATACAACCTGAACATTGGCCCCGTAAGCGCAAAAATCAGCGGATATGGAACAATGATAAACAACAGCGTGGAGCAGAGCGCATTCTACAATGACCAGGAGTCGCAGTTCACATATCTTACAATGACAGGCGTGAACAAGCTGCACTATGGCCTTGAGGCGGCTGTTGTCTACAACATCACATCGTCACTCTCAATCAATGCCCTTGCATCGGTTGGTGATGCCGAGTACACAAGCAATGCAAACGGTATGCTAATCAGCGAGAACGAGGCAGTGTGGAAGAACAGCGATGTATACATGAAGGGTGTAAAGCTCGACGGCACACCACTCACTGCAGCAAGCCTTGGTATCGACTACAACATCAGCGGCTGGTACTTGAGCGCAAATGTGAACTACTATGACAGAATTTATGTCGATGCATCAAAGTATGCCCGCCTTGCAAGCGTTGTCGGCGCACCGGTTATCGATGCCACAACGGGCGAGGAGCGCCTGGACATCCCATCACAGTACAAGGGTAAGGGAGGTTTCATGGTCGATGCATCAATTGGCAAGAGCATCAGCCTCCGCGGCGGTAACAAGCTGAACATCAACCTCCAGCTCAGCAACCTCCTGAACAACACTAACATGATTACTGGCGGTTACGAGCAGAACCGTGACGACAGCTATGCCGATGGCAGCGAGCGCACATACAAGTTCTCAAAGAACCCATACCTCTACTATGCCAACGCATTCAACTTCTATCTGAACATCGGTTTCCGTTTCTAATAAGACCTTATATAAATAAATGCAAATTATGAAAGCAATAAAATATCTATCAATCCTTGCGCTGTCGCTCATTGCAACATCCTGCATGAATGAGTTCGACGAGCCACTGTTCAGCGAGCCGCCATTCGGCAACAACGAAATTGGCGAGGCAAACAAGACCATTGCTGATTTGAAAGCAGAATACGCTTCAACAATTTCGGGAAACTCTGTAAAACAGATTACCGAAGATATCATCATCGAAGGCGTTGTCGTTGCAAACGACGAGAGCGGCAACGTATACAAGCAGTTCATCATCAACGACGAGACAGGTGCCATGGTAATTGGCGTGAACGATGTGGGCCTTTACGCAATGGTTCCAAAGGGACAGCGCGTACGCATTGCCTGCAAGGACCTCTACATTGGCGGTTATGGCAAGATGGCACAGATTGGCGGCCTCTACAACGGCAAGGTGGGACGCATGAACAAGAACATATACCCACAGCACGTGCGCCTCATCGGTATCCCCGACCCCACACAGCCAGAGATGCAGCCCGAACTCATCGACGACTCATTCTTTACGAATGAGAACAAGAACAACCTTGCAAAATTTGTCCGCCTGGAGGGAGTTGAAATCACCGAGGCCGACGGCACAGCCCTTTGGGCACCCGAGGAACTGCAGTACAACAACGTTGTCGAGCGTCACATAAAGGTAGGCAAGACAAACATTGTATTGCGCATGAGCACATACGCCGACTTTGCAAACGAGGCAATCCCCGACGGCAAACTCAACATTAACGGCGTGATGACACGCTTCAATGACTATTGGCAGTTCGTCATCAGCCACACCACTGATATTGAAAAAGTAAGTGAATAACAATAATTTATAATTAACTAAAAAACAAAAATCATGAAACTTAGGAATTTATTCTTTGCAGCGCTTGGCTTGTTTGCACTCGCTGCTTGTAACGAGACACCTGAGTCGCCATACAACCCCGGTGGCAACCCCGGCGGTAACGGTGGCGGCACAACCGAAGAGGGCGTGTACATCAATGAGACGTTTGCATCAAGTTTCGGTGTGTTCAGCACCGAGGAGACCGTAGGCAACTACCCTTGGGTAATCGACTACAGCACAGCAAAAGCGACATCATACGTTGATGGCGAGAACAAGGCTGCTACAAGTTGGTTGATTTCATCACCGGTTGACTTCACAAACGAGACCGAGGCTTATGTAGCATTCGACTACATCATCCGTTACTCCGAGAGCGGCAAGGTTGCAGCCAACCACCAGTTGCTCATCAGCAACAACTATGCAGGCAATGCTGCCGAGGCTACATGGGTAGACCTTCCCTACAATGCAGTAGAGGGCAGCGACTGGGCAACATTCTACAAGGCAAATGTTGCAGTACCCGCCGAGTTCCTTGGCAAGAGCGGTGTTGTATTCGCATTGCGTTACACAGCTACAACAAAGGCCGGCACTTGGGAGGTAAAGAACTTCAAGGTAGCTCACGGCAAGGCCGAGGTTGTTGAGCCCGAGGAGGCTAAAGAGTACACCGTAGCCGAGGCTCTTGCAGCATTTGGCGGCGCAGCGAAACCCGCAGTTGTAAAGGGTTACATCGTAGGAACAATCAATGGTCAGGTTTACACAGAAGGTTGTGTATTCAGCGGCACAGCAGAGTCAAAGACAAACCTGCTTCTCGCAGACAACCCTGATGAGACAGACTGCAACAACTGTATTCCTGTGCAGTTGCCTTCAGGTTCAGCAGCTCGCAACGCCCTTAACCTCGTTGACAACCCTGGCAACTACAAGAAGTTTGTGACCCTCACCGGTAGCCTCGAGAAGTACTTTGGTGTTGCAGGTTTGAAGAGCGTTTCAAAATACGTTATAGATGGTGTTACACCAGAGGAGCCTGAGACACCGGAGGGTGCATACATCAGCGAATCATTCGCCACAAGCTTTGGTTCATTCACAACACAGGAGACTGTAGGCAACTATCCTTGGATTATCGACTACAGCACTGCAAAGATGACATCATACCTCGATACCGATGGTGATGGTAAAGCAGACAAAGACCACGAGGCTACAAGCTGGCTTGTATCGCCCACCGTTGACTTCACTAACGAGACCGAGGCATACGTATCATTCGAGTATATCATCCGTTATGCCGAGAGCGGCAAGGTTGCCGAGAACCATCAGCTTCTCATCAGTGACAACTACAACGGTGACGTTGCAACAGCCACTTGGACAAACCTCCCCTACAACGCTGTTGAGGGCACAGACTGGGACACATTCTACAAGGCAAACGTAAACATTCCTGCTGAGTTCCTTGGTAAGGCAAACATTACATTCGCTCTCCGTTACACAGCAACGACAAAGGCCGGTACATGGGAGGTTAAAAACCTTATTGTAGCACATGGCAAGGCCGAGACAACAGAAACCCCAGAAGAGCCCGAGACACCGGATACACCGGACACTCCTTCTATTCCAACAGAAGGCAACATCCTTGAGAACAACAGTTTTGAGGAGTGGAACGGCAGCAATCCTGTTGCTTGGGGCGAAGGCAATATCGGTCATAAATCAACAATCACTCAGAGCACAGAGGCATACGATGGCAACTATGCAGTTGTTGTAAATGGTTCTACCCAAAACATGCGCCTTGCTTCAAAAAGCTACACTCTCCCTGCGGGTACATATACTATTGCAGCATACATCAAGCAGAGCGGTAGCAGTGCCGGTGCATTCAAGCTTGGTTACGGTATCATCAAGGATGGTGCAATTTCCAACTCTGACTACAAATACCAGACGAATGCTACAACCGTTACCAGCGAGTGGACACTCTACACATATGAGTTCACACTTTCACAGGAGACTCTCATAACCGCATTGGTAATGAACTCAAAGAACGGCAATGGAAATGCAATCCTTGTTGACAATGTAACAATTACTGCAAACTAAAGAATAACCAATATTCAAAAAGCAATATCAAATGCGACGGGCTCGAGCCCGTCGCATTTGTTGTATAACCGCACCCCACTACCCCATTTTGGAAACTATTCAAACTGTTTATCACTTTTTTAGCAAAAAAACAAGCCAATCTGCAAATTATAACAAAAATGGTTGTAAATTTGCGAAACGGGTAAATACAACAGAGTATTACATACTCTATTGACCTGTCATCTCGAGCGGATGCGAGAGATCTCAAAAAAAGCAACACTTAAAGAGATTTCTCCTCTTATTGCCGTCGAAATGACAATCAGGTGCAGTGTGTAACAACAAAAGACATTATACTTTTAAACAATAATAAAATGCTTACACTCGACAAAATCTATCACGCATCGTACGTCCTGAAGGACGTGGTACGTCGCACAGAGCTCATTCCGGCTCCCTATTTGAACAAGAAGGGCAACATCTTCCTCAAGCCCGAGAACTTGCAGTTGACCGGTTCGTTCAAGGTTCGTGGTTCGTACTACAAGATTTCACAGCTCTCGGCCGAGGAGAAGGCAAAGGGCGTTATCGCATGCTCTGCCGGTAACCACGCTCAGGGTGTTGCTTTGGCAGCAACAAGAAACGGCATCAAGTCAACAATCTGCCTCCCCGACTGTGCTCCAATCTCAAAGGTTGAGGCAACAAGAGGCTATGGTGCCGAGATTTGCCTTGTAGAGGGTGTATATGACGATGCTTACAAGCGCGCCATTGAGTTGCGCGACGAGATGGGTTACACATTCATCCATCCATTCGATGACATTGACGTGATTGCCGGCCAGGGAACAATTGGTCTTGAGCTTATTGACCAGATGAAGGACGTTGAGGTTGTTGTTGTGCCCATTGGTGGCGGTGGCCTCATCTCGGGTGTTGCATTCGCACTCAAGTCATTGAACCCCAATATCAAGGTATACGGTGTACAGGCAGCAGGTGCTCCAAGCATGAAGAACTCGGTTGAGCACAAGCAGATTGAGCGCCTTGACTCAGTTTCCACAATTGCCGACGGTATTGCAGTGAAGCAGCCGGGCGAGAACACATTCAACTTCTGCAGCCAATATGTCGACGGCATTGTAACCGTGACCGACGATGAGGTTTCATCGGCAATTCTTTCAATGCTCGAGCACCAGAAGATTATTACCGAGGGTGCAGGTGCTGTTGCAGCAGCAGCGGTAATGTTCGACAAGGTTCCCGTTGAGGGCAAGAACGTAATCTGCGTTGTATCGGGCGGTAACATCGACGTGAACATCCTCGACCGTGTAATCAAGCGTGGTCTCTTCACATCGGGCCGTTCGGCACTCCTAAAGGTTGAGCTCCTTGACAAGCCCGGCCAGTTGGTACAGGTGTCAAAGATTATTGCCGACCTTGGCGGTAACGTCATCGGCGTGCACCACGAGCGTACAAATGCAAATACCGGTGTTACAGGCTGCTGGATACGCATTGACCTTGAGACACGTAACTTTGAGCACATCAACAAGATTAAGGCTGCATTGACCGCTGCCGGTTTCAATATCCTTGACTAAGATTAACCATTAAAAACAAAATAACTATGTTGAAGAAAGTTTATACAAGCAATGCCCCCGAGGCTATCGGCCCATACTCACAGGCTATCATCTGCGGTAACATGTTGTTCACATCGGGTCAGATACCCATCAACCCTGCAACAGGCGAGGTTGAGGCAGAAGGTATCACAGACCAGGCTACACAGGTAATGAAGAACCTCTCGGCTGTTCTTGCCGAGGCAGGCACATCATTCGAGAAGGTTGTAAAGACAACATGCTTCCTCAGCGACATGGCAGACTTTGCTGCGTTCAACGCTGTATATGCAGAGTACTTCACAAGCAAACCCGCACGTTCATGCGTTGCAGTAAAGACACTCCCGAAGAACGTTCTTGTTGAGGTTGAGGTAATTGCCGAGATCTAAGAAAAGCATTACATTCGATTATAAAAAGTCTCTGCCGTGCGGCAGAGACTTTTTATATACTCCTATATTTTCTCATTTTCATATTATTTGTTATCTTCGCGACAAAGTAAGGAATTCAAAAGTACTATATATGACAAACGTAATTGATGTTGCTAAAAAGTGCTTCAGGGACGAGGCAGAAGCCATTCTGAACCTCATACCCAAGCTTGACGAGGACTTCACAAGAGCCATAGAGCTAATCATTGAGAGCAAAGGCAAGCTCATTGTCACCGGTGTAGGAAAGTCGGGGCACATTGGTGCGAAGATTGCATCAACAATGGCAAGTACCGGCACACCGGCATTCTTTGTCAACCCGCTCGACGCCTTCCACGGCGACCTGGGCATGATTGGCGAAGGCGATGTGGTGCTGGCAATATCAAACTCGGGACAGACCGATGAACTGCTGCGTTTCATTCCGCTGCTGAAGGAGAGGAACATCCCCATAATATCAATGTCGGGCAACCCTGCATCGTTGCTTGCAAAATACTCGGCATGCCACCTTAACGTGGCTGTAGAGCGCGAGGCATGCCCGCTGAACCTTGCCCCCACTTCATCGACCACGGCAACCCTTGCCATGGGCGATGCAATAGCATGTGCGCTGATGACCGTGCGCAAGTTCCAGGCCAAGGACTTTGCGCAGTTCCACCCCGGCGGTTCACTCGGGCGCCGCCTGCTCTCAAGGGTAAAGGACTACATGACAACCGAGAACCTGCCCGTTGTAAACAGCGAATCGAAAATAAGCGACACGCTAATGCAGATAAGCCGCACAAAGATGGGTATAGCCGTTGTTATTGAAAACGATGAGATTGTTGGTGTTGTTACCGACGGTGACATACGCCGCACAATGCAGCGCGACGAGGAGCACTTCTTCCAGCTCACTGTAAAGGACCTGATGAACAGGAATCCTAAGCTTATAAAAGAGGATGCAAAGCTGTCACAGGCCGAGGAGGTGATGCGCCAGCACAACATCAAGTCACTTATTGTTGTTAATGACAACAACAAGTTGGTTGGCGTAATAGACGCATTCAGTTGTCTTTAAAAAAAGAACCACAAAATGAAGGTAGTTGCATTTGTACCCATAAGACTAAACAGCAAACGCGTTGTAGGCAAGAACCTGAAAATGCTTGGCGACAAGCCGTTACTGCAGTATATTCTCGACACATTGGCCGGAATACCGTCCATTGACGAGGTGTATGTATATTGTAGCAGTGAGGAGATAAAGCCCCTGCTGCCGCAAGGCGTAAAATTCCTAAGGCGCGACGAATGGCTCGACCGTGACGAGACATTGGGGCAAGAGATATATGACGCTTTCACAAAGGAGGTGGACGCCAATGTATATATCCTTGCACACACCACATCGCCATTCATAAAGGCTGCGACAATTGAGAATGCCGTAAGAGAGGTTACCGAGGGCGGCCACGACTCAGCCTTCAGCGCACAGAAGGTGCAGACATTCGCATGGTACAAAGGCACTCCGCTCAACTACAGCCTCAAAGAGATACCACGCACACAGACCATTGAACCCATATATTTCGAGACAAGCGCGTTCTATATCTTCAAGAAAGAGGTGTGGACAGTTGCGCACCAACGCATAGGCGAAAATCCCTACATGGCCATTGTCGACCCTATTGAAGGCATAGACATTGACAACCCCGAGGATTTTGAATTTGCAGCAAGAGTGCTGTCCGACAAGTAAAACCTTTCCCAAGAGCAACAATTATGGGCAAGACATGGCAAAAATGCTGGGACACAATGAACTACCTCTACGGTACGCTGCTGGCTGGTAGCCGCAAGCGCTTGCGTTCCCTTAAAGGCAAGCACAGCGGACGCTGTTTCATCATCGGCAATGGGCCAAGCCTGAGGAACAGTGACCTGAGGCGCTTGATGGAGCTTGGCGAGACAACCTTTGCCTGCAACTCGCTCATAAAACTGTTCGGTGAAATCCCATTCACCCCGACCTACTATTTTGCACAGGATAACAAGATTATCATCGACAACAAGGAGGAGATTGCCGCATACAAAGGAAACCGCTTTGTAAAGGCACACTACGCAAGCCGGTACCACATAAAGGGTGTCACATACTACAACATGCTGTTCCGGCAGAACCCAATAGGTTTCTCAAATGAGATTGACAAAATAGTTTACAGCGGCCAGACAGTGACATACTCCATGATACAGTTCGCCGCATACATGGGGTTCAAGGAGATATACCTCATTGGTGTCGACTGCAACTATTCGAGCGGCAACAGCGTTATCACACAGGAGAGCTATTTCGACCCGCGCCTCTTCAACAGCGGCCGCAGCTACGCAGCCCCTGAGGTAGACACCAACCTGTTGGCCTATGCCCGCGCAAGAGAGGTTTGTGACAGACAGGGTGTAAAAATCTACAATGCCGCACGTGGCGGCAAGCTCGAGATTTTTAAACGCGCCAACTTGGACGACGTATTGGGAAACCCTAAAAACATATGATTATGGAAAATTGCGAGAAGAGTAAATGCAACTGTTGCAGGATGTTGCTACCGAGCATTGCAATAGCTGCAGGCCTTGCCCTATTGGGATTATTCGTTTCAAAAGGCCTTACAAAAATAGCCAACCAGGAGCAGTATGTAACCGTCAAGGGCCTTGCCGAGCGCGAGGTGATGGCAAACAGGGTTGTGTGGGCACTACCCTACAAATGTGTAAGCAACGACATGCAACAATTGTATGACGAGATTGAAAAGAACAGGGAGATTGTTCTCTCGTTCATAAGAGAGGGCGGAATAACGGACGAGGAGATTGTCATTTCGGCACCGGCAGTCACCGACCGTCTTGCACAGAGCTACATCCCCGACAACATAAAGTTCCGCTACCAGGCCGAGGCGGTGATAACCGTCATCTCGCCACAGGTAGATAAGGTTATGGAACTGATGGGAAGGCAGATTGAACTGATGAAGGACGGGGTAATCATAAGCGATGAATACAACTACCAGACGCAGTTCGAATATACGGCGCTCAACGATATAAAACCCGCAATGGTTGAAGAGGCCACACGCAATGCACGTGCCGTGGCGCAGAAGTTCGCCGACGACTCGGGCAGCAGGCTCGGCAACATAAGACAGGCTACGCAGGGACAGTTCAGCATAACAAGCGACGAGACAACGCCACAAATAAAGAACATACGAGTGGTTACAACAGTGAAATACGAACTCAAATAAGACGTTAGAAGCACCTCCCAGGGAGGTGCTTCTAACGTTTTCATGCATATAGTACAAATTTACTTTTTCTTCAATCCCTTGTATGCAAGATAGGCAACGACAAACACAGCCAGAGCAATGAAGACAATGCCAATCTCGCTGCTGTACTCCTTGACCTTGTTCATCACGGCCTCCTCGGTCTGCAGACCGGGAATTGATGCCATATAGTAACCGAGCGCTGCAAGGATTGCATTCCATACTCCGGCACCAAGCGATGTATAGAGCACAAAGCGGCCAAGACTCATGCGGGCAAGACCCGCCGGTATTGAAATGAGCTGACGCACTGCCGGAACAAGGCGGCCTACAAATGTAGACACGGCACCATGCTTGTCGAAATAGCTCTCGGCATGCTGCACCTTGGCCTCATCAATGAGACACATGTGACCGAAACGGCTGTTTGCGAACTTGTAGACGATGGGACGACCCAGCCAAACTGCAAGATAGTAGTTGATGAATGCACCTATTAGCGCACCAAGTGTTGCAAACACCACAACAAGAACCACATTCATGTCACCGCTAACAGCAGCTTTCCACGCTGCAGGAGGAACAACTGCCTCCGATGGAAAAGGTATAAAAGAGCTCTCAATGGCCATAAAGAGCGTCACCGTCCAGTAGTTCAAATGGTCAAGACAAAATTGTATCAACGATTCCATAGTATTTAATATTTTTTATTGTTCAATTTACTGTTTTCAGAAAAGATTGAGTTTGTTCGCACGTGCCTCATCGAGCGAGCGCAATGGCGCCGAATTTTTCTGCGCTGCACCCTCGCGCAATACCTCTTGCGACTCCTTGAGTGCTGCCACAAAAGCCCTACAACGTTCCTCGCCGCCAAGCAGCTCGGCAGCCACGACAACGTTCTGCGACACATCCTTCACGTGCACCACTGCACCATCGTAGGCTGGAGCAATCTTCAAGGCTGTGTGTAATGGGCTTGTTGTTGCACCGGCAATCATCACAGGTACATTAACACCCGCGCTCTTCAGCTCCTTGACAACGGTTATCATCTCCTCAAGTGACGGTGTAATGAGTCCGCTGAGAGCTACGATATCCACCTTTTTCTCTATCGCTGTTGCAACAATCAGCTCGGGAGCAACCATCACACCAAGGTCTATGACCTCGTAGCCGTTACATCCCATAACAACGGTTGCAATGTTCTTTCCAATGTCGTGAACGTCGCCCTTTACGGTTGCCACAAGCACCCTGCCGGCCGATTGGGCCGCACTGCTCTTCGACTGCTCAATAAGCGGCTGCAGAAGAGTAACAGCCTGTTTCATTGTACGGGCAGCCTTGACCACCTGTGGCAGGAACAGTTTTCCCTGACCGAACAACTCGCCTACGGTTGCCATGCCATCCATGAGCGGGCCACCGATAACATCAACTGCAGTGCCATATTTGGCCACCGCCTCATCAATGTCAACGACAAGATATTCGCCAACACCTTTAAGCAATGCCCACTCGAGGCGTTTCTCGACCGGAAGTTCGCGCCATGCGTCATCGGCAGTCTGCTGCACGGCAGCACCCTGTTCCTTGAGTTCGCCCGCCATTGCAATGAGACGTTCTGTGGCTGCGGCATCACGGTTGAGCACCACATCCTCAAGAACATCGCGCAAAGGCAACGGGATATCATCGTACTGCACGGCTGTCTGCGGGTTAACAATACCCATATCCATTCCTGCAGCTATTGCGTGATAAAGGAACACCGCATGCAGTGCCTCGCGCACGTAGTTGTTGCCACGGAACGAGAACGAGAGGTTGCTCACGCCACCGCTTATGTGCGTCCCGCAAAGGTTCTCCTTTATCCATGCACAGGCACGTATGAAGTCAATGCCATAGGCAGCGTGCTCGTCGATGCCCGTCGCCACGGCAAGTATATTAGGGTCGAAGATAATTTCGTAAGGCTCAAAGCCGGCCCTCTCTGTCAACAGTTCAAAAGCGCGGGTGCAAACCTCAATCTTGCGTTCATAGGTTGTCGCCTGCCCCTGCTCGTCAAAAGCCATTACCACAACCACCGCACCAAGACGGCGCGCCTCAACGGCACGCTCCACAAAGATAGCCTCGCCCTCCTTCAAGGAGATGGAGTTTACAACGGCACGTCCCTGCACGCACTTGAGGCCGGCGCGTATAACATTCCAGTCCGACGAATCTACCATCACCGGCACGCGGGCAATATCGGGCTCGCCGGCAAGCATGTTAAGGAATGTGGTCATCTCGGCGCGCGCGTCGAGCAGACCGTCGTCCATGTTTATGTCTATGAGCTGCGCACCGTCCTCAACCTGTTTGCGGGCTATATCCAGTGCCTCGTCATACTTTTTCTCGTTTATCAGGCGCAGGAACTTGCGCGAGCCCGCCACATTGCAACGCTCGCCAACATTTATAAAATTCATGCTGCTGTTGACTACCAGGCGCTCAAGACCAGAGAGCCACAGCTCGGCAGGCTTTGCAACCGGCACACGGGGCTTGACCCCAACGGTCATTGGCGGGAAGAGGGCAATATACTCATCGGTTGTACCACAACATCCGCCCACAATGTTCACAAGCCCCTCGTCAATATATTCGCGTACAATCTCCGCCATCTCCTGCGGTGTCTGGTCATACGCTCCAAGTTCATTTGGCAATCCGGCATTGGGGTAGACACTAACACAACAGGGGGCTATCTCGCTCAGGCGCTTGAGGAAAGGTTTCATCTCCCTTGCACCGAATGAGCAGTTCAAGCCCACCGACAAAAGGTTGCGGCCTGCAACCGATGCCAGGAAGGCCTCAATTGTCTGTCCCGAGAGGATGCGCCCCTGCTTGTCGGCAACGGTAAAGGAGAGCATCACCGGTACCTCGCGCCCTACTGCGGCGCAAGCCTCATCGGCCGCATAAAGTGCAGCCTTGGCATTGAGTGTGTCAAAGATTGTCTCGCACAACAGTGCATCCACCCCACCCTCAATGAGCGCAACCATCTGCTCGCGATAGGCCTCGGCAAGTTCATCGAAAGTAATGTTCCTGTGCGCGGAATTCTCGACATCGGGGCTTATTGAGCAGGTGCGGCTTGTGGGACCGACAGAGCCCACCACAAAGCGGGGCTTCGCTGGAGTCGAGTATGCATCGGCAAGTTCACGTGCCATAAGTGCCGCACTGCGGTTAATATCGGCACACAGGTGCTCGCAGCCATACTCGGCCTGCGATATGCGGTTGGCATTGAATGTCGAGGTCTCTATTATATCGGCACCGGCTGCCAGATAGCGGGTGTGGATTTCGCGTATCACATCGGGGCTGGTGAGCACAAGGATATCGTTGTTACCCTTGAGCTGCTTGCCGTGCCCTGCAAGCAACGTGCCTCGGAAGTCCTCCTCGCCAAGCCCATAGCGTTGCACCATGGTACCCATTGCACCATCGAGCACCAGTATCCTGTCTTTTAAAGCTTCTTTTAATGTCATTGCAAAAAATAAATAATGGCGGTGCATGCACCGCTACGGACATCCTTAATTATAGAAATTTACTCTACCCTCTCCCGAGGATAGAGCAAAAAAAGATTGTAAAATCAGAAATTCCGCCTTATGCGGTCCATCTCGCGCTTGTCGTCGCGCTCCTTTATGGATTCGCGCTTGTCATACACATGTTTTCCTCGCGCAAGAGCTATCGCCAGTTTGGCAAGCCCCTTCTCGTTTATGAACAGACGTGTGGGTACTATTGTGAAACCGGGATTCTTAACCGCCTGTCGCAGTTTGCGCAGCTCTTTGCGGTCGAGCAGCAGCTTGCGGTCGCGGCGCGCCGAGTGGTTGTTGTATGACCCATAGAAATACTCGGCAATGTGCATGTTCTTCACCCACAGTTCGTTGTTTATGAATGTGCAATAGGTATCGACAAGGCTCGCCTTGGACTGCCTTATCGACTTAATCTCCGTTCCCGTCAACACCAGACCGGCTGTAAAGGTCTCGGTAAAGATGTAGTCGAACGAAGCGCGCTTGTTCTTTATGTTTATGTTCGGTACTCTCTTATCCATATCCCTCTATACAGGATTTTCATTATCTTAAACGACGTATGTCATTGCCCGGAATTGCCCAATCCTCAAGAACACCGTTATTCATACGTTTAAGATATATTTTTGTTACAATACTATCGTTGAGAGAGGTTCTCTCATCATCGCTCAAGTAATCTTCAATATCGGAGATGTCGAATGTCAGCAAACTGACAGCCTCGGCATCACTCTTCTCGGCATCAACGAACAGGTCAAGTTCCACACAACCATCCTTCACACCACGCACAGCCATTGCAAACGACGCATCCTTCTCAATACCCTTGTACTTGATGCAGATATTCTGCTTCTCCTTCCACACCCATGAACAGGTTTCAAAATCGCCGAAGAAATTCAACGGCTGCAAACCGGTGACAGGTGTGACATATGCTGCAGTATCAATCTCGCTCTTCCTTGAAAGGCTGTACACAGGGATTTTCTTTATCAGCTCGCGGATATTCCACTGGGGAGCCTGGCCGCTGTAAGCATCGTAATAGTAGTGCAACAGCAGCATCGCGCGGTCACCGGTCTCCAGTTCATACTCATCAATATTACGCACAAAGAACATTGTATCACTGAACTCCGGAGCAACCGTGGCCTTGTTGACAGTATACAGTCCCTGAAGGGTAAATTCCTGTGTATACCCCACCTCGGCCGGGCCGCAGGCCCATAGAACTACTGCTGCCGCAACGACAGAAAAAATGCTATAAAGTCTCTTCATATACTCAAAAAAAAATCAAATAAAACAAAACTATCTGCGAAGATACGAACAAAATGGCAAACAAGCCCCCTATTTATGTTAATAAATACTCTAACGGTATAAATTTATCGGCAAGCACAAAAATGGATGCAAAAAAACCGCCACGTCCTTTGCTCAAGACATTATTTTAGTTATCTTCGCAAACTGAAAGAGACTATGTTTCACATTTTAAACATATAAAAATTATGGTTTATTCACACGAAGTAGAAAACATGTGTGTTGTGAAGAAAGGTCCTAACCACGGTCCTGCTCCAATCCCAGAAGAGGGTAAGTGGATCAAGGCTAAAGAGGTGGCCGACATTTCTGGTTTCACACACGGTATTGGTTGGTGCGCTCCTCAGCAGGGTGCTTGTAAGCTTTCATTGAACATCAAGAACGGTATCATCCAGGAGGCTCTTGTTGAGACAATCGGTTGTTCAGGTATGACTCACTCTGCAGCTAT
Source organism: Bacteroidaceae bacterium (assembly GCA_045650605.1). Lineage (GTDB taxonomy): Bacteria > Bacteroidota > Bacteroidia > Bacteroidales > Bacteroidaceae > HGM04593. The sequence continues at coordinate 1,440 of JAZRRI010000036.1, read as the reverse complement.
GGCATCAGAGATTCTCCCTGGCAAGACTATTCTTGAGGCATTGAATACTGACCTTGTTTGCGACGCTATCAACACAGCAATGCGCGAGCTGTTCCTCCAGATTGTTTACGGCCGCAGCCAGTCAGCTTTCTCAGAGGGCGGTTTGATTATCGGCGCAGGTCTTGAGGATTTGGGTAAGGGTCTCCGCAGCCAGACAGGTACTCTCTACGGTACATTGGCTAAGGGTTCACGTTACTTGGAGATGGCCGAGGGTTACATCACACGCCTCGCTCTCGACAAGAACGACGAAATCTGCGGTTACGAGTTCATCAACCTCGGCCAGCTCATGGATGAGATCAAGAAGGGCACAGATGCCAACGAGGCTGTCAAGAAGTTGACAAAGTCTTATGGCCGCTTCTCAGAGGAGGCAGGTGCTGTTAAGTATATTGACCCACGTAAAGAATAAGGAGGAAACAAGCTATGATAAGACCCGTAAAATTTGAAAGTCAGGATCGTCGTATCAAGCAGATCCTCGCTGTACTTAACGAGAACGGTATCGCTTCTATCGAAGAGGCTAACGAGATTTGCGAGCAGTATGGTATCGACCCTTACAAGATTTGTGAGGAGACACAGCCAATCTGTTTCGAGAATGCAAAGTGGGCTTACGTTGTAGGTGCTGCCATCGCATTGAAGAAGGGTTGCTCAAACGCAGCAGACGCTGCTGAGGCAATCGGTCTTGGTTTGCAGGCATTCTGTATCCCAGGTTCAGTTGCCGACGACCGTAAGGTAGGTATCGGCCACGGTAACCTCGCAGCACGTCTTCTCCGCGAGGAGACAAAGTGCTTCGCATTCCTCGCAGGTCACGAGTCATTCGCTGCTGCCGAGGGTGCCATCAAAATTGCTGCAAAGGCAGACAAGGTACGTAAGGAGCCACTCCGTTGTATCTTGAACGGTCTTGGTAAGGACGCTGCACAGATTATCTCACGCATCAACGGTTTCACATACGTACAGACAGAGTTCGACTACTTCACAGGTGAGTTGAAGGTTGTACGCGAAATCGCTTACAGCGATGGTCCTCGTGCAAAGGTACGTTGCTACGGTGCAGATGACGTTCGCGAAGGTGTTGCCATCATGTGGAAGGAAGGCGTTGACGTATCTATCACAGGTAACTCAACCAACCCTACACGCTTCCAGCACCCCGTTGCAGGTACATACAAGAAAGAGCGCGTACTCGCAGGCCAGAACTACTTCTCTGTAGCTTCAGGTGGTGGTACAGGCCGCACATTGCACCCAGACAACATGGCTGCAGGTCCGGCATCTTACGGTATGACCGACACAATGGGCCGTATGCACTCAGACGCTCAGTTCGCAGGTTCTTCTTCAGTTCCAGCACACGTTGAGATGATGGGCTTCCTCGGTATCGGTAACAACCCAATGGTTGGTGCTACTGTTGCTATCGCA
>JAZRRI010000035.1:0-23445 GCA_045650605.1 Bacteroidaceae bacterium | reverse complement strand
TCCTCGGAGAACATAGCGGTAAGGGGTTGTATATTATTTTTTTAGCTACTCAAATTTACAACTTTTATCGCTATTCTCCTAATTTTCAATGAGTTAATTTTAGCTTATTCTCAATTTCTTATTTCGAACTCACGTTATTTATATGCACTTACCCACAATAAATTTCTACTGACCCCTAATATGTAGTCCCGAAAACTGCGACTCATGCGGGCTGTGTTGCTTCCAGTTTCGGCGTAGTTGTCACATGTCGATTATGTGGTATTGTGGTGTCGCATTTGTCGGCAGGCGCAAGTCTGGCGAGTGTACCTTTTTAGGCTCATAGACCATTGTAGCCTTTTTTGTGCCTTAAAAACATCTAACAGACTGAAAAATATTAAAATATTTTAAAAATTCTTGTTACTAATACGGAAAATTTTCTCTAAATTTGTGACGGATAATGTACTAATGTAACTCAAATTATATGCACAGAGTCGTAAAAATTTCTAAGGGATTGAATATCAATCTCAAAGGTGCTCCTGTCAAAGAAATTACACCGGTTCAGGCTCCAAAGTTGTATGCTTTGATGCCTGCCGATTTCACACGTGTTACTCCAAAGGTTGTCGTTAAACCCGAGGATACAGTGAAGGCAGGTGATGCTTTGTTCGTTGACAAGGCGAATCCCGAATTGCAATTTGTTTCGCCGGTGAGCGGAAAAGTTGTTGCGGTTAACCGCGGAGAGAGAAGACGCGTACTTAGCGTAGTAGTAGAATCGGACGGCAAGTTCGAGTCGGTGGAGTATAAGGCACAGGATGTCCTTTCGCTCTCGGCCGATGAAATCAAGGCTAACCTTTTGAAGGCCGGCCTTTTCGGATTTATCCGTCAGAGACCTTATGATGTGATTGCCGAGCCAAAGGACACACCCCGTGCCATCTATGTATCGGCATTCGATTCAAAACCTCTTGCTGTGAACTTTGAGGTAGCTCTCAAAGGCAACGAAGATGATTTCCAGGCCGGTCTCGATGCTCTTTCACGCATCGCCCCCGTGCACCTCGGTATCTGCGCTTGCCAGAGTGCGGCTGCTCTCACAGTGGCAAAGAATGTTACCACTACCATCTTCAAGGGTCCACACCCAGCCGGTAACGTAGGTGTCCAGATCAACAAGACTGCTCCTGTAAACAAGGGCGAGATTGTTTGGACAATCGGTGCCGAGGAGGTAATCTTCATCGGCCGTTTCTTCAACAAGGGCAAAATTGATTTCACACGCACCATTGCTCTCGCAGGTAGCGAGGTGAAGAATCCTTCATACAGCAAGGTCGTGCTTGGTGCCCAGTTGACAAACATCGTTGCAGGCCGTCTTGAGAACAACTACGAGAACCGCATCATCGACGGAAACGTGTTGACAGGCAAAAAGACCACTGCCGACGGTTTCCTTGGCGCATTCTCTACACAGGTTACCGTAATCCCCGAGATTACAAACGATGCCGACATGCTCGGTTGGGCAATGCCACGTTTCGGCATGTACAGCACAAGCCGCAGCTACTTCAGCTGGTTGGCTCCAAAGCGCCAGTACACAATCGATGCCCGCATCAAGGGTGGTGAGCGTCATATGATTATGTCCAACGAGTACGACAAGGTATTCCCAATGGATATCTACCCCGAGTATTTGTTGAAGGCTATCATAACAGGCAACATTGACAAGATGGAACAGCTCGGTATCTATGAGGTTGCTCCCGAGGATTTCGCTTTGTGCGAGTTCGTGGACTCTTCTAAGCTTGAGCTTCAGCGTATCGTGCGCGAGGGTCTTGACAAACTGCGTGCCGAGATGTGCTAATTATACGAGTTCAATTTAATGCAAAATAAAAAATAATCGTATGAAATCTTTGAGAAAATATATTGATAAAATCAAGCCTAAATTTGAAGAGGGTGGCAAGCTCCATGCTTTCCGTTCTTTGTTCGATGGCTTCGAGACATTCCTGTTCGTGCCAAACGAGACTTCAAAGAGCGGTGTGAACATTCACGACGCAATCGACAGCAAGCGCATCATGTCGCTGGTTGTAATTGCGCTCATCCCATCACTCCTTTTGGGTATGTACAACATCGGTCTGCAGAACGCAATTGCAGCCGGTACAGTGGCCGAGACAAGCTGGTTCAGCATGTTCCTCTATGGTCTGCTCCTTACATTGCCCAAGATTGTGGTTGCCTATGCAGTGGGTCTTGGTATCGAGTTCACAGTTGCACAGTGGAAGAACGAGGAGATTCACGAGGGCTTCCTTGTGTCGGGTATCCTCATCCCGATGATTGTACCTGTCGGCTGTCCTCTGTGGGTTCTTGCCCTTGCAACAGCCTTTGCTGTAATCTTTGCCAAGGAGGTATTCGGTGGCACAGGTATGAACATCGTCAACGTGGCTCTCATTGCACGTGCGTTCATCTTCTTTGCCTATCCTTCTGTAATCTCAGGTGACAGCGTATGGGTTGCAACCGATGCAGTTTGCGGCCTTGGCTCAAGCGTTGACGGTTACACATGCGCAACTGCACTCCAGTATGTTGCCAATGGTGCCGCTCCTGTGGGCGCTGCAGGCGAACTGTTGACAGCCGGTGATATGATTTTCGGCTTTATGCCGGGCTCAATCGGTGAGACAAGCGTCCTTGCCATTGCTTTTGGTGCAGCCTTGTTGCTCTACACAGGTGTAGCAAGCTGGAAGACCATGCTCAGCGTGTTTGTCGGCGGCATTGTAATGCTCTTCGTGTTCCGTGACAAGATGCCCGAGTCTATGCCTCTTTGGCACAACCTCCTCCTTGGCGGTTTCTGCTTCGGTGCAGTGTTCATGGCTACCGACCCTGTCACATCGGCACGTACCGAGACCGGCAAGTACATCTACGGCTTCGGCATCGGTGCAATGACCATCCTTATCCGTGTACTTAACCCCGGTTACCCCGAAGGTATGATGCTTGCGATTCTGCTCATGAATGTGACAGCTCCGTTTATCGATTATTGCGTGGTGCAGTCGAACGTGAATGCCCGTGCTAAACGTGTAACTAAAAAGAACTAAAAGATATGGCAGCAAAGAAATATGTTTGCAAAGTGTGCGGATACGTGCACGAAGGCAAAGAGGCTCCATCGGCATGCCCTGTATGTAAGGTGGGTGCTTCGGAATTTAAGGCTGTTGAAGAGGGAAAGAAAGGTCTTGATACAAACAGCGACATCTATGCCATCATCTATTCGGCAGTAGTAGTCGTTATCGTAGCATTCCTTTTGGCCGGTGTATCGTCACTCCTCTCGCCAAAGCAGCAGGACAATATCCGTCTCGACAAGAAAAAGCAGATTCTTGCATCCTTGAACGAGAGAAACCTTGAGGATGCGGCAGCAAAGTACGACGAGCTCATCAAGGCCGACTATGTTGTGAATGCCGAGGGTAATGTTGTTGCCCAGGAGGGTGGTTTCGAGGTAAAGAACGAGGATGTGAACGACGGCAATCTTCCTCTTTATATAGCAGAGATTGACGGTGCCCGTAAGTACATCATTCCAATGACAGGTAACGGTCTGTGGGGTGGCATCTGGGGCTACATCGCTCTCAACGACGACTGCAACACCATCTATGGCGTATACTTCTCTCACGCAAGCGAGACTCCGGGTCTTGGTGCCGAGATTGCAGGCGACAAGTTCCAGAACCGTTTTACAAAGGACAAGGATGGCAATGCCATTGTAAAGAAGGTGTATGACGAGAACGGAAATGTAGCACTTGCTGTTGAAAAGGGCAAGGGTGTAGCCGGTGAGAATTATCACATCGATGCAGTATCGGGCGCAACAATCACTTGCAACGGTCTTCAGGTGATGCTCGAGACCAAGCTTGCTCCCTATTACAACTACTTGAAGAACCAACAAAATTAATGAGGAGGAATAACTATGGGACTACTTTCAAAGAAAAATAAAGAGGCACTCAACACTCCTCTTTTCAAGGAAAACCCTGTAACAGTCCAGGTGCTTGGTATCTGTTCGGCATTGGCTGTTACAAGTAAATTGGAGCCTGCAATCGTGATGGGTCTTTCTGTGACCATCATAGTTGCAATGGCTAACGTAATCATCTCTCTCATCCGCAATACAATTCCAATGCGCATACGTATCATCGTTCAGTTGGTGGTTGTTGCCGCTTTGGTAACATTGGTGAGTGAGGTTCTCAAGGCTTTCGCATACGACGTGAGCGTTCAGCTGTCGGTGTACATCGGTCTTATCATTACCAACTGTATCCTCATGGGACGTCTTGAGGCTTTTGCTATGCAGAACAAGCCTTGGCCATCGTTCCTCGACGGTATCGGTAACGGTGTAGGCTATGCAATGATTCTTGTAATCGTGGCTTTCTTCCGCGAGTTCTTCGGTACAGGAGCGTTGCTTAACATCCAGATTATCCCCGAGAGCTTCTACGAGGCCGGTTATATGAACAATGGTCTTATGCTCATGACCCCAGCAGCGTTCATTTTGATTGCTTGCATTGTGTGGTTCCAGAGAGCAAAGGACAAGAGTTTGCAGGAAAAATAATTTTAGATACGGTAAAGAAATATAATTATGGAACATTTCATTAGTTTGCTTGTCCGTTCGGTTTTCGTGGACAATATGGTATTTGCCTTCTTCCTTGGTATGTGTTCGTTCTTGGCTGTATCTAAGAGCGTAAAGACTGCCATTGGACTTGGTATTGCCGTTGTATTCGTTCAGCTTATCACATTGCCTGTGAACTATCTGTTGCAGACAAAGGTGCTTGCTGCCGACGGTATTTTCGGTGTAGACCTCACATTCCTTGCGTTCATCCTGTTTATTGCTGTCATTGCAGGTATCGTGCAGTTGGTTGAGATGATTGTAGAGCGTTTTGCTCCTGCTCTCTACAGCCAGCTCGGTATCTTCCTCCCTCTTATTGCCGTTAACTGTGCAATCATGGGTGGTTCGCTCTTCATGCAGCAGCGCATCGGCTTGCCCGCCGACAACTCACAGGCCATTACCTGTTTTGCCGACTCGATTGCATTTGCCATCGGTTCCGGTCTGGGTTGGATGATTGCAATCGTGCTCTTTGCAGCAATACGCGAGAAAATGGAGTACAGCAACGTTCCAAAGCCTCTTCGTGGTCTTGGCATCGCCTTCATCACTGTAGGTCTTATGGCAATGGCATTTATGTGCTTCTCTGGTATTAAAATGTAATAAAGTAAGGATATGAATACACAATTGATTATTTCAAGTATAGCTGTCTTCCTTGTAATCATCCTTCTGCTGGTTATCATCCTTTTGGTTGCAAAGCGCTTCTTGCTTCCCGGTGGTAACATTAAGGTAAAAATCAACGGCGAGAAAGAGGTTGAGGTTGCAGCCGGTGGTGCGTTGCTCGGTACACTTGCCGAGAATGGCATCTTCCTTCCCTCAGCTTGTGGCGGTAAGGGCTCTTGTGGCCAGTGCAAGCTTCAGGTAACCGAGGGCGGTGGCGAGATTCTGCCATCAGAGACCAGTCACTTCACACGCAAGGAGCAGCAGGCTCACTGGCGTCTGGGCTGTCAGGTAAAGTGTAAGAACGACATGGAAATCAAGGTGCCCGAGTCTGTTATGGGTGTCAAGGAGTGGGAGTGCGAGGTTATCTCAAACAAGAACGTCGCAACCTTCATCAAGGAGTTTATCGTTGCATTGCCTCCGGGTGAGCACATGGACTTTGTTCCGGGTTCTTATGCGCAGATTAAGATTCCTGCATACGATATGACCTATGACAAGGATATCGACAAGTCACTCATTGGCGACGAGTACCTCCCCGCATGGGAGAAGTTCGGTTTGCTCGGCCTCAAGTGCAAGAACACCGAGGAGACAATCCGTGCCTACTCAATGGCCAACTATCCTGCCGAGGGTGACCGCATCATGCTCACCGTGCGTATTGCGACACCTCCTTTCAAGGCCGACCGTTCAGGCTTCATGGATGTACCTTGCGGTATTGCATCTTCATACATCTTCACCTTGAAGCCCGGCGACAAGGTAATCATGAGTGGTCCTTATGGCGACTTCCACCCAATCTTCGACTCAAAGAAGGAGATGATGTGGGTTGGTGGTGGTGCCGGTATGGCTCCTTTGCGTGCCCAGATTATGCACATGACAAAGACCTTGAAGACAACCGACCGTGTTATGACCTACTTCTACGGTGCACGTGCGCTCAACGAGGTGTTCTACCTCGAGGACTTCCTGCAGCTTGAGAAGGAGTTCCCCAACTTCTCTTTCCACCTTGCGCTCGACCGTCCCGACCCTGCAGCCGATGCAGCGGGCGTGAAGTACACCGCGGGCTTCGTACACCAGGTTATCTACGAGACATACCTCAAAGACCACGAGGCTCCCGAGGATATCGAGTACTACATGTGTGGTCCCGGCCCGATGTCAAAGGCTGTGGTTAATATGCTCACAGACCTTGGTGTTGAGGAGAAGTCGATTATGTACGATAACTTCGGCGGTTAATTCCACAGAACATATCTATCAAAAAAGCATCGTTCGTCGAACGGTGCTTTTTTGCTTTTTGCGTTGTTGCTATGAAAAATATTCAAGCAAGCTTGATGTTTCTCCCTTGTTTGTTACTATATTTGCAGTGTTGAATAAAAAATAACCGCCTATGATATAACCGCGTATTTGATTACGCACATTTTAAAAGACATATTAAATTAGCGTTGGCTTTACTGATTGTATTCTGAAACTTAGGAAATTTCATTTGTCGCAATAAAAGTAAGGTTAATGCTCGTGTTTATATAACACGGGCTTAACTGTTATTCATTGCGATGGGTATCCTAAGACCTCAGAATACGAGTAATGGTTTTGCTCGTGTTTTTTTGTGTCTTTTAAAAACAAAACGCCCTCTTAATTTGTTATAAAGCAAGTAACCCGACACACAAAACGTAAAACGCAAAACACTATGAAAAGAAGGATTTTATTTACAATTTCAGCCCTTGTGGCTGTTCTGCTCTCCCTGCTCCCCTCTTGCAACGGCAGTGATTACGAATTTGCACCCTACAAGGGATGCCGGTGGCAGGCACCATACGGGGATGATACACTCTGCCTGGAGCTTTTGACAGCCAGCGATGTACAGCTTACATCAAAGACAAGTGGCCAGGTGCTGGCACGTGGGCTTTACGATACCCATCGTTTCAAGTTCCCCTTTACTGCTTTCCAAACCGAAATAAAAGGAGTGCAATACCGCTTTGCCTATGCGCTGTTCAATAAAGAACTCGATATGGTGCTTTATGGCGATTCGTTGAATCTCCTGTGCGATACAGTGCCTGTTGCTTGGAGCTTGCCGTTTGCCACTTTGTTGAGAGATGAAGAATAGCAAATATCAACAACAAAAGAACCGGGTTTGAATGACCTAGTAAACGATTTGAAATAGCAGTTGTTAAATGTGACTGTTCTTCTGCCTGGCCATTATTCCGCTGAATATCCTCCCTGAATTTATACCAAGCCTGCGTGCCGAAAAGAACTCCGTGTGACGGGTGAAAGTGCATATTCCGGAAATATCTATCCTGTTACGTTCTATGCCGCATTGTTGCAGCAACCGGCAATTTGCCTCCCATAGGTCAAGGTGCCACTTCGTTCTGCCATCGGCGGTGGGGTAGCGCCTGGCTATCTTTTGCATAAGGAACCCGGCCTCCTTAAAAGCTTCGTACACCTCGTCACCAACCTCAAAGGCGTCAAGTGATATGCCCGGTCCAATAATGGCATCAATGTCGCCGGCGCAACTTCCGTATAGTCTATTCATCTTGTCGATGGCTTTGCATACAATCATTGCAACGGTGCCGCGCCAACCGGCATGTATGGCTGCTATTACGTCACGTTTCGTGTCATGCAGCAGCACCGGTATACAGTCTGCCGTCGAAACCCCAATGCAGGTTTGTTCCAGGTCGGTGATTATTGCATCCACTCCCATCAGAGCATCGGCCTGTCGGGCTTTGTCTAGTTGCAAAAATGTGCTGTCTATGGCAAGAACCTTGTCTCCGTGTGTCTGTCTTGGCAGAATAAGGTGGTTGTCGTCTATTCCTAATTCTCTGCAAAGTTCCTCCCGACATTGCTCCACGTGGAGTGCCGTGTCGCCACAATAATGGGTAATATTGAACCCTTCATAAGAACCTGTACCCTCTCCGCGATATGTCGAGAAGGCCAACACCGCATCTCTTGTGCTGTATTCGAGTAACTTTGCCATTGTCTTTTTTACCCCTCTCCCTCGGTCAGTGCCTTTATCTCCTCGTCTACTTTGTACAACTTTTCGCGGCAGAAGTTTACAAGTTCCTGCGCCTCTTTGAGCAGGCCTGCAAGCTCGTCAATGTCCACTTTGCCGCCCTGTATCTTGGCTGTAATCTCCTCAAGGCGCATCATTGCCTCGTTGTATGTGATATTTTTCATGTTTTGTTTTTTATTGGTATTCAAACTTTGTCATTCCGAATCGAAGATCGACGCCCGTAGGGGCCAAAGTCAACCGTGTGTGAGGAATCTAAGTGTAATATTTAGATCCCTCGTCGTTTTACTTTTAGTGAAGTTGCTCACGCTCGGCATAATTCAAGTAAACTTGATTCTGCACTCACTTACTCGCAACATTGTCTCTGTCGGGATGACAAATGGTATTTCTATTTTATTACACTTGTAAATGTGCCGCCGGCAACGGTTGTCTCAACCTCATCGCCCGGTTTCAAGTTGTCTGCATCGCGCACGGTCTTGCCGTTGAGGCGCGTTATGCTGTAGCCCAATGAGAGAATGTGCTCGGGCGATGCGGCATCAATCCTCTCCCTGTAAAGGTCGAGCCTGTGACGTTGTCCCTGCATGTACAGGGCTGTGAGCACCGGTAACTGCCCTGTCAGTGTCTCTATCCTGCGTTTTTCACTCTCCATTCGTCGTGCAACGCATGTGGCAATGATATCCTGCAGTTCGGTTATTGCTGTTTCGTTTGCAAGCATAGAGTGGATAAGGAACTCTGCCACAGCGGTAGGGGTCTTTGCGCTTGTGTGTGCCACAATGTCGAGTATGCTCTCATCACGTAGGTGTCCTATTCCGGTGATTATGGGTAATGGGAACTGTGCGCAGTTGTTTGCCAAGTCATAGGTGTCAAAGCAACCAAGCTCGCTTGTTGCTCCGCCGCCGCGTATTATCACTACTACATCCCAGTTGTCAATCTCACAGGCAATCCTGTCAAGCGCGGCAATTATACCCTCTTCGGCGCCGTTGCCCTGCATTGGAGCGGGAAACAGGCGGGGGTAGAAAACGAAACCGTAGCGGTTGTTCTGGAGTTGGTCGCAGAAATCGCCATATCCGGCAGCGGTAGCCGAGGATATCACGGCTATGCGTTGTGGCAACAGTGGCAGCTCAAGCTCCTTGTTGAGCCCAATAACTCCCTCGTCGGTGAGGCGCTTTATTATCAGTTGTCGTTGGCGCGCAATGTCGCCTATGGTGTAGGCCGGTTCAATGTCGCACACATCGAGCGTGTAGCCGTACAGTTCGTGAAAACTCACTGTTACCTGCAACAGCACCTTCAGTCCCGCAGCGAACGGTTGTCCTGTCTGCTCAAGGAAGTATGGACGCAGCAACGAATATATGCGTGCCCACACTGTGCCGCGTGCCTTGGCGACCGTTTCCTGTGTCTCCTCGTCGCGTTGTACAAGCTCAATGTAGCAGTGTCCAACAGCAGTCTCGCGCACCTCGCTCAGCTCCCCTGTTATCCAGTAACGCGAGGGCAAGGCTTCGGCAATGGCATTGTGCACAAGATTGTTGAGCGAATATAGCGTCAGTGGTGTATCAATACTGTTCATCATTCTTTCGGTATCCATTGGTTAATTCCGCGCTGATCGGCTATGAATGCTCCGCCAACCACGGTGTTGCCATTATAGAAAACGGCCGATTGTCCCGGGGTGATAGCCTGTACGGCATTGTGTAGCCGCACCATCCAACGTCCGTCGCCTGTGGCAACTGGCGCGTCGCACTCGATGGGGTGGCTGCGGTAGCGCACCCTCACGCTTGTCTTTTCGGGTATATCGTCCACCCATTCGGGGTTCTCAATGAGCATATATCGGGTGAGCAGTTGCTCCTCTTTGCCAAGCATTACGGTGTTCTTGGCGGCATTTATCTTCAAAACATAGGCCGGGTAGCCAAGAGCTATGCCCAAACCTTTTCGTTGTCCCACGGTGTAGAAAGGGTAGCCGCAGTGCTTGCCCAGTGTGCGTCCTTCGCTGTCAACGAATGAGCCGTTGCCTGGGCAACTGTTGATGTCTGGCACGTTTGCGCGCAGGAAATCGCGGTAGTCACCGGGGATAAAGCACACCTCCATGCTTTCGCCGTCTTTGGCAGCGCTCTGCAGGTTGTGCTCTTTCAGGTATTCAAGCACTTGGGGCTTCTCCCATCCCCCGAGCGGGAATATGGTGCGCGACAGTTGTTGCTGTGTCAGCCGCCACAGGAAATAGCTCTGGTCCTTGCGGTCGTCATCGCCTGTTACAATGTAGTATCTTGCTTGCCCGTCATTGCCGGCAGTCTCTTCTATTTTTACGTAGTGTCCTGTTGCAATTTTTCTGCATCCAAGCCTGTCGGCCCACTCGCAGAGCAGGCGGAACTTGACCATAGGGTTGCAGTTCACGCATGGATTGGGTGTCCTGCCGCTCATGTATTCGCCGATGAAGGGCTCTATCACAAACTCTCGGAACTCGCTGCGCACATCGGCAATGTGGTGCGGAATACCCAACCGCTCAGCCAACAGTGCTGCATCCTCGGCAGCACGCAGTCCGCTGTCACAGGTTACCAATGTGAGTCCTTCTACCCTGTAGCCTTGCTCAAGCAGCATGCTGCACACGGCTGTGCTGTCAATGCCGCCGCTCATTCCCACAAGTACGCTCTTCTCTTCAAACATATTACGGTTATTGGATAATTTTATATAATGCCCTCTTTGCTGTCAAAAAAAATGTCTATTTTTGCAATAGCGTTTTATGACAATGGCGCAGGGTATATACAAAGGTATATCTTTTTTGTTGCCACAATGCAGAATTTACAAAATTTATGAGTAATACAACTACAAAAAAAGTCCCAACAGAACTGGGCACGGAGGGCATTGGCAAACTGCTCATGCAATATGCAATCCCTGCCATTATTGCACAGATAGCGGCATCGCTCTACAATCTCATTGACCGTGCCTTCATAGGTCACATCCCCAATGTGGGAACCGATGCTATTTCGGGACTCACCAACACATTCCCGTTCATGAATCTCTCCGTTGCCTTCGGCGCAATGATTGGTGTGGGCGGCGCGACGTTGCTCTCTGTGAGGCTGGGGCAGCGCGACTACGATTCGGCAAGGAACATTCTTGGCAATCTTGTGACATTGAACGTAATTGTCGGTGTGCTGTTCGCTGCCGTGTCATTCATGTTCATGGACGACATCCTGCTCTTCTTCGGTGCAAGCGAGAACACCTTGCCCTATGCCCGTGACTATATGGAGGTGATTCTGCTTGGTAATGTAATCACCCATCTCTATTTCGGAATAAACGCGGCATTGCGTTCATCGGGTCATCCCCAGCAGGCAATGACAGCCACAATAATGACTGTGGTGATGAATGCGGTGCTCACTCCAATATTCATCTTTGTCTTTGGCATGGGAATACGTGGCGCGGCGCTTGCCACAATCCTTGCGCAGTTTGTTACACTTATGTGGCAGACAAAACTGCTCAGCAACCCTAACGAACTGTTGCATCTGCAGCGTGGTATATACAGGCTCCGTGGCGACATCGTGAAAAGGATATTGCGCATAGGTATGTCGCCGTTCCTCATAAATACCGCAGCCTGCCTGGTAGTCATCATCATCAATCAGGGTTTGCGCAACAACAGTGTCTCTATGTCCGACGGTGACCTTTCGACAGCGGCCTATGGCATATCCAACAGCATGCAGTTCATCTTTGTAATGATTGTGCTTGGTCTTACACAGGGCATGCAGCCCATTGTAAGTTACAACTATGGCGCAAAACGCTCCGACAGGGTACGCAAGGCGCTTATGCTTACAATGTTCTGGGCAACATTGGTCACAACTGTGGGCTTTGCGGTATGTGTGGGCTGTCCTGAACTTGTTGCGCGCATCTTCACCTCTGAACTTCAGCTCATCGAACGTTCGTCATGGGCAATGAGGGTAATGTGTATGTTTATGCCAGTTATCGGTTTCCAGCTTGTGACAACCAACTTCTTCCAGAGCATAGGCAAGGTCAACAGGTCCATATTCCTCTCGCTCACACGTCAGGTGCTCATGCTCATACCGCTGCTCATCATCCTGCCGCGTTTCTATGGTGTGGAGGGTGTGTGGTACAGCATGCCGATATCCGACGTGGTGGCAGCTATGCTCACCGTGGTGACTCTTGTGTTGCAGTTTAGGGAGTGGAAACAGGAAAAAACAAATAACATTTGATATGAAACAGTTTGTAGTGACAATTGGCCGCCAGCCGGGTAGCGGTGGCAAGGAGGTTGCAGAGGTGCTTGCACGTGAATTGGGTGTCAAGGTCTATGACAAGGCTTTGCTGCAGGAGGCTGCACAGGCCAGTGGTTTCGATGCTTCGCTCTTTGAGAAGGCCGACGAGTGCGAGTCGACCTCTCTCTTCGGTGGCATTTTCAGCATCCACGGCTCAATTTCCGAGTATATCACCGGTGGCAGCTACATCGACAACGACAAACTCTTCGAGATTCAGAGCGAGACAATATGCGACATTGCACAGAGTGAGAGCTGCATCATCGTGGGCCGTTGTGCCGAGTATGTATTGCGTGACCACCCGGCCATGCTAAGCATATTCCTCACTGCAGACCATGCCGACCGCGTGCAGCGTATTATGCGCGGCGAGAATCTGGAGCATGATGCGGCCGTTGAGTTCATAGAGAAGAATGACAAGAAACGCCGCTCCTATCACGACTACTATGCCACTACGCTGTGGGGCGATGCCGCCAGCTACGATGTCTGTATCAATACATCGCGTCTTGGTGTAGAAGGCACTGTTGAATTTATCAAACAGCTTGTCGCAAAGCGCTTTTCTTGATGAAACGCATTGGCATTCTCTCCGACACGCACTCCTGTTGGGACGACAAATATCTCATACATTTTGCGGGGTGCGACGAGATTTGGCATGCCGGTGACATAGGCAGCCCTCTTATCATAGACCGCCTTGCCGCCTATTGCCCTGTGCGTGCCGTGTGCGGTAATATCGATGGGCGCGAACTGCGCTTACTTTTTGGCGAGGTGCTCCGTTTCAAGGTCGAGGAGTGCAATGTATTGATGACCCACATCGGCGGCTATCCGGGCAAATACTCTCCTGCCATACGCAATATCTTGCGAAGCGAGAGGCCGCAGCTGTTCATTGCCGGGCACTCTCATATTCTCAAAGTTATGTATGACAAGGAAATTGGTTGTCTGCATGTGAATCCAGGTGCAGCCGGCAGGCAGGGTTGGCATGCCGTGCGTACGCTCGTGACGTTGACCATTGACGGCAGTGAAATAAAAGACCTCGAGGTTGTGGAGCTTGCCTGAAGCTACCTCCCGGTAAAAAAAGAAATTTAAGTTTTGAAAATAATTGCCTGTATATTATTTTTGTAGGTAATTGGAATTAGAAATACACAAAATATATAACAGATTATGGCGACAAAGAAACATTCGTGGAACTATGAGAACATAGGCGGTTCTACACGCGTGAAAATAACTACCGGTGCCGACATCGCTCATTTGGCTGAACTGGACATAAAGAAGTGGACTGTGCTTTCATGCCCTACTGTCGGTCTTGATATAGATGAGAGGAGCTTGAGGTATATTGATGCCGATAACGACGGACGCATTCGTGTAAATGACGTAATTGCTACAGCGCAGTGGCTGGCAGCAGTGGTAAAGGATGCCGACCTGTTGGTAAAGGGTGACGATAGCATCGATGTTGAGCAATTCAATCAGGCGAATGCCGACGGCGCGAAACTCTATAACTCGGCCAAGCAGATTCTTGTTAACCTGGCAAAAGAAGGCAAGGTCATTTCATTGGCCGATACAAAGGACATCACTGCAATCTTTGCCAAGACACGCTTTAACGGCGATGGAGTAATTACTGAGCAGACAGCCGAGACTGCCGAGGAGAAGGCTGCGATTGCCGCTATCGTGAACACTTTTGGTGGTGTTGCCGACCGTTGTGGCATGAATGGCGCGAATGCCGAGCTTATCGAGAAATTCTATCAGGCTCTGGCCGACTATCTTGCTTGGAACGAGTCAATGGTCGAGGCTCCTTATGCTGCCGACACCGACAAGGCTATCGAGGCATACAATGCCCTCGATACCAAGATGAAGGACTATTTTGTACGTGCTGAGCTCGCCTCTTTCTCTCCCGAGAGTGCGGCAAAACTTGATGTGCAGACTGCGCTCATTGAGACTATCAGTGCCGAGAACCTCACCGGCAAGACCGAGGAGATTGCTGCATATCCCATTGCACGCCTCACCGGCAAGGCTGAACTGGATCTCGCGGCTGCCATAAATCCTGCATGGTCGGCAAAGTTCAACACCCTTCTCTCTATTGTAAAGCCTAAGGAGAAGGTTCTTACAGCAGAGTCTTGGGCTGCCATAGGTGCTACTTTTGCTGCATACAATGCATGGAAAGCGGCAAAGAAGGGTGGCGAAGTAGAGGCCTTGGGTATTGACGCAATAAAGAAGATACTTGCCGATGACAAGAAACAGGCTTTGCTTGACCTTGTAGCACAGGACCTTGAACTCAAAGAGACAGCCGATGGCATTGACTTGGTCGACAAGTTCCTGCACATCTATCGCGATTTCTACCGTTTGCTCCGCAACTATGTGACATTCCAGGATTTCTATTGCAGAGACAAGAAGGTGAAGGCTGTTTTCCAGTGCGGACGCCTTATCATAGACCAGCGCGAGTGCCGCATGTGTATGCTTGTTACCGATATGGCAAAGCATAACACAATGGCTCCTGCAAGCGGCATCTATCTTGTATATTGTGACTGCACAACAAAGGCAAGCGCTGCCAAGAAAAGCATTGTTGCCGCTGTAACGGTGGGTGACATAGGCGATATTTTTGTGGGCAAGAATGCAATCTATTTTGACAATGATGGGCTTATGTGGGATGCAGTCATCACAAAGATTGTCGAGAACCCCATCAGTGTAGGCCAGGCATTCTGGTCTCCTTACCGCAGAATGGCAAAGACTATTGAGAATCTCATCAACAAGAACGCTGCCGAGAAGGACGCTGCCATAATGAAGGATGCCGATGCCAAAATCAATGCAGCCTCTGTTCCAAAACCGGCCGAGGGTGATGCAAAGGCTCCAACACCGCCGTTCGATATTGCCAAATTTGCCGGTATCTTTGCTGCCATAGGTGTGGCTGTCGGCATGATTGGTTCTGCCTTGGCCGGTATTCTTGGATTGTTTGAGGGCTTTAAATGGTACCAGTATATTGCCGTATTTATTGGTATTATGATATTCATTTCAGGTCCTGCAATGGTGTTGGCGTGGATGAAACTGCGTCGCCGCAACATCGCTCCGTTGCTCAATGCCAACGGTTGGGCCATCAATGCTTCATCCAAAATCAATATCCTGTTCGGTGAGACATTGACCGACATTGCAAGGTATCCCAAATTGAAGCTGAAGGACCCATATGCAAAGAGCGGTATGCCTGCATGGGCAAAGTGGCTCGTTTCGCTGGTTGCGGTTGCTGTTGTGGCAACAGGTCTGTGGCTGGGCAATGTGTTCGCAGTATTCGGTTGCAAATCCCCATTGGCTTGCTTCAATAAGGCCGAGGTAGTAGCGGTTGATGAGGCTGCAGAGGCTCCTGCAGAGACAGAGGCTCCCGCAGTTGCAGCAGAGCCTGCCGGTGAATAAGAAAAGGATAGATAGAACAAACGGATGAGAGGCTTTGGTCTCTCATCCGTTGTTTTGTAAAGAAAATTTTTCAATGTTCCGCAAAATGTGTATCTTCGCGAATTGGAAAAAGAAAACAGAGCAGAAATGGAGAATATTGATTGGTCGAATATAGGCTTCGGCTACAGGAAGACAAACGGCAATGTGCGTTGCCATTATAAGGACGGTGCATGGGGTGCTGTGGAGGTGCATACCGATGAGAATATAAACATTCACATGGCAGCGACATGTCTGCACTATGGCCAGAGCGCCTTCGAGGGACTCAAAGCTTTCCGTGGCAAGGATGGCAAGATCCGCATTTTCCGCCTTGAGGCAAATGCAGAGCGCCTGATGAGCAGCTGCGATGGTATTCTCATGCCACAAATAAGCACGGAACTTTTCCGTGAAATGGTTACAAAGGTCGTTGAACTTAACAAGGAGTTTGTGCCGCCTTATGAGAGCGGAGCATCGCTGTACATACGTCCTCTGCTCATAGGTACAAGTGCGCAGGTGGGTGTGAACCCCTCGAAGGAGTATCTCTTTGTTATATTCGTAACCCCGGTGGGGCCGTACTTCAAAAAGGGGTTTGCCGTGAATGACTGTGTTATATACCGCCATTTCGACCGCGCGGCACCGCTTGGAACAGGCCGTTTCAAGGTGGGCGGAAACTATGCCGCCGGCATGAAGGCAAGCTGTCAGGCTCACAGTGAGGGCTATGCATGTGAGATTTATCTCGATGCCAAGGAGAAAAAATATATCGACGAGTGTGGTGCAGCCAACTTCATTGGCATAAAGGGCAACAGCTATGTTACACCGGCATCAACATCCATACTACCCTCGATAACCAACAACAGTCTCATGCGTCTTGCTGCCGATATGGGCATGACTGTGGAGCAGCGTCAGGTTCCCGAGGAAGAACTCGCCACTTTCGACGAGGCCGGTGCTTGCGGCACGGCAGCAGTGGTGTCGCCGATAGGGCGCATTGATGATGTGGAGAATGGCATATCGTATCAGATATCGAAAGACGGCAAGCCGGGTCCGGTTCTCACAGAACTCTATACCCGTTTGCGTGCAATACAGTATGGCGATGTTGCCGACCCTTATGGCTGGGTTACAGTGATAGAATAATAGACAAGAAGATGGGAAAAGGAAAACTGAAGAAATTTGCCGATATGGCAGCATACCCTAATGTTGTTGAGCATCCATACTCTATGATTGACGATGTGGAGTTTCCGCTCAAGGGTAATTGGGGACGCGACTTTTTCAAGAACGACAATCCGATAGTGCTGGAACTCGGTTGCGGCAGGGGCGAGTATACTGTGGCTCTTGCGCGCCGTTTCCCCGAGAAGAACTTCATTGGAGTGGATATAAAGGGTGCCCGCATGTGGACAGGTGCTACCGATGCACTTGAGTCCGGGCTCACGAATGTTGGCTTCCTGCGCACCAATATTGAAATCATCGACCGCCTGTTCGCTGCCGGCGAGGTGAGCGAGATATGGCTCACATTCCCCGACCCGCAGATGAAGAAACAGACAAAACGCCTCACATCGTCACTCTTCCTTGCGCGTTACAGGAATATCCTTGCGCACGACGCGGTGGTGCACCTGAAGACCGACAGTAACTTCATGTTCACATACACCAAGTATATAACAGAGGTTAACAACCTGCCTGTGGTCGAGTGCATTGATGATGTACACGGACAGGACGAGGTGAGCGATGTGCTGCAGATACGTACCTACTACGAGTCGCAGTGGCTTTCGCGCGGAATAACCATCAAGTATATCGCATTCAATCTGCCGGCAATGGAGCAGTATGCCGAGCCCGACGTGGAGATTGAACTGGATGAGTACCGCAGCTATGGACGTAGCAAGCGCAGCTCTCTTGAAACAACGAAATAACAATAAAAGCATTTTTATGTTCAAGCATATAGTAATGTGGCGCTTCATTGATGGCGCAAACGGAAAGAGCAAACAACAGCATGCTCAGTGGGTGAAGGAGCATCTTGAGGCTCTTGTGGGTGTAATCCCCGAGATTAAGGCGCTCGAAGTGGGTGTCAACGTCTGTGTGGCAGGTACTGCATACGACGCAGTGCTCGTATCGGCTTTTGAGGATGCCGATGCCATGGAGCGTTATAAAGTGCACCCCGCACATGTTGAGGTGGCTGCGTATTTTAAAGGCATAACCGAGGGCCGTGCCGAGGCCGATTATAATATCTGAAAACTGAAAACTGAAAACTGAAGGCGGAAAGCTGAATGTTGAAAACGGAAAGCTTGCTTAAACGCAATTTTCACCTTTAACCTTTCCCCTTTCCCCTTAAATAATTATGGCATTATATCCTAAACTTATATTGGACGCGCTTGAGAAGGTGCGTTATCCCGGAAACGGCAAGAATCTTGTCGAGGCCGGAATGGTCGATGACAACATACGTATCGATGGCAACAAGGTAAGCTTCTCGCTCATCTTTGACAAACCCACCGACCCATTCATACGCTCGGTTGTAAAGTCGGCCGAGGCTGCCATACACATGTATGTGGGCAAGGAGGTAGAGATTGAGGGAAACATTAGCGTTGTAAGCCGTCAGGCCATGCGTCCCGAGGTGGGCAAGTTCCTGCCACAAGTGAAGAATGTTATTGCAATATCATCGGGCAAGGGCGGAGTAGGCAAGTCAACCGTATCGGCCAATCTTGCCATTGCATTGGCACGTCTGGGCTACAAGGTGGGCTTGTTGGATGCCGATATCTTCGGCCCTTCAATCCCCAAGATGTTCAGTGTTGAGGATGCGCGTCCTTATAGCGAGAATATCAATGGTCGTGACCTCATAATCCCCATTGAAAAGTACGGTGTGAAGATGCTGTCGATAGGCTTTTTTGTAGACCCCGACCAGGCGATATTATGGCGCGGAGGTATGGCAAGCAATGCCTTGAAGCAGCTTATTGCCGACGCAGATTGGGGCGACCTTGACTATTTCCTCATTGACTTGCCTCCCGGTACCAGCGACATACACCTTACCATTGTGCAATGCCTGGCGTTGACAGGCGCAGTTGTGGTTACAACCCCACAGGAGGTTGCCTTGGCGGCAGCCATAAAGGGTGTGAACATGTTCATTAATGACAAGGTGGCTGTGCCCATCTTGGGCTTGGTGGAGAATATGGCATGGTTTACTCCTGCCGAGTTGCCCGAGAACAGGTACTACATCTTTGGCAAGGAGGGTGGCAAGCGCATGGCCGCTCAGTATGGCATTCCGCTCATAGGTCAGATACCTCTTGTACAGAGCATCTGCGAAAGTGGCGATGCGGGAATCCCGGTGGCAATGAAGGCTGACACCCCCGACGGACAGGCGTTCCTGCAGGTTGCTACGGCATTGGTCGAGCAGACAGCAAGACGTAATGCCGAATTGCCCGAGACAAAGATAGTCGGTACAAAATAAAAGCAATAGAGCAGTGCCGACGGCGCTGCTCTATTGCTTTTATTTCATTTGATTTTTTCTATCTGAAAGTAGAAATAGACTGCTGCTGCCATCAGTAGCATTCCTACTGTTCCGTATATCCATCGTGCTCCTTTGCGCCCGAACTTCTTTACGGCAAACCGGGCATTGTCGGTGGTGAAGAACCACTCCCAGTCAAAGGCTGCCGATAGAAATGAGATTGCTCCCGTCAATAGGAATATGGCCTGTACAACGTTGTGCAGTATCATAGGCCATTATTCCTGTGGTGTCCAGCCCTGTGCTCGCAACTGCATCTCCACACCGTCGCGGGTGATGAGGGCAAGTCCCATAGTGTCGCTCACAATGTGTCCGATGACGCGCACGTCCTTCATTGCTGCAACCTTCTCGTGGTCGGCAATGGGCACGGTGAACAGCAGCTCATAGTCCTCGCCACCGCCAAGCGCACAGGTGATGACGTTGAGGTTCAGTTCCTCGGCCATGACGGCTGTCTGGTAGTCGATGGGGATGCGCTCCTCGTATATGCGGCAACCCACACCGCTCTGCTTGCAGATGTGCATGAGCTCCGATGCAAGGCCGTCGCTTATATCCATCATCGAGGTGGGCTTGATGTTCTCGCTGCGCAGTTTCTCGATGACCTCTTTGCGTGCCTCGGGTTTCAACTGGCGCTCAAGAATGTACTCCTTGCCGGCAAAGTCTGGCTGTATGTCCTTACCGGCTGTGGCAATCTTCTCGCGCTCGAGCAGCTGCAGGCCCATATACGCTGCTCCAAGGTTGCCGGTAACGCAGATGAGGTCGGTCTCCTTAGCTGTGCTTCTTTTAACAGCTGTCCCTTTGGGCGCTGTACCCGTTGCAGTAATGCTTATGGCAAGGCCGGTGAGCGACGATGTAGTGTCACCGCCCACAATGTCAATGCCATAGCGCTCGCATGCGAGTCTTATTCCTGAATAGAGCTCCTCGATATCCTCAATGCAGAACTTGCGGCTGATGCCCAGTGAAACGGTAATCTGCTTTGGGGTGCCGTTCATTGCATATATGTCCGAAATGTTGGCTACCACAACCTTGTAGCCAAGGTGCACGAGCGGGAAATATGTGAGGTCAAAATGTACACCTTCCATAAAAAGGTCGGTGGTGATGAGAACTTCCTCATCGCTGCTGAACTGCAGGACCGCGGCATCGTCGCCTATACCTTTTACGGTCTCTTTGTTTACCGGTTTTATATCCTTTGTGAGGCGTTCAACGAAGCCGAACTCGCCAAGTGATGATATCTCGGTACGTTTTGTCGTGTTCATGTCTCTTTTTCTATTATTATGCGCGGTTAACGATTTCGCGGAAAATTGTTGTCATCTTTGGCTGTGCCTCGTCGGCTGCCTTCTGCACCTCCTCGTGGCTGCACTCAACTACAATGCCCTCCACACCAAGGTCGGTGATTACCGATATGCCGAACACGCGGATGCCGCAGTGACGTGCAACAATAACCTCGGGTACGGTTGACATGCCTACAGCGTCGCCGCCCATGCGGTGGAACATGCGGTACTCGGCCGGTGTCTCGAATGTAGGACCCTGTGTGCCAAGGTAAATACCTTCAACAACACGGATGCCCTTCTCGGCAGCAATCTCCTTTGCCATTGCAATGAGACTCTTGTCATATGCCGCGCTCATGTCGGGGAAACGGTCGCCGTAAGGGATATTCTTGCCACGCAGCGGGTGCTCGGGGAAGAAATTGATGTGGTCGTTGATAATCATGAGGTCGCCGATGAGGAAGTCGGGGTTCATGCCGCCGGCAGCATTAGATACAAAGAGGGTCTTTATGCCCAGCTCGCGCATTACGCGTACGGGGAATGTAACCTCTTTCATCGAGTAGCCCTCGTAGAAATGGAAACGGCCCTGCATTGCCATAATCTCCTTGTTGCCGAGCTTGCCGAAGATGAGCTTGCCCGAGTGTCCCTCCACTGTTGAGAGCGGGAAGTTGGGGATATCCTTGTACTCAATCTCATATTTGTCTGTTATCTCATTCACAAGGCTGCCAAGGCCGGTACCAAGGATGATTGCGGTCTCGGGGGCTGTTGTCATCTTTCCTCTAAGGAATTCAGCTGTCTCTTGAATTTTCTGTAACATAGTTGTATATATTATCGTTAAACAATTTCTCTTTTCCGTCCAAAAAATCCACCTCGATGGGCATTACGTATATGCTGTCGCGGATACTTTTTAGAGTCTCTTCGTGCGGCTTCATTCTTGTTGCGTCCTTTTCTGTGGTAACAATCATTGTGTACCCGCCATTCTGGAACTGCTTGACAATGTCGTCAAAGTCGGCACCGGTGAAGTTGTGGTGGTCGGTATACTGCATGAGCTTCACTTTTGCTCCACGCTCCTCAATCTCAGACTTAAGTGGTTGAGGGTTGGCTATGCCGGTGACAAGCAGTACGCGGCTCTCCTTTGTCATTGCAACATCGGCGCTACCGAACAGCGGGTAGGGCTTGCCATAGCATATTGTGGTAAAATATACCGGTATATCCTTTATCTCATTGATATAACTGCGGTATGCGCTCTTTTGTTCGGCTGTCATCCCTTTGCATTTTGTGAATATTACAATATCGGCACGACTGATTCCGCCTATGCTCTCGCGCAAGCGACCGAACGGCATTACATTGTCACGCCACACCGGACGGTTGCTGTCTATAAGCAGTATGTTGAGCCCCGCTTTTACATGGCGGTGCTGGAACGCATCGTCGAGCAGTACGGCCTGCAGTGCTTTGTTCCCGGCAATCAGTCTGTCAATCCCTTCTGTGCGTTTTTCGCATACGGCGACATCTATGTCGGCGAACTTCTCTTTTATCTGGAACGGCTCGTCGCCAATCTGCTCCATTGTGGTGTCCATGTTCGCCTTTATGTAGCCCTTGCTCTTGCGGCCGTAACCACGGCTCAGTACGGCAATTGTATAGCGCGCTTTCAACAATCTTGCGATGTATTCTATGTGCGGTGTCTTGCCTGTGCCGCCGACTGTTATATTGCCTACGCATATGGTGGGCACGTCGAACTCCCGGCTCTTGAGCACTCCTGTATCAAAAGCACGGTTTCTTGCCGCCATGACCCATGAGTATGGGTTCAAGGCATCTGCCAATGTTCGTAAAAGGTCTCTTTTCGCCATTCGCGTGTTCTGTAGCCTGTAGCTTTATGCAAAAATATGGAATATTTTATAAACGCGCCCCACCTTTTTTATATCTCTTGTTCTTTGGTAATGTTAAAAAATCTTATAATTGTTATTTTTTGCTCTTTGCGCCAATGATTTTTTAATATTTGTTTACTGATTCGAAAAAAAAAACTACTTTTGCCGTGAAATAAAGTGTTGTATTACAAAAAAAGTTGTAACTTGCAACCCGAATAGATACAGACTGTGCTCAGGGAAAGATGCTCGAGTGGTTGAAGAGGCACGCCTGGAAAGCGTGTATACGCCAAAAACGTATCGGGGGTTCGAATCCCCCTCTTTCCGCAATGTTTGAATGAATTAACTAATAAAAATATTAATCTAAAATTTACACAAAATGAAAAAGCTTTTTGCAATCGTTGCAATGTTGGGCTTGTTCGCTACAGCCCAGGTTTATGCTCAGGATGCAACAACTCCTGTAGCTACATCAGAGGATGCAGTTACCGCTATCAGCGATTCTATTCCAAGTGATTCAGTTCCTGCAGAGGCTCCCGCAGTTGAGGCTCCTGCAGCAGAAGAGGCTCCTGCTGTTGAGGAGGCTGTAGTAGAAGAGGGTGGTATTGCAGGTGTACACAAAGGTTTGAAGACAAAGTTCATCGAAGGTGGTCCTGAGTTCATGGCTCTTGTATCAATCGCGTTGGTTATCGGTCTTGCTTTCTGTATCGAGCGTATCATCTACCTTAGCCTTGCAAAGGTAAATGCAAAGAAACTTATGGGTGCTATTGCTGATGCTCTTTCAAAGGGTGATGTTGAGGCTGCCAAGGCTATCTGCAGCAACACTGCAGGTCCTGTCGCTTCAATCTGCTATCAGGGTCTTCTCCGCATCGACGAGGGTCTTGACACTGTAGAGCGTTCAGTAGTATCTTACGGTAGCCTCCAGTCTTCAATGCTTGAGAAGGGCTGCTCATGGATTACATTGTTCATCGCGATGGCTCC
>JAZRRI010000034.1:0-20574 GCA_045650605.1 Bacteroidaceae bacterium | reverse complement strand
ATAAAAAAATCCCAAACAAACAATAGCTATTCCAATGAGATTCAAAGGAATAGCTATCTTTTTTTTAAAAAAACATCCCGCAGAAACAGATGCAATAAAAAACAGAGAGGGTGGCCCTTTGATACTTTTGGGTCACCCTCTAATCTTTAATTGAGAACCAATTCCCTAATATCGCCGTCGACGCCCTGCTGCACCCTGAAATTCCTTGCGAAATTCTTGAGGAATTCCAGCGAAGAGATGCTCGGCTTGGGATATTTCTCTTTTTTAAGAGCCTGTCTTATAACAGAACCGTCAATCTTTAATTCAGGAGTAGAAGTTTTATCCATAGGCATTTGCGATTTGTTCTGTTATATAAACGCACGGAATCATAAAATAGTATATCCCGCAAAGAAAATTTTTCTTTGCGGGATATACAGTATGTTCGGGTATCAATTACTCAAGTGCAAGAGAGACATTCTTCTCGGCAGCAATGCGGCGCATGTTCATTATGGCATAGCGCATGCGCCCGAGAGCGGTATTTATGCTCACACCTGTAATATCGGCAATATCCTTGAACGACAAATCCTGATAGTAGCGCATGAAGACAACCTCGCGCTGGCAATCGGGCAGTTCATCAACAAGCATGCGTACATCGGCAAGC
The DNA here is from genome assembly GCA_045650605.1 of Bacteroidaceae bacterium. Lineage (GTDB taxonomy): Bacteria > Bacteroidota > Bacteroidia > Bacteroidales > Bacteroidaceae > HGM04593. The sequence continues at coordinate 19,934 of JAZRRI010000034.1, read as the reverse complement.
ACCTGGTCATTAACCATTCGGTTCTCCACCGTACCCTCGGACAATCGTGCATCATTGAGAAGGTCAAACTCCGCCTCGTCATTGGAAACGGCATTCTCGTTCCTCTCAATGCGGAACTGGTCTATGACAAGATTGTGTGCAATACGTGTTATCCATGCCGCAAACTTTCCGTCGTTGGTATAACGGCCCTGCTGCAGGGTCACGATAGCCTTGACAAAAGTCTCCTGGAAGATGTCCTCTGCCACCTCCTTTGAACGTACTATAAAGAATATGTAGTTGAACAACCTGTCCTTATGACGGTTCAGCAAAACGTCGAATGCTGAATTATTGCCTTCCTGGTAAAGTGTGACCAATGCATCATCGGCCATCTGCTTTAAATTCTCCATTATGTCTACTGTTAAAATTGAAGTAGAGATTTTTCTATAGGCAACAGGTTTTTACAGGTTTATAATTGATTTACTGCGCAAAGGAAATAAAATATCGCATTAAATCCAAATATTTTTACAAAAAACATCTTTTTTGTACAATATTGCGGTACCGCAAACGTTGCAGTCCCGCAATATCAATATGTTTCTACCGGTATTCGTATCACTTTATGCATTTGACGCCTTCAACGGAAAAGCCACGCAACAGATCGGCCACCGGCATGCGTTTCTTGCCTGCAAGCTGCACCTCATCGAGCAATATATAGCCATCCGCCACGGCAACTTTTATATAGTTCTTGCCATCGGTTACAATGGAACCGGCATCCTTACCATGCTGTGCATACTCCTTAGAAACAGCATATACCTTCAGTGCCACAGCCTCATCGTCGGCATTGACAAGTTCGCACCATGCCGCGGGATAGGGCGACATGCCACGCACAAAGTTATATACCCCATCCACACTGCCCTGCCAGTTTATGTGGCATGTATCGCGAAAAATCTTTGGTGCCGGGCGCAGTTCGCCAACAGTCATCTCATCCTGCGCAATAGCGGTTACGCTACCGCTGACAATGGCCTCAACGGTACGCAACACGGTTTCGCCACCCTGCAACATCAGTTTGTCGTGCAAGGTACCCGCATTGTCACACTCGTCAATGGCAACAACATCGCGGTATATGACATCACCGGTGTCAATCTCGTGTTTAAGGAAGAATGTGGTGACACCGGTCTCCTTATCACCGTTTATTATTGCCCAGTTGATTGGAGCCGCACCGCGATACTGCGGGAGCAACGATGCGTGAAGGTTGAATGTACCCAAACGGGGCATGTTCCATACACTCTCGGGGAGCATACGGAAAGCGACCACAATCTGCAAATCGGCGCCCCATGCACGCAGAGCGCTCTGGAAAACCTCGTCTTTGAGCGACTCGGGCTGCAACACAGGCAATCCCTGCTCAACGGCATACTGTTTCACGGGACTCATGAGCAGTTGGTTGCCACGTTTGTTAATCATCTTGTCGGGCATTGTAACAACACCCACAATCTCATAGCCGCACTCTGCACAAGAGCGCTGTTTCTCAAGCAGACGGCGCAAGGGTTCAACCGCAAAATCCGGTGTTCCCAAATATACTATTCTCAAATTCTGCATGGCAGGAACTGTTTAAATTTCTTATAAAAAATATATTAAGGCTGTAAAGCTTACATTTCGCACTCTCAATCAGAAGTGAATTCCAACAAAGTATTACGGTAGGCTGTAAAGATGGCCGATTTTGATATGAAGCCGATATACTCGCCCGTGATATCCTCAACCGGCAGATTCCATGCCTTCGTCTCCTCGAACTTGCGCATCACCACCTCCATCGGCTCCTCAATGCTCAACCTCTCGGGCACCTCGCGCATGAGCGATGCAACGCTGTAACGGTGATAAAGCTCCTGACGGAACATTATATGCCTCACATCATCAAGATATATGACACCCACAAGACGCTTGGCCGCATTGAGCACAGGGAATATATTGCGTTTTGTCTTTGCCACCACAGAGGTGAGAGCACCCAAATCCATCTCGGGACTGACAGGCAGGAAGTTCTTCTCCACCACATCGGCAACCTTAAGCGTTGTGAGCACCGCCTGGTCCTTGTGGTGGGTTATGAGCTCACCGCGCTGTGCAAGACGCACCGCGTAGATATTGTTACTGTCAAAAATCCTCACGGTGAGGAACGATGACACAGAGACCATCATCAACGGCAGGAAGAGGTCATAACCGCCTGTCAATTCGGCAATGAGGAATACGCCAGTCAATGGAGCATGGAATACACCCGACATCAATGCCGCCATTCCAAAGAGGGCAAAGTTCTCCTCAATGACCATTACTCCGAAACCGGTCATATTGCACAGGCTCGCAAACAGATAACCGGTCACACAACCAAGGAAAAGGCTTGGAGCAAATATACCGCCACAGCCACCACCGCAATTGGTCACCGTAGAGGCAAAAGCCTTGAACACCACAAGCAGGAACATGAAGAGCAACAACAGATGTGTCTGGTCAAAGAAGAGCGATTTCTCAAGTATCATCTCCGATGTCTCGGACGAGCCGTCAATCAGTTGCTTGATTGTCTCATAGCCCTCGCCATAGAGCGGCGGAAAAAGAAATATGAGCACACTCAGGACACCACCGCCTATGAGCAACCTTACATACGGGTTCTGAAACCTCTTAAAGAACTTCTCTATGGAGACTGTTACCTTTGTAAAATAGAGCGAAACCAGGCCGCACACCACACCAAGCAACAGCACGTATGGAACACGCGCAAGGTCAAAGGCCTCGGCCATGTTGAACTTGAACATGGTCTCTGTACCCATGAGTATGTATGAAAGCGTGGCTGCCGTTACGCTTGATATTAGCAGAGGAAGCAATGATGACATTGTAAGGTCAATCATCAGCACCTCAATCACGAACACGAGACCGGTAATTGGAGCCTTGAAGATACCCGACACAGCACCTGCTGCACCGCAGCCGATTAGCAGCATCATCACCTTCTTCTCCATCCTGAAAAGCCGACCCAAATTCGAGCCGATGGCCGAGCCTGTCATCACAATAGGAGACTCCGCTCCCACCGAACCACCGAAACCGATGGTTATTCCGCTGGCAATCAACGACGACCAGGTATTGTGTGAACGTATCTGTCCTTTGCGGCACGAAATGGCATAGAGCACCTTCGTAACACCATGGCTTATGTCATCGCGCACCACCTTGCGTATGAAAAGGCCTGTTATAAGAATACCTATTACAGGATATACAAGATATAGCCAGTTGAATGTGTGCGCATCGAACCCACCAGTCAGCAGATGCTGGATAAAGTGTATCAAATGGTGCAGCACATAGGCCGCAAGAGCGGAAAGCACACCCACTACAAAACTCAACACAAGCACAAAGCGCTTGTGTGAGATATGCTTCTCACGCCAACTGTTGAAGCGGTCTATGAGGTCCGGTTCTCTTTTCTCGTCTGTCATTGCCTGATTATGGTTACCGTTCCGTTCTCAGTAAGTTTGATAATACTCGAAGACTTAGCCTTCCCCTTCTCGAGTTGCTTGTAATTCACCACATAGTCTACAGCATCTATAATCTCGGGGCTTATCTCGCTGAAGTTGTTGGGAGTCTCCTCGCCACTGATGTTGGCCGAAGTAGAGACCACCGCCTTCTGGAAACGGTAGCACAACTCCTTTGAAAACAGCTCACTTGTCACCCTTATACCAACACTACCATCCTCGGCAATGAGGTTGGGCGCAAGGTTACGCGCACCATCGTATATTATCGTCAACGGTTTGTCGGTAAGTTCTATCAAGTCCCACGCAACCGCCGGGACACTGCCCACATAACGCGCCAGGCGGTCGGCGCTGTCAACAAGCAGAAGCATAGCCTTGCTGTCGCAACGTCTCTTTATCTCGAAAACCTTCTTCACGGCATCGGCATTCGTTGCATCGCAACCTATTCCCCAGACAGTATCGGTCGGATAGAGTATCACACCACCCGCACGCATCACTTCGATGCATTTCTTTACTTCATCGGCAATTGTACCCATCTTATTCTCTTCTTAGAATTCGCTTGTAAAGTGGAAACGTATTGATTTGAAATCGTTCTGCGCCATCTGCAGCACATATCCGCTGTCGGCCAGGAACACATCGCGTCCCTCAATATCCTTTGCCATGTACTGGTATTTACGCTTCTTGAATGCCTCCAGTTCGGCTGGGTCATCACTCTCAATCCAGCATGCCTTGTAGAGGCTCACAGGCTCCCAACGGCACTTGGCATTATACTCGTTCTCAAGACGGTACTGTATGACTTCGAACTGCAGCTGCCCCACCGTACCAATGAGTTTGCGGCCATTGTGCTGGTTCACGAACAGCTGTGCAACGCCCTCGCCCATAAGCTGGTCGATACCCTTTGCAAGCTGTTTTGTCTTCATGGGGTCGGCATTCTCAATATATTTGAACATCTCGGGCGAGAAGCTTGGCAACCCCTTGAAGTGCAGGATTTCGCCCTCGGTGAGCGTATCGCCAATCTTGAAGTTTCCTGTATCGGGCAAACCGATGATATCACCGGGATATGCCTCCTCGACAGTGCTCTTTCGCTGCGCCATGAACTGTGTGGGCGAAGAGAAGCGCAACTCCTTGCCAAGACGGATGTGGCGATAGGGAGTATTGCGCACAAACTTGCCCGAGCATACCTTGCAGAATGCCACACAAGAGCGATGGTTGGGGTCAATGTTTGCGGTAATCTTGAAGATGAAACCTGTGAACTTTGAGTCCTCGGGGTTTACCATGCGCTCCAAAGCCTGCACAGGGCGTGGACTTGGGGCAATCTTCACAAAACAGTCGAGCAGTTCCTGAACACCGAAGTTGTTCAATGCCGAACCGAAGAACACCGGTGCCACCTTTGCATCAAGGTACTCCTGGACATCGAACTCGGGATAGACACCCTCAACAAGTTCAAGGTCGGCACGCAGTTTGAATGCCAAATCCTCGCCGATATTCCTGTCAAGTTCCTCGCTATTGATATCTACCTCAACCTTTTCGGTCACACGCTGTTTGTTGGGAGTGAAGAGGTCGAGTTTCTGCTCATAGATATTATACACGCCCTTGAAACGCGCACCCTGGTCTATTGGCCAGCTGAGCGGACGCACTGCAATCTGCAGTTCGCTCTCAAGTTCATCGAGCAACTCGAACGGGTCGCGACCTTCGCGGTCCATCTTGTTCACATATACAATTACAGGAGTGTTGCGCATTCGGCAAACCGACATAAGTTTGCGTGTCTGCGTCTCAACACCCTTTGCACTGTCCACCACAATAATTACGCTGTCAACGGCGGTGAGAGTACGGAAAGTATCCTCGGCAAAGTCCTGGTGACCCGGGGTATCAAGAATATTTATCTTGTATCCGTTATAGTCGAACTCCATCACCGATGTTGTCACCGAAATACCACGCTGTTTCTCAATCTCCATCCAGTCCGATGTCGCAGTCTTCTTTATCTTGTTGGACTTGACGGCACCGGCAACCTGAATCTGGCCACCGAAAAGCAGCAGTTTCTCGGTAAGTGTTGTCTTACCGGCATCGGGGTGCGAAATAATTGCAAACGTTCTTCTACGTCCTATCTCTTCCTGTATATTACTCATCTTTGGTATATTTTTCGTGTTTTATCTCATTCTTCGCTTTCAAGGTCAAGCTTTCCCTCCTCGTCCTCCTTGAAGTAGAGCGAAAGCATTGAAATGAACTTGCCTATCTCGGCTGTCGCCTTCAGTGTCTCCTCGTTTATTTCACGTCGCTGCAGCTTCATCATCCACACCATGTAAAGCGCATCGAAACAGTTCTCCAGTTCATTCTTTCCGCGGCCATCGCTCTTTGTCCTGAACTCCACCACAAAAGGCAGCGCCTTGTAATAGGTAGCCGAATAGAACGGCACCTTCGGCGAGCGCAACAGGCGGCCATGCAGGTCGGCAAGGCTGATTATAATATTCTTGTTTATCTGCAGGTGCCCGGTCTCTTTCACACCCTCCTGGTGCATCATGTCAATGAGATCGGCATACCACTGCAACAACTCGCCCGACTCTTCATCGGGCAAGGCATAAGGCTCAACTATGTTGGTTTTCACTTTGTCGAGCGACAATTCATTGGCACGGAGCAGATCCTCCACCTGCCACATATATAGCAGATACTCGGCTATATTCTTTTTTCTGAGTTCTCTTGAAACAAGCAAAACAATAAAATTTTAGTATCAGTTATTTAATGCAACGACCAGACACCGGTGTAGATAAGAACCATGCCTATCAACGAACCGAGCATCACTGCCGCACCTATTATGCGATTGATAATCCTTATTCCACGCACATCAAAGCGTGCCCTCAACTTGCTCACCACATAGGTTATGAAGAACCACCACAGCATGGCACCGCCAAATATTGAGAGATAGCCGACAAACTGCATTAGGAACGACTGCTCGGGCAACATAAAGTTGAACGGGGTGAACAGGCCAAGGAACAGCAGAATAATGGTGGGATTCGACAAAGTGATAAAGAAACCTGTAATTCCATTCTGCAACAGGCTGCTCTTGTTGTGGCTCACATTGCGTTTGTTTTTTATGGGGTTGGTGCGGAAGGTATGCAAACCGAACATGAACATGATTGCCGCACCTATTATCTGAATCCAGAACAGGGCTGTCTGGTTATTTATTATTTCGTAAAGGAATGAGAGACCATAACCGGTGAGCAATGCATAGAGGATATCACTGAATGCGGCACCGGTACCCGTAACGAATCCATATGCACGGCCTTTGTTCAACGTACGCTGCACGCACAGCACACCCACAGGTCCCATGGGAGCAGAGGCCACAATACCTATAATCATACCCTTGACAACAATCTCAAGGAATGATATTTGGGACACAAGCTGCTGAAAAAAGTCATTTATCTCATTCATAATGCAAAGTTGTCACTTTTTTATTTAAAAACATACATAGTTGCTGTTTTTTTTCAAAAACCATGACAAAAAACTCCCTTTTCATCCGTTGATATCAGGAACGGGAAGCGCCCGATATCAATCCAATAAAACAGTATCGGTATCAGAATCCCTGTTTGCACGGCCAAGCTTCAACGACATCACCAGGTCGAAGATACCCGAGAGAACGGTCACAATGCCAAACATCACCGACAAAGCCTTCAAAGGGCGGAACGAAGATGTAAAAAGCAACACACCGCCCACAAGCAGCAACGCAGGCACAAGCAACGTCCATGCCGACAGGGCAAAGCTGCGGCGGGCAGCAAACACCATGACAATCTGGAACACGGCAAACAGCAATGCAATGACAGCAAGCAGTTTCACAACCAGAGTCTCGAATCCCGCAGGTGCAATCATCAGCCAAAGGCCGAAAGCCATACTTCCCACGTCAACGATAGAAACCAGAAGCTTGGGAAGAGTTCCCAGCTGCACGTTCGACACAAAGAGCCTCACAATTGACACGAATGCCGGCAAAAAGAAAGCGGCACCCAGCGCTCTGATGAACATGTTTGCAACACTCTCGCTCCAGAACATAAACATGACGCCTACAAGCATAACCACAATACTGCGAACAACTCCCGTATTCATAATCGAATCTTTAAATTTTACATTCTCTCACAGTTGCACCCTGTTTGCGGCACAGCACCACAAGCAGTTCCTCACAAAAAGAATAATCGGCAACAAACAATGGTTCACCCGGACAGTCAACTCCAAGCAAAGAAAGAGCGATGCGCCCACCCTCACCGGCCTCGAGTTCACCGACTGATATGTTATCCTTGAAATTACCACCCAAATCGCCTGTTATCTTAAAAAGAGCCTCTTTGGCACACCAGTTGACAAGCGCCACCCTATTCCTCTTGACAGGCGGAAGGACATCAAGTGACTCTACGTGCATAAAACGAGCAGCAACGGGCAAAACATCACGCGATACAAGTTCCACATCCACACCTACCTCGCATTCACGAGAAAAAGCGACCACGGCATAACCGTCTGTATGCGAAACACTTATATAGCCGGCAACACCCTCTATCGATGGTTTGCCTGCAACGTCATATACGATATGTGCACTATCGCCAAACAACTGCGCCATAATGGCACGCACAGCAAGCCACTCTGCACGACGCTTTTCCGACGCAAATTTTTCCTGCGCATAACAAGCCAACCCCTCGGGCACAAGCTGCGACAGTTCATCGGTAGTCTCGGTTATTTTCCACACCCAGACATCAACACCGTCCCAACAATGCTTCCCCTGCAAAGGCATCACTCACCCTCCTTTTTCTCGGGCACAATCTCACCCCTTAAAGGCAACACAGCCTTTATCTTTGCAATCCTGTGCTTATCTTTCTGGACAACCTCAAACGACACATTGTTACACACAATCACCTCATGAAGCACAGGGAACTCACCCTTCACCTCGAGCAACAGGCCGGCAAGAGTATCGGCCTCACCTGCGAGCTCCTCAAAATCCTCGCTATCCATTGCGGTAATCTTGTAGAAATCGGACAGCGAAGTGCGCCCTTCGAACATATATGTATACTCGTCAATTTTCTCGAACGAAGAATCGGGCTCGTCGAACTCATCGTTTATTTCACCCACTATCTCCTCAATGATATCCTCAAGTGTAATGAGACCCGACACACCGCCAAACTCATCGACAACCACAGCCATATGCACCTTCACCGTCTGAAAATCGCAAAGCAGGTCATCGATTTTCTTTGTCTCGGGCACAAAGAACGGCTGGCGTATGAGCGACTGCCAACGGAAATTCTCGCCACGGTTCAGGTGAGGAATCAAATCCTTTATATATAATATGCCACGTATGTCATCCTGTGTCTTTCCATGCACCGGAATACGTGAATAGGCATTCTCGGCAGCACACTTCAACACCTCGGAATAGGGAGCGCGCAAATCGAGCATAACCATATCAAGGCGGGAGGTCATGATATTCTTCACCGTCTCATCGCCAAAACGTATGATACCCTCAAGCATATTTTTCTGGTCGCCAATCTCCTTGGTATCGGTAAGCTCCAGAGCCTGCTCAAGTTCATCTACCGACAGCATGCGGTTCTTCTTTGATACTATGCGCTGTGCAAACACGGTAGAACGCACCAACAGTTTGGCAAAAGGCGAAAGCAGGCGCGAGAGAACATAAAAGCCGCCCGATGCAAATCTGGCAAACTTAATGACATTACTCTTTGAGTAAATCTTTGGCATAACCTCTCCAAAGAGCAACAAAAGGAAAGTGAGCAGCACAGTCATCAAAAGAAACTTCAGCCACTCGGACCCCGGGGCAAAGTGCAGGACATCCATAAAAAAGAAGTTCAGCAGCACAACCACGCCCACATTCACCAAGTCATTGACAATAAGTATTGTCGCCAACAATTTCTCGGGTTCCTTGAGCAGTTCTATTACACGCCTGTCCCTTGCCGACTTGCTCTCGGCCATATCATTCAGGCTCTCCCTTGTCAACGAAAAGAAAGCAATCTCCGAACCCGACGCGAATGCCGAACCCAACAGCAACAACACGGCAATACACGCCGCAACCACAGCACCTACAGACGGCATTGTCAAATATACATTTGCAGCCGATGGCGCCGCAGTCTGCAGCAAAGCAGTCAAAAATATATCCAAAACCTAAAGATTAAATTAAAAACCATTTCCCTGAACAGGGCCTTCCTGAACAGGAGCCGCTCCGGCAGCCCTTGATGAGAGCATATCCATAACCTCGGCAAGAATCTCGGTCCTGTAACGGCGTATACCGTTCTGGTCCTCGTACGTATTTGTCCTTATCTTACCCTCGATATATATGCGGTCACCTTTGTGGACATACTTCTCGGCCACCTCGGCCAATCCGCCCCAAAGCACAATATTGTGCCACTCGGTGCGCTCGGGCACTGTAGTGCCGTTCTGCAATGTATAACCGCGCTCCGTTGTAGCCAGAACCATGTTGGCAACAACCACATTGCGGTCGAGATGACGAACATCGGGCTCTTTGCCCACATTACCTATTAATATTACTTTATTTACTGACATAAATTATTTTTATTGATTGTTGCAAAATTACAAAAAATACAGAGCCGTTTCAAATATTGCAGGCGGTATTTGCCCCCGGCACCAAAAAAAATAGCAAAAGCGCCTAAAAAGGAGAGAGCTGCCGCAATATTCAACTATTGAAAAGCCAAAATCTTAGGTTTTCGCAAAAAAAAAGTTTATAAATTTCGGTAAAAGCAAAAATTGATATATATTTGTAACCCGAAATTAAAACCGAAGCGTTGAATAATAAAAAATCGTAGAAAGATGACAAAAGCAGAGATTGTTAATGAGATTGCAAAGAAGACGGGTATTGAGAAATCTGTGGTTTTAACAACAGTTGAATCATTCATGGAGGCAGTAAAGACCTCTTTGATCAACGAGGAGCCTGTATACCTTCGCGGCTTTGGTAGCTTCATAATCAAGCACAGAGCAGAGAAGACAGCGCGCGACATTCACAAGGAGAAGACAATCACCATCCCCGCGCACAACATTCCGGCGTTCAAGCCTGCAAAGACCTTCATGAACGAAGTAAAGAAATAAGAGTGATTAACAATTAATAAATTTTAAACTTATGCCAAGCGGAAAAAAGAAAAAAAGACATAAAATGTCTACGCACAAGCGTAAAAAAAGACTGAGAAAGAACAGACATAAGAGCAAGTAAGTAACAGTCTGTCAAAGCACAAAAAACAAACTTGTAAGCATGTTTCAACAGCCTCAAGTTTGTTTTTTGTTTTAAATGAAATTATTTGCTGCGGCAAAATCCATTAAGGCAACGTGTCCCGCCTTGAAGTAAAGGGGACACACAAAAAAATAACAGTATTGTGACAAGCGAACTATTTGTAGACGTTCACTCCCAGGCAGTCTCCATTGCCATCACAGAAGAAAAGCAATTGGTAGAATTCCAGAAGGAGGAACAGACTGAGACATTTTCAGTAGGCAACATCTACCACGGACGCGTAAAAAAGATTATGCCCGGACTCAATGCCTGCTTTGTAGATGTCGGTTCCGAAAAGGAAGCATTCCTGCACTATACTGATTTAGGCGCACAGTTTTACTCTCTTCAGAAGTATCTGAAACAAATTACAAGCGACCGAAAGAAAAACTTCCCCATCGCAAAGGCATCCATAATGCCCGAGAAGAAGAAGGAAGGAAACATTAGCGAAGCACTGCAGACCGGCCAGGAGATACTGGTGCAGATAACCAAAGAGCCCATCAACACCAAAGGGCCAAGGCTCACCTGCGAGCTCTCATTTGCCGGCCGCTTCCTGATACTGATACCCTTTGAAGACAAGGTATCCGTATCGTCAAAAATCAAGTCCCCCGAGGAGCGCACACGCCTCAAGCAGTTGCTGCAAAGCATAAAGCCCAAGAACTTCGGCATAATAGTGCGCACCGCAGCCGAAGGCAAGAAGGTTGCCGAGCTGGACAGCGAACTGCGTTCACTCACCAACAATTGGGAGTCACTCGTGGGCAAGGTGCAGAAGAGCACCAAACCGCCGACAATGGTGCACGAGGAGTCGGACAGGACCCTCGCACTGCTCCGCGACTTGTTCAACCCGTCATACGAGAGCATACATGTCAATGACGTTGAGGTATACAAGCGCATCAGGGATTATGTTTCGGTCATTGCGCCCGAAAGCGTAAACATCATCAAGCTATACCGCGGAGAACTGCCCATTTTCGACCACTTTGGAATAACGAAACAGATAAAATCCTCGTTCGGAAAAATAGTTTCGTTCAAAGGAGGCGCCTACCTGGTCATCGAGCACACCGAGGCATTGCACGTCGTTGACGTAAACAGCGGCAACAGAGCCCGCAACAACGCAAGCAATCAAGAGGAAAATGCGCTCGAGGTAAACCTTGGAGCTGCCGACGAACTCGCCCGCCAGCTACGTCTGCGCGACATGGGCGGCATCATAGTGGTCGACTTTATTGACATGGACAAGGCCGAGAACCGTCAGAAAGTATATGAAAGGATGACGGAGAACATGAGCCGCGACAGGGCAAAGCACAACATCCTGCCCCTCAGCAAGTTCGGCCTCATGCAGATAACCCGCCAGCGAGTACGCCCCGCTACATCCCTGCAGGTCGAAGAGTGCTGTCCCGTATGCCACGGAAAAGGCAAGATACAGCCATCGGTACTGTTTACCGATACACTTGAGAGTAAAATTGAGACCTTGGTAAAGACCACAGGAATCAAGCGATTTAAATTACACGTGCATCCGTATATCGATGCCTACCTGAAGAAAGGCTTCATCTCACTCTACCGCAAATGGCAGATGAGATACGGATTGGGAATCAGAGTTGTCCCCGACCAAAAGTTGACCTATCTTGAATATCATTTCTTTGACAAGAACGGCAACGAGGTGGACATGAAAGAGACAACCGACATCAAGTAATTGAAACAGAAATTAAAGAGGCCACGCGGCCTCTTCGCGAGCAATCTCCCCGTCAAATTGACGGGGAGATTGCTCGTTTTATACGGCAGCAAACAGTACCACAGTCAGGGTTCACCTGCAAAGTCCCTAAATTGCCATACAAATGCCGCCATAATAGAACTGAAAACTTAACCACAGTTTTCACCTTTAACCGCACTGTATGCGATTGAACCTGCTCCCGCTCGGCAGAGTAAAAGTGAACTTTTCCTCTGCTGTTAACTCCGTTGATTTTTCGTTCGCTCACTACAAAAGTCAAAACAAGTTTTACTTTCGTTCGCTTAATTGAAAAATTCGCTTACCCGCAGCTTTCACCTTTCAGTTTTCACCTTTAACCTTTCCGCGAGTGCCTATATTCCAAAAAAGATTTACAAACTATTGCTTTTCCGTTTTTAATGCGTATCTTCGCAATAGCGAGAAGAGAGACATGCCCCAAAGGCATCAGGACAAACATTATAAATTCCGCAATATGAAGATTTCAAGAATCGAGCACCTGGGCATTGCTGTAAAAAGCATTGAGGAGGCGTTGCCCTACTATGAGCAGGTATTGGGTTTTGAGTGCTACAACATTGAGACAGTGGAGGACCAGAAGGTGCGCACCGCCTTTCTCAAGGTTGGCGAGACAAAGATTGAGCTTCTTGAAGCGACATCACCCGACAGCACCATAGCCAAATTCATTGAGAACCGCGGCGAGGGCATACACCACATTGCCTACAAGGTTGAGGATGGCGTTGCCAATGCGCTTGCCGAGTGCGAGGCAAAGGAGATACGTACAATAGACAAGGCTCCCAGAGCCGGAGCCGAAGGATTGCAGATAGCATTCCTGCATCCCAAGTCGACAAAAGGAGTGCTCACCGAGCTTTGCGAGGAGTAACCGGACAATCACACGAACATCATAAATTATAATATTATGAGCAAGCAATTTGAAAAAATCAAAGAGCTGGTCGCCATGCGTGCAAAGGCGCGTCTGGGCGGCGGAGAGAAAGCCATCGAGAAACAGCACGAACGCGGCAAGTACACAGCACGCGAACGCATAGAGATGCTGCTCGACAAAGGCAGCTTTGAGGAGATGGACATGTTTGTCACCCACCGGTGCACCAACTTCGGCCAGGAGAAGAAGCAGTACCTTGGCGACGGTGTTGTCGTTGGTAGCGGAACTATCGAAGGCCGTATCGTATACATCTTTGCGCAGGACTTCACCGTGACCGGCGGTTCGCTCAGCGAGACAATGGCACAGAAGATTTGCAAAGTGATGGACATGGCCATGAAGGTGGGAGCACCTGTCATCGGCATCAACGACAGTGGCGGTGCACGCATACAGGAGGGTATCAATGCCCTTGCCGGATATGCCGAGATATTCCAGCGCAACATCATGGCATCGGGTGTCATTCCACAGATTTCGGGTATCTTTGGCCCATGCGCCGGCGGCGCGGTATACTCACCTGCCCTCACCGACTTCACCATAATGATGGAAGGCACGGCATACATGTTCCTCACAGGCCCCAAGGTTGTTAAGACCGTGCTTGGCGAGGTTGTAACACAGGAGGAACTTGGTGGTGCAAGCGTGCATGCAAGCAAATCGGGCGTTACGCACTTCACAGCGCAGACCGAAGAGGAGGGCCTTGCACTCATACGCAAGCTCATGAGCTACATTCCCCAGAACAACATGGAGAATGTGCCCGACGTACCCTGCACCGACCCCATCAACCGCACAAGCGACATACTCAACACCATAATCCCCGATAATCCCAACCAGGCATACGACATGTATCGCGTGATTGCAGAGATTGTCGACAATGGCGAGTTCCTTGAGGTGCACCGCGACTATGCACAGAACCTCATCGTAGGCTTTGCGCGCATGAATGGCAAATCAGTAGGTATCGTTGCCAACCAGCCCTGCAAATATGCAGGCGTGCTCGACTGCAACTCATCACGCAAAGGCGCACGCTTCGTACGCTTCTGCGACGCATTCAACATCCCACTTGTAACACTTGTCGACGTGCCCGGATTCCTCCCCGGCACAGCACAGGAATACAATGCCGTCATCCTGCATGGTGCCAAGCTGCTCTACGCATTCGGTGAGGCCACTGTGCCCAAGGTGACAGTGACCCTGCGCAAGTCCTACGGCGGTTCACACATCGTCATGGCTTGCAAGCAGCTGCGCGCCGACCTCAACTATGCTTGGCCAAGTGCCGAGATTGCCGTGATGGGAGCTGCCGGTGCAGCCGAAGTGCTCTATGCAAAAGAAGCCAAGGAGGCCGAAGACCCCAAGGCATTCATCGCCGAGAAGGAGGCCGAGTACAACCGTCTCTTTGCCAACCCGTACCAGGCAGCCAAGTATGGTTACATCGATGACATCATTGAGCCACGCAACACACGTTTCCGCATAATACGTGCCCTTGCACAGCTCGAAAGCAAGCGACAGGATTTGCCAAGAAAAAAACACGGTAACATTCCACTTTAAAAAGGAGCATTATGGAAAACAACAGAATCAATGGCGAAGTTGCCGCTGCAATATCAATGGCATTGGCAGCATACATGGGCGACAACGTCCACGACAACGAGAGCGGAGTGCTCACAATAACCTACGTGAACAAACATTGGAATAACCTAAACAAGTAAAGCTATGAAAGAGTACAAATATAAAATCAACGGAAATGAGTATGCAGTTGCCATAAACGACGTATGCGACACAACTGCAAAGGTAACCGTCAATGGTGAGGAGTACACCGTAGAGTGGGAAATGCCTGTTGAGGAGAAGCCCGTCGTCAAAGTACAGCCGGTGGCAGCAAAGCCCGCACCGGCAGCTGCACCCGCAGCAAAGCCCGCTGCAGCGGCTGTTGACGGCCATGCCATCAAGACCCCTCTGCCCGGTGTCATCATCGACGTAAAGGTAAACGTCGGCGACACAGTAGCAAAGGGACAGACTGTTGTTGTACTTGAGGCCATGAAGATGGAGAACAACATCAACGCCGACCGCGACGGAAAAGTAACAGCAATCCAGGTAGCCAAGGGCGACACCGTTGCCGACGGTGCAGTGCTTGTTGTGCTTGGATAAGAGAAGGAAATTGTTCAGCATATAACAAAAAAATGAACCCCACGGGGTTCATTTTTTTTGTTATCATATTTTATTATGACGGTCCGGAATAATCACCTTCGGTTTGAACACCGCAGCCTCCTCGGGAGTCATTGTGGCATAGGCCATAATTATGGCAACATCACCAGGCTGGAACTTGTGCGCCGCCGCGCCATTAAGGCAGATGACACCCGATCCGCGCTCGCCCTTTATAATATATGTAACAATGCGCTCACCATTGCTGTTGTTCACGACATGCACCTGCTCGCCCTCAAACATTCCCGCCGCATCCATCAACTCCTCGTCAATTGTAATGCTGCCCATGTAGTGCAGATTAGCCTCGGTAACAGTGGCACAATGTATTTTTGACTTTAACATATGTAGCAACATCTCACTTTACCTCCTTATATTTAATGTTATCAATCAGACGCACATTACCGCAGAACAGCGCAATGCAACCTACCACGTAATCACTGTCGCTCCACTCCTCAATCTCCTGCAATGTGTTGCCGTCAACAATATGGTAATACTCCAGTTCAAGCCCCTCTGTGTCGTTTATCATATCCTCCACAAAAGCCTTTGTGGCCGCAAGGGAATTTATCTTGGCAAAATCGGCACTCGCAAACAGTGTGCCCGAAATTGTGAGGGCACGCTCGCGCTCATCCTCGGAGAGCAGGGTGTTGCGGCTGCTCATTGCCAGGCCATCCTCCTCGCGTACAATGGGACATCCCACAATCTCAATGTCAAAAGCCAATTGGCGCACCATCTCGCGTATTATAGCCAGCTGCTGGAAATCCTTCTCGCCGAAATAGGCCCTGTGAGGCTCCACCGCATAGAACAGTTTGCTCACAATCTGCGCCACGCCATTGAAATGACCGGGACGGCAAGCACCCTCCATCACCGTGTCCAGCGGAGCAAAAGAGAACTCGCGTGTATCCTCGGTTGGGTACATCTCCTCAACCGATGGAGCAAACACCACCGCAGCCCCAACGCGCTCAAGCAGCGCACAGTCGGCATCCGGTGTACGCGGATAGTTCTTCAGGTCATTCTTGTCGTTGAACTGCGTGGGATTCACGAACACGCTCACCACTGTCACATCATTTTCCTTCACCGAGCGCTCCACAAGCGAAGCATGCCCGGCATGAAGAGCACCCATTGTCGGGACAAAACCAATACTCTTCCCCCCGGCACGATAATCATCAAGCACTCTTTTAAGCTCAGCAATAGTACCGATTACCTCCATTTTCAATGTCTGTTTTTTTGATTCCAAGAAGCTGTTTTTCATTAGCGACTGCAAAGTAACAAACAAATAAGCACAAAAAGAAATAATAAAATGAAAAATATTGCACACACAGGCGCATTCTGCCAAAAGGCAAATGGACACACACCACAAAACAGATTACACAACACGCTCCAAACCGCGCAAAGCAGTTACTAATTGTCACAAAAACCATTAAAAAGGAGAATCAATTTGCCAGTTTGTCTTTTTTTTTGTAATTTTGCAATCCATGAAAAATATTCGTGGCAAAATTAACGATGAAAGCAAGCAAGATTTTATTTATTTCACAGGAAATAACACCATTTGTACCCGAATCGCCCATATCCGCCATAGGCCGCACACTGCCACAGGCAACACAGGACCTTGGCAAGGAGATAAGGATATTCACACCCAAATGGGGTAACATAAACGAAAGACGCAACCAGTTGCACGAAGTCATCCGCCTCTCGGGCATGAACCTTATTATCGACGACACCGACCACCCGCTCATCATCAAGGTGGCATCGTTGCAGGCTGCCCGCATGCAGGTCTACTTCATTGACAACGACGACTACTTCCACAACCGCCTGATGACCGCCGACGAGCAGGGCAACGACTACAGCGACAACGACGAGCGCGCCATCTTCTTCGCACGCGGTGTCCTTGAGACAGTGAAGAAACTGCGCTGGTGCCCCGAGGTCATCCACTGCCACGGTTGGATATCGGCATTGGTACCGTTGTATGTAAAGACAACACACAAGGAGGAGCCATCGTTCCGCGACTCAAAGGTTGTCATCTCGCTCTACGACGAGAACTTCAAGACCGATTTCCCCGACAATTTCCCCGCAAAGCTCTTCAACCAGGAGACCCCCGAAGGAGTCATTGACGGAATAGGCACACCGGTATCATACATCGAATATGCAAAGCTCGCCATCAGGCACTGCGACGGTATCATAGTCAACGGTGACAACATACCACAGGAACTCCTCGACTATGCCCAGTCACTCGGCAAGCCAATACAGCCACGCTGCAGCGCCGAGGAGTATGTAGCCGCATGCAACGATTTCTATGACAAAGTAATGGAATAACATCACCATCAAGCAATGCCTCCACAGGTGTTGCTTGATTGATAAATAGCCCCCGCGTTAACCTTTATTTGTAATACTTAACAGAATGAAAAGACTGATATACACGCTATTGGCAACCGTCACACTGCTTGCATTCACACAGTGCGACGACAACACCGTCTCTGTAGGCAGCAGCATTGTCCCAAGCCAGGACATCATCACAGCCCAGACAAAGACCTTCCATGCCACCAGCCGCACCATAATGGCCAACGACTCCATACTCGCCAACACCAACGAGGTATACCTTGGCCGTTACACCGACGAGGAGACAGGCACCATCTTCACATCGGGCTTCATCACTCAGTTCGGTTGCAACGAGGATTATGGCTTCCCCGAGGAGGGTGTCATTGGCGACTCGGCAACATACACCAAGCTGCGCCTCTACTTCGAGGAGTACTATGGCGACTCGCTCAACGCAATGCAGTGCGAGGTCTATGAGCTCGACTACACACTCGAGGAGGGAACACCATACTACACCAACCTCACCCCCGAGGAGTTCTACAACCCCGATGCCGAGCCACTGGCCAAAAAGACATACAATGCCGTTGACTACAGCGTCCACGACACCATTATAAACAGCGACAACTACTCACGCCACATTGAGATTACCCTCCCCAACCACATAGGCAACAAGTTCATCAGCAAATACTACGAGAAGGACAGCGAGGGCAACCACATAGGCAAGCAATACTTCGCCAACTCCGAGGTATTCATCAAGGATGTCTTCAAGGGCATCTATGTAAAGTGCACACAGGGCGACGGCACCGTGCTCCGCATCTACCGCACACGTCTCGACATAGGCTTCAAGCGCCTCATCAAGAACAGCGCAGGAGAGCTCGACTCCATCCAGGCACTCTCTGCCCCATTCTACTCGGGCAAAGAGGTACTGCAGGTCAACAACTTCAACAACGACGACCTCAGCCCGCTTGCAGGCGAGCAGCAGCACACATACCTCAAGACCCCTGCCGGCCTGTATACCGAGGTCACACTGCCCATTGCCGACATTGTTGAGAGCTGCGACACCATCAACTCGGCAAAGATATCCTTCACACGATATAACGAGAACCAAGGTGACACAAGAAAGCCCCACACATCCCTGCTCATGGTGCGCAAGAGCGACATGTACAAGTTCTTCCTCAAGAACAAGCTTGCCGACAGCAACACATCATTCCTCACAAGCTTTGCACCGAGCACAAACGAGTACACCTTCACCAACATAGCCAACCTTGTGAAAGCATGCTACAAGGAGTACAGCGAGGGCATTGAGAGCGACTCCGACTGGGAAGAGAAGAACCCCGACTGGAACAAGGTAGTGCTCATCCCTGTAAGCACCACCATCGACTCCAACAAGAACATCGTGAAGATTACCCACGACATAAGCATCAGCAACGTGCGCCTGCGTGGAGGTACAGAATATGAGATACCCATTGAGGTAATCACAAGCAAGTTCAACGACTGATTGACACGCTATATACAAAAAATTGCGGCTAAAAAACTTAGCCACATTTTTTTGTATATAATATAGCAGTTGACCCACATTCCGAAAAGACTTTAAGATGTCATGTCGACCGTAGTGGAGACATCCCGTTTGCTGTAGTATAGATTCTTTGACTGCGTTGACTTTAGCCCCTTCGGGCGTCGACCGTTGGTTCAAAATGACAAACGGCGCGCAAACTGTCATACTGAACGGAACGTAGTGCAGTGAAGTATCTAAATACGCGAAGTGAGAGATTTTTCACTTCGTTCAAAATGACATACCGCGCGTGTCATACTGAACGGAACGCAGTGAAGTGAAGTATCTAAATACGCGAATTAATGGATTTTTCGCTATGCTCAAAATGACAAACCACGCGCAAGCTGTCATACTGAACGGAACGCAGTGAAGTGAAGTATCTAATTAACGTGAGTTCGATATAAGCTAAATCAAATCGCGAACCTGTCATCCCGACAGAGCGTAGCGACGAGGGATCTCAAAAATATCGTAAAATAAGAGATCTCTCACGTACGTTCGAGATGACAAAATACGCTAAATTTTAG
>JAZRRI010000033.1:0-29297 GCA_045650605.1 Bacteroidaceae bacterium | reverse complement strand
GATAGCGTCGGGGATCCACCTCTTCCCATCCCGAACAGAGAAGTTAAGCCCGACAGCGCCGATGGTACTGCAAAGATTTGTGGGAGAGTAGGTCATCGCCACTTTTATAAAAAAGGACATCTCGAAAGGATGTCCTTTTTTTGTGTATAAAGCTGAAATGTGAAAGGGGAAAGCTGAAAGCTTGCAACGCATATTAAAAGGCCCAAAATGGAAAAGTAGGGGCGGACCGGTGTGTCCGCCCTGAGTGTTATAACTGCTCACCAGCAAAGTTGCAGGCTTTCCGCTTTAACCTCTAACCTTTCACCTTGTCTTGTTGCCTGTAGGGGCGGGGTCTGCCCGCCCGATAAGGTTTGCAGCGTGTATCAAATGCCCAAAGGGGCTAAAAGGGCCAAAAAGGCGACAAGGAAAGGTGATGGTTAAAAGAGATGTATTGTGAATAGACAATGGTGGCGTATGAAGGAACTGCATAGTTCACTGCATACGCCACTCTGTTTATCCCTCAATAGGAATTTGAATTACCGATAGCCACAGCTCAGGGTCTTCCTGATTCCACACTCCGTCAATGTAGGAGGTGCGAAGAGGTCCGGCAAGTTTGTAGCCTTGCTCTTCCATATAAGCAAATGCTTCAGTGAATGACTCGTGGAAGCGTTCATAAGGGCCAATGTGTTTCATACATAGCGCCTTAGGTACAGCAGCAAAACGCTTGAATTGTATGATATCGTTGTCTGTGCCCATATCTTCCACCTGTTCGCAATACTCGATGTCAATGTCGGTGGGACGATACTCTTTGTTGTGCTCAATGGTAAAGCAATAGCCGGGCTCCGTGCATTTGCACCCGAGGCGGTGCATTTCGGGGCCAATTGTCTCTACACACAGCTCTCCAAGAGCTGCGTAATTAGAAATCACTTCACGATGGCTTGCCACAATAATCTCGGGCAAGGATTGAATACTAAATTTTTCCATTTTTTTGATTTGTTTTTGAGAGTCCACCCATTTAAGCAATTGACTACGGCGCTCCATCAGCAGTTGCAATTGTCGCTCTGTTTGCTCTATCTTTTGAGTCAGCTGGTCGATACTTGGCATCTGCGCGCCATCCTCTAATAAATCTTTAATCTCTTCGAGTGTGAAACCCTGCCGTTGGAGTCCGCGAATTGTGCCCAGTCGTTGCATCTGCTCGACGCTGTAATAACGGTAGCCTGTCCACTCATCCACTTCGTCGGGTACAAGCAACCCCTTTTGCTCATAATGTCGTAGAGCCTTAACTGTCACTTGCATCATCTTTGAGAACTCTCCGATTTTTAACTTTGTTTTTCTACTCATAATCGTACGATTCATTTGCCAGTGAGTGCAAAGTTAATGTATGCCCTTAGGGACGAGTCAAGAGAAAATTGAAATATTTTCAGCATGAAATAAAAAAATAGCAATAATATAGCAGTTGACCCAATCGAGTGTGTCATTCTGTGCTCTGTAAATAAAAACAAATTGCGGTGAACAGAGAACTGTTCACCGCAATTTGTTTGCAAACTTATTTCGACAGGCATTGCCTGTATTGCAATTACTTTTTCTTGCCGTTGTACTCGTCTGAAACGGTCAACTTAGCACGTCCCTTTGCGCGACGGGCTGCCAATACGCGACGGCCATTCTTTGTAGCCATTCTCTCACGGAAACCGTGCTTGTTCTTTCTCTTTCTGTTAGAGGGTTGGAATGTTCTTTTCATCGTCTTATTATATTTTATATTGTTTATATTCGCTTTTTTGACTTTTCGCTTTACAGCTTGCAAAATTACTCTTTTTTTTCATATTGGCAAAGTTTTTGCGAGGTATTTTTGCTTTTTTATTTCTTTGTCTTGACGGTTGTTTTCACCACTTCTCGGTCGTTGTGCGTCATTGTCCTGTGTGCATGGTTCTGAATGTGCTGTCATGCCTTTAATTTGTGTACAGGGCTATTTTTTTTAATATAATTTGCATAAATTCAATAATTAAATTGTACCTTTGGGTGCATCCTTGAATGGTTGTGCAAAAAAGAGAATTTATAATTAACCTTTATATTATTAAAAAATGAAACCTACACTTTTTGTATTGGCTGCCGGTATGGGTAGCCGTTATGGCGGTTTGAAGCAGTTGGACGGTCTTGGTCCAAACGGTGAGACAATCATGGACTACTCTATTTTCGATGCTATCCGTGGTGGATTCGGTAAGTTGGTGTTCGTTATCCGCAAGGATTTTGAGCAGGATTTCCGTGACAAGGTATTGAGCAAGTACGAGGGTCACATCCCTACAGAGTTGGTGTTCCAGGCTATCGATAACCTCCCTGAGGGCTTTACTGTTCCCGAGGAGCGTACAAAGCCTTGGGGTACAAACCACGCTGTGCTCATGGGTAAGGATGCTATCAACGAGCCTTTTGCTGTTATCAATGCCGATGACTTCTATGGCCGTGATGCTTTTGCTGTGATGGGCAAGTGGCTTAGCGAACTTCCCGAGGGTAGCGAGGGCAAGTATTCAATGGTTGGTTTCCGCATCTGCAATACTCTTAGCGAGAACGGTAGCGTGGCTCGTGGCGTTTGCGAGAAGAACGAGCAGAACATGTTGACCGGTGTTGTTGAGCGCACTGAGATTATGCGTGTCGATGGTCCTATCTGCTACAAGGATGAGGAGGGTGCTTGGCAGCCTGTTGGCGAGGAGACTCCTGTATCAATGAACTTCTGGGGCTTCACACCCGATTACTTCAAGCACTCTGAGGAGCAGTTCGTTGACTTCTTGAAGGAGAATGTTGACAAGCCAAAGGCCGAGTACTTCATTCCATTGGTGGTTAACAACCTGACAACTACAGGCAAGGCTTCTTGCGAGGTGCTTGACACTACTGCAAAGTGGTTCGGCGTAACTTATGCTGCTGACCGTCCTGCAACTGTTGAGAAGATTCAGGCACTTGTTGATGCAGGTGAGTATCCTGAGAAGTTGTTCTGATTCAGTAAATGACTATACAAACAAGATAGGCTTCGCTTGCGCGAAGCCTATCTTGTTTTTCAGTGATGTGGAAGATGTTTGTATTTACTCGGTTATCTCTCCCTCGAGGCTTTTGCTCATTAGGCGGCGCACCTCTTCTGTGGGCAGTCCCTTGCCGAACAGGTACATGAGTTTTGTCAGCGCTGCTTCAACGGTGGAGTCCTTGCCGCTGATGACACCTGCGTCGAGCAGTTGCAGGCCTGTCTCGTAGACTTCCATGTGCACGCTGCCGCCGGCGCACTGTGTTATGTTGATGATTATCTTGCCCTCGGCTGTCGCTCGTTTGAGGGCATCGATGAGCCATTTCTTGCGTGGGGCATTGCCGGCACCGAAAGTGCGGAATATAACTCCTTTCAACTCTTTGTCGCCAAGCACCTTCTCTATAATCTCCTGCTTGATGCCAGGGAAGAGGGAGAGGATGATTATGTTGTTGTTGTATTCGTAATGAGCCTTGAGCTTGCGTCCGGGGATGTACTTCTTTATGTTGTTGGGGTAGTACTGTATGCTTGTGCCTGCAATGCCAAGCGGTGGGTAGTTGTTTGAACCGAAGGCTCCGAAACTCTCGGAGTTGATTTTTGTGGTGCGGTTGCCGCGCATTAGCTTCTCCTGAAAGAAGACGCATACCTCGGGAACAACGGGTGTGCCGTCGGGGTTCTTGGCTGCTGCAATCTCGATGGCTGTGATGAGGTTCTCCTTGCCGTCGGTGCGCAGTGCGCCGATGGGCAGCTGGCTGCCGGTGAGGATGACGGGTTTCATCAGGTCTTCGAGCATGAAACTGAGTGCCGATGCCGTGAACGACATTGTGTCGGTTCCATGGAGTATGACAAAACCGTCGTAATGGTCATAGTTCTCCTCTATGATTCTGACAATGCGGCTCCATAGTTCGGGCTCCATGTCCGATGAGTCTATGGGTGGGGTAAAGGTCTTTGAGTCGATATTGAGGTTGAACTGTTTCAACTCGGGAACATGATTGAGCAGATGGTCGAAGTTGAAACTCTCCAATGCTCCTGTCTCGGGGTTCTGTATCATGCCTATGGTACCACCGGTGTAGATGATGAGTATTGATGTACCTGTTTTGCTGCTCATGGTTCTATAATATATCCTTTATCTCTAACAAATGTCTTATTTCGTATGTTGGCTTGAACGGGTGGCCGCTTTTGCCATTTGGGTTGTAGTATATGCTGTCCATTCCAATGTTTGCTGCACCTACAATGTCGGTGTCGAACATGTCGCCAATCATTATACTCTCCTCCAATGCCGATGTCGTGTGGTCGAGGGCATGCCGGTAGAGCCTGCTGTCGGGTTTGTTTACCCCGATATCCTCGGAGAGTATCACGGCATCAAAGTAACCGTCAATGCCGGCTGTGTGCATCTTGCGCGACTGCAGCTCCTTGAAACCGTTCGAGAGTATGTACATGCGGTACTTGGGGCTCAGGTACTCAAGCAGTTCTATGGCTCCGGGGACAAGATTGCCTTTTGTGGGTATGCGCCCAAGCGCTTCGCGGCAAAAGGTGTCGGCAAGCTGTTGGTCGTTCACTCCCACAACTTCCAATGGGTGGCTGTAGCGCCTGCGGTTAAGCTCCTCCTTGGTTATTTTGCCCTCGCCGTATATGCGCCACAACTCAAGGTTGTAGGGGGTGTAGATTGACATGTACTGCTCGAAGGAGTCGAAGTAGCGCCCGTAGTGCAGAAGTTCGTATGTCTCAAGGAACGATTCGCGCGATGCTGCCGAAAAGTCGTACACCGTGTCGTCGAGGTCGATGAAGAGGTTGCGGTATTTTGCCATTCCTGTATGCTGGTTATTTCTCGGCATTGGCGGCTTCGCTTCTTGCCTTGTTGTAGCACTCGCGGCACAGTGGCTCGTACTCCATCTTCTCGCCAAGCAGGACCTGTTTGTCGCCATCGACAAGGCGGTGCGATACGTAGGCAAGGTTTCCGCACTTGACACAGATGGCGTGCACCTTTGTCACCGAGTCGGCAACGGCCATGAGTGCCGGCATGGGGCCGAAAGGTTGGCAACGGAAATCCATGTCGAGGCCGGCGATGATTACGCGCACACCACGGCGGGCAAGCTCGTTGCACACTTCGACAAGCTCGCTGTCAAAGAACTGCGCCTCGTCAATGCCAACAACATCTACGTCATTGGCAAGCAACAGGATGCTTGTGGATGACTCTATGGGGGTTGAGGTGATGTGATTGCTGTCGTGAGAGACTACCTCTACGTCGGAGTAGCGTGTGTCGAGTGCAGGCTTGAAGATTTCTACCTTCTGGCGTGCGAACTTTGCTCTCTTAAGGCGACGGATGAGTTCTTCGGTCTTGCCCGAGAACATTGAACCGCAGATGACCTCTATGCGGCCACGGCGTGTGGTTTCCATCTGGTTGAATTCGGTAAATCTGTTCATTGGTATATTGGTGTTTCTTTTACCGCAAAGATAATCAATAATGGGATAAAAAGAAGAGTTTGGTGTTTGCAAATTATCAACAATGGGGCATGTGCCACTTATTAAAAACTTTTACCTATTTTAAAACGGTTTCTTGATATTTTATATTTAATTTGCATAATATTTAATGATGGACCGATTATGGGAATATTATATGTTGTGCCCACACCGGTGGGCAATCTTGAGGATATCACCTTGCGCGCGATAAGGATTTTGCGCGAGGCCGATTTTGTGCTTGCCGAGGATACACGCACATCGGCAAAACTATTGAAGCATCTGGAGATTCAGGTGCCCATGTATTCGCACCACAAGTTCAACGAGCACAAGACTGTGGGCTCGCTGGTGGAGCGCATTAATACAAGTGAGAGGCATGTCGCACTTATTTCTGATGCCGGAACACCTGCAATCTCCGATCCCGGTTTCATGCTTGTGCGCGAGTGTGTGAGGAACGGTGTCGAGGTACAGTGTCTGCCCGGTGCGACGGCTTTTGTGCCGGCATTGGTATGCTCGGGGCTGCCTTGCGACAAGTTTGTCTTCGAGGGCTTCTTGCCACAAAAGAAGGGGCGCCAAACACGCCTGAACTTACTTAAGGACGAACAGCGCACAACGATTTTCTACGAGTCGCCATACAGGGTGCTCAAGACCTTGACACAGCTTGCCGAGGTGTTTGGCCCCGAGCGTCAGGCGGCTGCTGTTAGGGAAATCTCGAAACTGCACGAGGAGTGCGTGCGGGGCACCCTTGCCGAGCTTGTGCAGCATTTCACGGCAAACGAACCGCGTGGCGAGTTTGTTCTGCTTGTGGGCGGGGTAGAGGATAAACGCTCTGCCGACAAGGATTGATAGTTGTAGTCATTTACTTTTTTGATATGAAACAGAATGAGATAACAGTTGGGCGTTTCTTGCGCATTTTACTCTTTGCCATTATTGTGGTTGCAGCATATTTTGCGCTCAACAGCCTCAGCGGTGTGCTGTTGCCGTTTGCCATAGCCTGGTTGCTTGCCTATATGCTCAATCCGCTTGTGAACTTTGTACAGGAGAAGATGCGCGTCAAGTACCGTGCACTGGCTATTGTAATTGCAATGGTCTTTGTGGTGGCCGTGCTCTATGGCCTCTTCATGCTGGTTGTGCCGTCCATGTTCCGCGAACTCTATGCCTTGAAGGATATAACAGTGTCATTCCTTGGGAAAAATATAAATGATGGTTCAATACCCGAGCCCATAATGAATTTCTTCAGGGAACTGTCAACACAGTATGGGGTTGCCGAACTGTTGCAGAGCCAGAGCGATACAGGCTTGATTGAGATGTTGCTCGAACGTCTTCAGGTGCTTCTGTTGGGTACTGTGGATATTATGGGGCAGGTGCTTACCATATCTCTGATAATGCTCTATCTGTTCTTTATACTCTTCGATTTTGAACGTGTGTCACGTGGCTGGCAACCATATATCCCAAAGAAATGGCGTGGTGTAATGTCCAAACTGTGGACTGACCTTGTCTATGGTATGAACCAGTATTTCCGCGGCCAGGCACTCGTGGCATTGTGTGTGGGAGTGCTCTTTTCTATCGGTTTTGTGATAATAGATTTTCCTGCAGCCATTGCCTTTGGAATGTTTATAGGCATGCTCAATCTGGTACCCTATCTGCAGGCCGTGTCCGTATTGCCCATGGCATTGCTTGCCATGCTCAAGGCTGCCAATACAGGTGGCGGATTCTGGCCGGTGATGTTGGGTGCATTGGCTGTTCTGATGGTAGTGCAGCTTATACAGGATATGTTCCTTGTTCCCAAAATTATGGGAAAGAGAATGAACTTGCACCCTGCAGTTATTCTTCTCTCTCTCTCCATCTGGGGGCATCTTCTCGGTCTTTTGGGCATGATTGTGGCATTGCCGCTGACAACACTGCTGCTTGCTTATCTGCGTCGCTATAACGAGATAGCCGAGACATCGGGCAGTTCCGAGGAGTATATCCTGAAGGAGGCTATAGACAGCGCCCGCATAAGCAGGGAGAGCAAGGAAGAGAAACCCGACACGGTGCCCGACGAGGGTAAAGAATAGAGATTTCTCCATTTGTATAAAATAGTAATAAAGCTTTCCATACCTTTTTTTATTGCGCAATGATAAAAAGGAGTGAAAAAGTTTGTCATTTTAAAATTTAGTCGTATCTTTGCACTCGCTTAACGGCAATTAGGTAGACTCGCTAGCTCAGCAGGTAGAGCACATCCCTTTTAAGGATGGGGTCTTGGGTTCGAGCCCCAAGCGAGTCACTGCAAGAGAGGAAAGTGCAATACTTTCCTCTCTTTGTTTTTAAAAGAAATTCTGGTTTGTTGTTCTCCTATCCGCATTGCTGATACTTTATATAAAAGAATGATTACACGCTGTTATCTTGAAATAACGAATATATGCAATCTCGACTGTCTTTTCTGTCCAAAGACGGCAAGGGAAAAGCGCAGTCTTTCGCCGGCGGAGTTTGATGTGCTTACCGACAAACTGCGCGGCAAGATAAAGTTCCTCTATTTCCATCTTATGGGCGAGCCGTTGTTGCATCGCCACTTGCCCGAATTCATCACCATGGCGCGTGAGAAAGGTTTTGTTCCGGTGCTCACTACCAATGGTACGCTGCTGTCGCGTGCGCAGGCCGTGATGGATGCACGTCCCTACAAAATGCAGGTGTCGCTTCATTCCCACGAGGGTAACGGGAAAGAGAATCTTGACCGGTACGTTGACGAAGTGATGCGCTTTGCCGTTGAGGCACCCGAGAAAGGTATTATAATGGTGCTTCGCTTGTGGAACCAGGGTGGTTATGACAAAGAGAATGAGCGCTTATTGGATATGGTGGCGGAGTATCTGCCGCGTCCTTGGACGCAGTGCCATAATGGTTGGAGGCTTGCCGACAATATTTTCATTGAGTATGGCCGCATGTTCGAGTGGCCCGAGGGTGAGAAACCGGAGAATGACGAGGAGGATGCCTTCTGTTATGCCTTGCGCAATCAGATTGGTGTGCTTGTGGATGGTACGGTGGTGCCTTGCTGTCTTGACAGTGCCGGTGCTTTGGCTCTTGGCAATCTCTTTGAGCAGAGCCTTGATGAGATACTTGCATCGCCCCGTGCAAGGGCAATATATGACGGCTTTACACAGCACAAGGCCGTGGAGCCTCTGTGCCGTCGCTGCGGATATGCAGCGCTGATAAAGTAAAGGTTAAAGGTTAAAGCTGAAATCTGAAAGGTGAACTGCGTAGCTTCAGGGGGGGCGCTTTTTCCTTTTAACCGCACTTCGTGCGCTTGAACCTCGGCTGCACTCGCTACAAAACGCTAAAGCAAACTTTGCGTTTCGCTCGTTGGCACGAGCTTTCCGCTCACTACAGTAGTCTTGTTATTGCATCCTGGTATTTCCGTGAGATGGGGATGCTTTCATAGTTTTCTTGCTTCAATTTTGCAACTATCATTCCGGTGCTGTCCCTGTGCACAATCTTTATGTATGCGGGGTTTATGAAGTATGATCTGTGGCATCGTACAAGGCCACGCTTTGCAAGCGTCTCTTCAAGTGCTTTCATTGACGAGCGCAGGATGAATTTCTTTGTCCTGTTCTGGTCCTGATAGTGTATCTGCACGTAGTTCTCTTCCGATTTTATGAAAATCACAGCCTCCGGTGCAATTACAAGGCGCAGTTTCTTATATTCATCGTAGAAGCGTATCAGGGTATTGTCGTCGCCCACGCTTTTCTCCTCGTTGTTCTTTGCGTATAACTCATATCCAAGCCACAGGATGCTGTAGGGGTATATAGCTGTTGTTGTTATAAGCACAATTATTGTTCCTGCGATTTCAAAGTAGGATATAGGCTCTTTCAGCATCAATGTGACATAGAGCGAGACGAACAGTGCTGCTATAATCATCTCGGCAAAGCACCACAATGTATATATAGTGCGTGAAACACTTCTGTGCCGGCTAATGAGGTAGAGCCATCCTCTTGTGATGGAGGTCGATACAAGTGTGATGCTGAATATTATGCTTGTATTGAATGCAAATGTCGCGTGTGGCATGTCGAGCAGCTCGTGGATACCGAGTGGCTTGTAGAATGTTATGAATATCAGAACAAATATTGGTACCACCAGTGAGTGGATAATGGTGCAAACACCGCTTAACATCAAATTTTTCATCTTTTTCTATACCAGTTTTACAGGGACAAAGATAAGCAAATATTGTCAAACTTCCCTAAAAAGTGGGATTTTATCCCCGAAATATCCATTTTGCCCCCAAATGCTCGTACCGGTAACAAAAATTATACAACATGTTCGGGAAGTAGTAATTTTGCACCGTAATCAAACGTAACAGATAATGGAAAAGAAAAAAATAACAGCACTTGGCGATTCGTTGACACGTGGTGTAGTGCTGAATGAGAAAAACAGATATTCAATTCTGGATAACAGTTTCATTGATATCGTAGGTGATACCCTTGGACTGGACATAACAAATTATGGCAAGTTCGGGTGTACCGTTGATTTTGGCGAGCAGATGGTTGAGCGCTATGCCGACGAGATCTCTTCATCGGACTACACCCTGCTTGAATTCGGCGGCAACGACTGCGATTTCAATTGGGGAAAGATTGCCGATAGCCCGGCAGATGAACATCTGCCGAAGACAATCCTCGATTCCTTTAAAGAGAAATTCGGCAAGCTCATAGAGAAGGTGCGTGCATTGGGCTCCAAACCGGTAATAATATCCCTGCCTCCAATAGACTCGGAGTACTACTTCTCTTTCATAAGCCGTTTTATGAATGCAGGGCAAAGGAATAACGTCTTCAATTGGTTGGGCGGTGATATAAATGTAATCAGCCGTTGGCACGAAATGTATAATAGGGCGCTGTTTGAGATTTCGGGACTGATGCAGGCGCCTATCATTGACATTACTACCCCTTTCGACAAGCATCAGGGAACCATGAGAGCACTTTACTGTGCCGATGGAATACATCCGAATGCCGATGGACATAAGCTTATTGCGGCCTCGATAGCGCTTAAAAGTGATATTTTATGCTGATGGTTGAATATTTCAGTGTTTCTTTGCTGCAAGTTCAGTAATTTTTACTTATTTTAACACCACAAACACAAAAGCACTACATTATATGAATCAGATTTATCGTAGATTGAAGAAGATGCGTGAAAAGTATATCGATACTTTGGCAAAGCTGTATGACTATGCCACAGCGGTATATTCAAAAAAGACATACACACAATGGTATGATAAAAAGGAGGGCTCTTACACCTATGCCACGTTCAAGAGCGAGTGCGATGCATTGTCAAAAGTTCTTACACAGTATGGCATTGGTGCCGGTGACAAGGTTGCCATTCTTTCCACAAACATGCCCAACTGGTCTGTGGCTTTCTTTTCAACAGTCGTGTTCGGGCGCATCTCAATACCTATTTTGCCCGACAGTTCCGAAAACGAGGTGACAAACATCATCAACCACTCCGAGAGCAAGGTTCTGTTTGTGGCCAAGAAGATGATAGGCAAGATTTCCAAGGAGGTGATGGATAAGATGACGCTTGTGATAGAACTTGATACGCTTGAAATAATTAAGGCCGACGAGGAGAAGTTTACCTGTGACGGCCGCACGTCGGTTCCCACCCCCGACGAGATTGCTACCATAATATATACATCGGGCACAACCGGCAGTGCAAAGGGTGTGGTGCTGACACACCGCAACCTTGCATCGAACGTGATTACTTGTTACCACTCATGCAAGAGAACCGAGAAGGACCGTTGGTTATCAATTCTTCCAATGGCTCACACGCTTGAGATGACGCTTGGTATGCTGTACCCCATGTATACCGGCTCAACCGTATACTATCTGCCCAAACCGCCTGCAGCACCGCTCTTACTCAAGGCAATGAAGATTGTGAGGCCGACGACCATGCTTACGGTGCCCATGATTATAGAAAAGGTGTACAAAGGCAGTGTGTTGCCGACCATAAAGAAGAGCCGCACGCTCACTTGGATGAACAAACACATGCGTTGGCTTATGTGCCGCATAATTGGCATGAAGCTTAAAAAGACCTTTGGCGGTTGCATAAGTTTCTATGGCATTGGTGGCGCAAAGCTCGACCCCGAGGTCGAGGAGTTCCTCTTGAAGGCACGTTTCCCGTATGCTATCGGTTATGGCCTTACCGAGACTTCGCCGCTTCTGGGTTATGCGATGAAGGGGTGGAGGAGTGTCGGTTCGTTTGGCTATCCTGTGTACAATGTGAAACTTAAACTCCATAATGTTGACCCAGTCACCGGCGAGGGTGAGATTGTTGCCAAAGGACCGAATGTTATGCTTGGCTACTACAAGGACCCTGTACGCACAAGAAGTGTTTTTACAGAGGACGGTTGGTTCCGTACAAGTGATATTGCAGTTCAAGACGAGAAGGGGCGCTTCTATATCAAGGGCAGGAACAGCAACATGATTCTTGGCCCATCGGGCGAGAATATCTATCCCGAGGAGATTGAGAATGTGCTTAACAATGTAGAGGGTGTGGGCGAGTCCATTGTTGTGGAACGCAACGGCCGTCTTGTGGCATTGGTGTCACCTATCGAGGGATTCATTGAGTGGGACGAGGCAAGCGAGGACAAGTTCTATGAAAAACTGGCCCATTGGAAAGCAAAGATTTTGAGCATAACCAACAAGAGCGTGAACAAATCGTCACAGGTAAGTTCTGTTGAGGTTATGAAGGAGCCGTTTGAAAAGACTGCTACGCAGAAGATTAGACGTTTCAAGTACAAGGAGACTGCTCCTACGGTTGAAGAGGAAGAGAAGAAGAAACAGTGACGTCGTTTCTCTTACCCCGGAAACAAAAAACAGTTTACAGGTGTTGTAGATATTGTATTCGCCTGTGGCATTCAGCGGATGCCACAGGCTTTTCTTTATTCCATTAAGAATGGATGGAGAGAACAGTTTCCAATAAACCTTTAAACCAATGAAATGTCATGAGAAAAAGTTATTGTAAGCCTGTTGCCCAAAGCATCTGTGTCGAGACATTCATCATTGCGGCATCTACAGGTGTGGTGAGGTCGGTTTCTAAAACAGGTGGAACAGAAACCGGAACTTCCTCTTCCTGGGGTAGTCTGTGGGAATGAAAAAAGTGATTGCTTGCAAAAGCAATCACTTTTTTCATATATGTCCGTTATGCAATTACTTGCCTACGGGTGAGATGCGGAGCTTGTAGCTCATCTCTTCGTTTGGAACACGGTACTCAGGCATTGTATCCACGTCGTAACCGCAAGATGCGTTACCGATACCGCGCATCCAAGCATCGAGGTGGAGCACTGTGTATGGGCGCTTTGTCATCTCCCAGTAATGACCGGCTCTCATAAGATCTTCGTCGGTGTATGGGAGTGCCGAGAAGCTTACATTGCCCTCGGTCTCAATCTTGACACCGAAGCCGCTGTTGTCGGTAAAGGTTACCTCGCGCAAGCCCTCGCGGCTGCCACTGCTCTGTGGCTTCACATAGTTGTCGGCCATTTCACCGGTTGCCTTTGTTGTGTAGCGTCCGACAATTACACCATCCTTGCGGTCAACAGTGTTCTCCCATGGACCGTATGCATAGTATTCTACGTTGCTCAAAGAGTTGTCGAGGGCGCATACAACACCTGCACGGCGCAGATTGCTGCTCTTCGGCACGAACTTGGCATCAACGTCAACAATACCCTGTGGGTAGATAGTGTAGTTGATCTCTGTGTCGCAGAGTGAACCCTTGCGGACAGTCTTTACAACAGTGTTGCCATTCTCCTCAACTACGTTGATTTCGCCGTTAGCCTCAAGGCCGTTCGCAGTCTGTGCCTGTGGTTTGCCTGCGTCTGGTCCGTAGTAGTCGTAACCCTGACGGTCGTTCTCAATCCAACGATGGTTGTCGTAGATGAAGCCCTGTCCCTCGGCAATGATGTTCTTGCCACCGAATGCAAGTGCTGTGAGCTGTGCAGTCTCGGCATCAAATGTCAACTGTACCTTGTCGTTGCCAATGACCGTCTCGTGGAGCGATGATGTTGCAACAAGCGGGTTACCCTTTGACTTTACTGTTGCAAGTGGCGCACGCTCGGCAAGTGTGAACTGGGCCATTGCCACTTCGTGACCTGCAGGTGCAAATGTCTGCTCCTTGCGGTATACAACGTGTATGTTGATGAGCAACTCGTCGCCCTTCTTTATTGCCTTGTTGATGTTTGCCTTTCTTACAGTGAGCCATACCTTACCAGTCTGGCCGCTCTCGGTGTAAGGAACAGCTGTTCGCTCTGTATATACAATGTTGCCGTTCTTCACAATCTCGTATACAACATCGAACTCGTTGAGGTTGGTGAAATTGTACTTGTTCTTGAGTGCGATGGTAACAATGCCGCCGTCGAACTCAGTGTTAACCTCCGGCATTGAAAGCTCAATGAACTGGTGGGCGGCCTTCACCTCTTTAAGCTTGGCACCCTCCTGGCGTGTTGGAGAAACAACACCGTTAGAGCAGAAATTGCCCTGGTGTGGGCCAGGATAGTCATAGCCTGTGTGTATGCGGTATACACCCTCCTTCATCTCCTGTGGGTCATAGATAGCCTGGTCAACCCAGTCCCAGATGCAGCCGCCGATGCAAGAGTTGGATGCTTCAATCTTCTGCCAATACTCCTTGAGGTTACCGATGGCATTACCCATTGCGTGTGCATATTCGCAGATGAACATAGGCTTGTCGAGGTTGTTGGTATACTTGTCCATCCAAGCCTGGCCGGGATACATCTTTGAGTAGAAGTCACTGAAACGTCCACCGCCGTAGTCGCCGCTTGAACGTGTTCCCTCGTAGTGTACAGGGCGGCCGTCAAGACGTTTTGCCTCGTCGTAGCATGGGCCGAAGTTGCTTCCGTTGCCGGCCTCATTACCCAAGCTCCACATGACAACGCTCGCGTGGTTACGGTCGCGCAATACCATGCGGTTGATGCGGTCAACGAATGCAGGAATCCAAGACTTGCGGTCCGAGAGGCTCTGGTTTGCGTGGTTCTCAAGGTCGGCCTCGTCGCAGCAGTAAAGACCATAGTAGTCATACATCGCATACATTCTTGCCGCATTGGGGTAGTGGCTTGTACGTACGGTGTTGATATTGTTCTGCTTCATGAGGATAACATCCTGCAACATAGACTCTGTTGTAACGGCGCGGCCGTATACAGGGTGTGTGTCGTGACGGTTTACTCCCTTGAAGAACACTCTCTCGCCGTTGATATACACGAGTGAGTTCTTGATGACGATGTCGCGGAAACCATACTTTGTAGAGAATGCCATCTCTTCGTTTTCGTCCTCGTCATACTGGATGATACGTACGGTGTAGAGGTTAGGCTTCTCGGCGCTCCAGAGCTTGAGGTTGAATACCTCGAGCTTGATGTTGCCTGTAGGCGATGCTATCTTTGCAGCTGTGTTCACTGTTGTCTCTTCGCTTGCAACGAGCTCGCCGCTCGGGTCATATACCTCGGCCTTGATGGTCTTGAGACCGGGGAGGAAATCCCTATTGTCAATCTCAAAGTCAATATTCATGTCGGCGCTGAAGTGGTCGGCCGAAATCTTGCTTGTGATGTAGTGGTCACGAACGGCTGTCAAAGGCACGTTGTAGAGATATACATCGCGGAATATACCGCTCATGCGGAACATATCCTGGCACTCAAGGTATGAACCGTCGCTCCAACGGAACACCTGAACGGCAAGTTTGTTCTCGCCTTTCTGCAGGTAGTTTGTAATGTCGAACTCGGCAACGTTGTTGGCGCCCTGTGTATAACCTACGTACTCACCGTTGAGCCATACGAATGCAGCAGAGTAGATACCGCCGAAATGAATGAATGTGCGGCGGCCGTCCCAATCCTCGGGAACTTCGAATGTGCGTATATATGAACCTACGGGGTTGATGCCGTAGTTCTTGCCGTTGTCGTTGTAGCCGGGGCGCGCCTTGATAGCTGGTGGTGTGTTGGCATGCGGGTACTCTACATTGTTGTAGATTGGCTTGTCATATCCATACATCTCCCAGTTCGATGGTACGGGCAGCTCGTCCCAACCGCTTGCGTCGAAACCAACCTCAAAGAAGTCGAGCGGGCGCTGTTCGGGCTCGCTTACAAGGTTGAACTTCCATGTACCGTTGAGGCTCTGGTAGCGGTTGTTCACAGGCTCTGTCCATGGTGTTGCGTAGTACTCCTTGTCGGCAAGCATCTTGCTCACGTTGTCATATGGCATGTATGTTGCAACACCACGCTCCTTGTTCTCGGCGAACATTGTCTCGTCCTCCCAGTGTGGAGCATTGATTTTGGGTTTCTCAACCTGTGCAAAGGTGAACCATGCAGCCGAGTCGGCAGGGTTCTTCTCAACGAGCATCATTCGGCCCTCTTTGAGTGCGTACATAGTGCCCTCTTTACCTGCCGATGTGATGATGTAAACACCGTTCTGCTTCTCAACAGGCTCAAAGTGGAACTTCGCGTTGTTCCATACACCGGCTGTAGCAGGCCACTGCAACAGGTAGTCGATGCTTGCATTGTCACCGCCATCGTCAAAGTTTGTGCCATAGAAAGCATTCTCCACAGCAAAAGTGAAGAGGTCGATGGTCTTTATGTTCCAGTACTGTCCTCTGTTCTCCTTTATGGTGTCCTCGCTCACAATACGTGCATTGTTCTCGCTTGAGTCGCCGTTGCCGAGTACCTGTCCGGGCTTTGTCACCGGGCAGATGTGGTATGTGAGGTCGCCGTCAAAGCCTGCAACTTCCGAAGCCTCAATCTTGAATTTTGCTGCACGCATCTTCTCAGCCCTCTCCTTCTTGATGAGGACGAGTGTGCCGCCTTTACCTTTGGCTACTGCGAGTGTGGGGCTGTTTGCAGGAATGAGCATGCCGTTCTCGAACTTCCACAACTGTGCTTCGTCCGAACCGTTGTTCTCGCCAACCTCTACAATGTTGCCGTTGGCACGAAGAGCGTTGTTGGTGACGGGGTTGATGATGCGCCAACTGCCCGACAGCTCCGATAGTTTCCAGTAGATTGATGGGTCTTCCTTGTCATAGCTAAGGAAGCCTGCTGTTTCTCCCATCTTCTCGGCAACGAGATTCTCACTTTCTCCTGCGCCGTAGATGTGGTACAGCTTGCCTTTCTCAAAAGCCTCCTGTGCATTGCCGCCAAAAGCGCAAAGGAGCGCAATGGCTGTCAACAGAAAGCATTTCTTCAAATGATTGATTGACATAGTGTGTTGTTTTTATAGTTATAATTATATGTTTTTCCGTTGCGAAAATAGCCTGTTTCCGACGTTAACCACAAAGATATAAAGATATTTGTTAAAATGGGTTTTTAATGTGGAAAAGTTTTGATATTTCTCTGTTACATACAGCAATGGTGGAGCCTCGTACCGAGGCTCCACCATTGTGTGTCGTGTTATTTCCCTTTGTACATATGTTCATGCTCTTTTTGAGAGAACTCTATGTTCTCTTTTTCTCGCAGAATCATCAATGCGGTATCGGGCCAATAAGCCTTGTTGTCATCCAATATAAAAAGCATTACAGTGTCGCTGAGCAATTCAAAAGTCACATCATTCAACTTCTTCTCATCGCCACAATAAAAGTTTGACATGATTTCGTGCATTTTACTCCGTGCTATGTTCCCCTTGGGTTTCTTTGTTCGCACCATTTGGATAAATTTCTCGTCCTTATCCCATTCTGGCATGTGAATCCTGTCACCATAAAAGAATGTACCTCCAATAGCAAACAACAGTGAGTCATTTCTCTCTCCGCACCAAACGAAGAATCTGTGCTCGAGGGCATTGCCTTCCCAACCCCACTTGCCTACAAACGGCGACAACTCCTTTTCTCCGTCCTTTTGTGGTGGGGTGGAGAAACTTGGCAGTGCTATTGTCAAAATAAGGAATAAAACAAATGCTCTTTTCATGTTCTAATACTGTGGTGAAAAATATAAGTCACTTCCAACAGCCTTGGCTATCTTGTTCAAACGGTTCATCCAACCTGCGTAAAAATCATGTTGGGTGGAATCTTTTCTGACTTGTTCGCGGTAATGATGATGCCTGTTCTTTAAAACCTCATCTATCAACCACTTGTAGTCGCTGTTGTGTATTGCATTGAGGCTCTTTTCGCCAAGGTGCCCGTCAGCTTTAAGTGCCGCACCCGGGTGTTCAGTACCTCCTGCACTCTTTTGGCAGCGGTGTGATAGAATGTGTTGATCATGTAGTCAAAAATCACGTATGCAACGTTCTTGTCCCTTACATGACCAAGGTTGTATCTGTCCCACATCGCCTTGTACAGTTTCTTGGCATCATCGACCGTGAGATCCTCAATTGGTATTGCTTTGCCACCGGGCAAGGCATACTTGAAATCCTCCATGAAGGGCTTGGTTATACCATATTTGGTCTTGCCGCCTCTGTCGTTCTTGTTGTTGACATAACCGCCTTCGTGTTCAAGGTTCTTGTCAATGATGGAATTGAACTTGCTGTTGTTGATGTAGTCGAACTCCTCTTTGCTGCGATAGTTGGCGCGGGGGTAAACGGCCGTTCCCATTTCTCCAAGCAATTTGGGATATTTGACTATACGCATTCGGTCAAGTGTCTTTTCACGTTGCCATGGGTCAAAGTTAAAATCATTTTTAGGATTTTCAAATGTTGTGGCTGCTTTTTTTGCATTAGAACCCATTGGATTTGTCGCAAAAGGGTTGCTTGTTGCAATTGAAGGAATCTCCGTAGAAGGGGTTGCCTTGTTCTCATTGCGAATGACGTAGTTGGTCTTGTCTTCTTTACCACCCATTAAAATTGGAAAGATATTGTGCAAAGCTGCACGCTTTTCTTTCTCTTTTTTCGCTTCTTCTTGCGAATCTGCAAAATAATACTCTTGATTGTTTAAATCTTTCATGATAATAAATTTATAATTTGCCACAAAAATAAGGTCAACCATGAAAGAGAAGGTTGCTGCTTTACTACATTATACCTTGACAATCAATATATCTTCCCAGCGTGTGGTATACTGTGGTGAGAGGTGCTCGCGGTTGGTGTGGTCGGTGATTGTTCCGTGTGATACCAGTTTTATGCTTTCGCGTCCGTAGCTGTCGTTGATGCGGTCTATCGCCTGCATCAGGGCTTTATGCTTGGGGCGGTCGATGGTGTCGAAAAGTGTGCTCTGCACTGCTGTGGCCGGTGTTATGCGGCTCAGTCGCACACCGCTCTTCTTATAGCCAAGGCCGCGGCGGTATATTCTGTCCAGTTCGGCCGTAGCTGCCTTTACAATCTCCAATGTGCTGTTTGTAGCGGTATCAAAGTGTACCGTTCCGCACTCGTAATATTGTGGCTGTTCCTTGTGAAAACGGTTGGTGATGATGAACACCTGCAGCTCCTGCGCCACACAGTTCTGCTTGCGCAGCTTTTCGGCGGCTATTCCGGCAAAAGTGGTTATTGTATCGTGTAGTTGGGTAATGTCGTACAGTTCCTTTGAGAATGAGCGCGACACCATTATTGACTGCCGGTTGCTGCTCTCCTGTGTGAAATCAATGCTTGGTATGCCATGCAGCTCCTGCCATGTGCGCAGGCCTGTTATTCCCATCCTGTTCTCAATCCACTCCTTGCCCAATGCGGCGAACTGTGCTGCTGTCGTTATTCGGCACTCCTTGAGCATCTTGCCGTGTCGGCGTCCAATGCCCCATATGTCATCGACAGGGTAGTTGCCAAGCACTTTGGCAATATCCTCGTCGCGTTGCATGAGGCAGGCGCTGTTGAGTCTGGGGTATTGCTTGCACAGCTTTGCGGCAACCTTGGCAAGTGTCTTTGTATGCGACATACCAATACTCACCGGGATGCCGGTGTTGCGTCTCACTGTGCGTGCAAGCTCTTCGCCAAACTGTTTAAGCCTCTCTACCGGGTGGCCATCGAGCATAAGAAAGGCCTCGTCTATGGAGTATATCTCAATATCCTCAACGTTTTGCCTCAGGGTGGTCATCACACGTTGCGACATGTCGCCATAGAGCCGGTAGTTGCTCGAACATATTTTGACGTTGTTACGCTTGGCAAAATCGCGTATCTGGAACAGTGGCTGCCCCATTTTTATGCCCAGAGCCTTGGCTTCGTTGCTGCGCGACACGACGCAACCGTCGTTGTTGCT
Source organism: Bacteroidaceae bacterium (assembly GCA_045650605.1). GTDB lineage: Bacteria > Bacteroidota > Bacteroidia > Bacteroidales > Bacteroidaceae > HGM04593. The sequence continues at coordinate 9,745 of JAZRRI010000033.1, read as the reverse complement.
CAGCACAACAACGGGCATGCCGTTGAGCGACGGGTTGAACACCCTCTCGCACGAGACGAAGAAATTGTTGCAGTCGCAGAGTCCAATCATTGTAGTATTGTCGCGCAGTGTTTTTTACACTTTCTTTATTATGTAAGTGACAACACCCCAAATGCAGAAATCGTTGTCGGCTGTCACCTTTATAGGTCTGAACTCCTTGTTTGCCGGTATCAGCAGGCCAAAGTCCTTGTGCTTCTCGAACCTCTTGAGCGTGAACTCACCATCGATGTAGCACACGGCAAGGCAGTGATGGTGTGGCTCAATGCTTTTGTCTATTACAAGCAGGTCGCCGTCGTTGATGCCCTCGTCCACCATTGACAGGCCGCTTACACGGGCATAGAATGTGGACGCGGGGTTCTTTATTAGCTCGCGGTTGAGGTCGAGGCTCATTTCGCCAAAATCCTCGGCCGGCGATGGAAAACCGGCAGCAACCCTGCTCTCGCTCAAGGGTAGCGGGAACTCCTCCTCGCCACTAGGTGTAAATATGTCTATCTCCTTGTTCATGGTTCCTGTACCGTTGTCTATATGCAAACAAACAGGTTGCTTGCTTTTTAATTGCCGGCAACCTGTTGTCTATCTCTTTTTAGGATTTTTTATTTGTTGAAACGTTCGCGCAAGGTCTTTATCATATCCTGTGTCATTGTGTCGAGGTCGTAGCTTGGCTTCCAGTCCCACTCGTTGCGTGCACAACTGTCGTCCATGTTGTTTGGCCATGAGTCGGCAATAGCCTGGCGCACAGGGTCGAACTCATAGTGCATCTTGAAGTCGGGGATATACTTCTGGATTGAAGCCTTTATAATCTCCGGGTCGAAGCTCATTGACGCCACGTTGAATGCGTTGCGGTGTATGAGTCGCGACGGGTCGGCATTCATTATGTCAACGGCTGCCTTCAGTGCATCGGGCATGTACATCATGTCCATGAATGTGCCGGCCTGGATGGGGCAGGCAAAATCCTCGCCCTTAACTGCTGCATAATAAATCTCTACAGCATAGTCTGTCGTGCCGCCACCAGGGAGTGTGACGTTCGAGATGAGGCCGGGGAAACGTACCGCGCGGGTGTCTACGCCATACTTTGTATAGTAGTAGTCGCTGAGCAATTCTGTTGCCACCTTTGTCACTCCATACATTGTCTTGGGGCGCTGGATGGTGTCCTGCGGTGTGTTGTCGCGTGGTGTGTTGGGGCCGAAAGAGCCAATTGAACTTGGCGTAAAGACAGCACACTTCTTCTCTCGCGCAATTTCAAGTATGTTGATGAGGCCGTTCATCTGTATGTCCCATGCCAAAAGTGGTTTTGACTCGGCAACGGCCGACAGCAGGGCGGCAAGGTTGTATATCGTGTCAATCTTGTATTTCTCAACAATGTCGGCAAGCTGCCTGGCATTCTTTACGTTGGCCTCCTCTGCCGGGCCGCTCTCAAGCAGTATTCCTTTAGGCTCTGCACCGGGGATGTAACCCGCAACGATGTTGCCGTCGGGAATCATGTTACGCAATTTCATTGTGAGTTCCGAACCAATCTGTCCGGTTGAGCCAATTACAAGTACGTTCTTCATAAGGCTATATGATTTTGTTTCAATTATTCCGTCTCCTTTTGTTTTTTCAAAGTTACGGTTTATTTTGTAATAGCAACAATTTTTTATAATAAAAAGTTATAAAACGGATAAAAACAAACGCTCGGGTTCCCCCGAGCGTTTGTTGTGTGAATACATTGTTTACAGTAACCCGAAGAGCTGGAACATAAGGAAACCTATGTAGTTGCCCACGGCATATCCCAATAGTCCGTTAGCGATACCTACCATAATCACATCCTTGTTCTTCATCGTTGCTGCAATCATTGGCACACAAAGCGGTGAGTTGATAAGGGTGTCGGATGTTATGACGGCATCGTCGGCATCGATGCGGAAAATTCTTGCAAGAATGATGGTCAGGAACAGTGAACCGAAGATAATTACAGCCTGATATATGAGGATGTACAGGCTCTGGTTCCAGTCTATCTTGCTCAGGTCGGCCATAGTAGCCATTACAAGGCAGAATACATATATAAGGTACATGCCGGCATCGTAGCTCTTGTCCCATGTGCGCATCTCTTTCCATGCGGTGAGCAACAGCGACAGGGTGGTGATTGAAAGAATGAGTGCTGTCATCGATATCTTGCCACCGCCAAAGATGGTGCTGATGTAGACAGATATACCCATGACGACAACAGCTGCGCCAAAGACCTTGCCCAGTTGCTTAAGGCTCTTTTTCTTGCCGAAATCCTTGTAGGGGTTCTCTTCGGTGTACTCCTCCACATTCACTTTCTGCTCCTTGCCGCCGCGTTTGCCCACAATCCAACGTGCCAGCTTCACACCACCGCCCATGAGGAACATAAGATAGAAAAATGAAACGATGAGGTTACATGTTGACAGAATGACAAAGTTGTTGGGACTTAGTCCCAGCATCTCCTTGATAGCTCCAAGGTTGGCTGCACCGCCAAGGTACTGTCCTGTGAGTGATGCTCCCATTATGGCACCTTCCTCTCCAAGCCTGCTCTTGAAGACAAGATATCCGGCAAAGACAAATGCCACAACCGAGAATGCACCGATAATGAATGCTCCGAGTGATTTGCCTAAAGAGAACTTCTTGAAATTGCAACCGAATAGTATCATTGGCAATGCAAGTGGAATGAGCATCCCCGAGAAAGACTCCATAAAGTCGAACAGTTTCTTGTACTCGGTCTCCTCGCTGGGGAAAATACCGATGTTGGCGACCAATACACCCAAAATGTACAGTGTCAATACCGGGCCAATCTTGCCAAAAAACTTGTTCTTGCGGCAGATGAAGAGAATGCCCGCCGGTGCTGTGAAATAGAATATCAGCAACAGTATGTTTCCAATCATAGTTCGTCTGTTTTCTTTTTTTGCGCTCCAAAGGTACAATTTTTTGTTAAACTTACCATACGTTAACATATTTTAAATTGTTCTGTCCCCATTTTTATTTGCTCAATCTCCTGTGAAGCGAAATATTTTCTTGCTGCAGATATGAAAATCAAATCAAAAAATATATTTTTGTGGATAGAATAAAATTCAGGACATTAACTAAAAAGATATAGACTATGTACGGAGATTTTCAAAAACATCTGCAGAACGAGCTGGCAGCCATTGATGCAGCCGGCCTGTACAAGAGAGAGCGTAACATTGCATCGCAGCAGTTTGCCGAGATTACCCTTGAGGATGGCTCTAAAGCACTGAACTTCTGTGCCAACAACTATCTTGGCCTCTCGAACAATCCACGTCTTATGAAGGCTGCGCAGGAGGCTATGGAGGCTCGTGGCTTCGGTATGTCATCGGTTCGCTTCATATGCGGTACGCAGGACTATCACAAGACACTTGAAAAGGCCATTGCCGATTACTTCAAGACCGAGGATACAATCCTTTACGCAGCTTGTTTCGATGCCAATGGCGGTCTGTTTGAGCCACTGTTTACAGCCGAGGATGCCATTATCTCAGACTCTCTGAACCACGCTTCAATCATTGACGGTGTGCGTCTTTGCAAGGCAGTGCGCTACCGCTATGCAAATGCCGACATGGCCGACCTGGAGCGTTGCCTGCAGGAGGCACAGGCACAGCGCTACCGTATCATCGTTACCGACGGTGTGTTCTCAATGGACGGTAACGTGGCGCCAATGGACAAGATATGTGACCTTGCCGAGAAGTACAATGCTCTGGTGATGGTGGACGAGTCACACTCGGCCGGTGTTGTAGGTGCTACAGGTCACGGTGTTGCCGAGCAGTTCGGTTGCTATGGCCGCATCGACATTTTCACAGGTACACTGGGTAAGGCATTCGGTGGTGCAGTTGGCGGTTTCACCACAGGCCGCAAAGAGATTATCGACATGCTTCGTCAGCGTTCACGTCCTTATTTGTTCTCCAACTCATTGCCACCCTCTGTGGTAGGTGCGTCAATAGAGGTATTCAAGATGCTTGCCGAGAGCGACGAACTCCATACAAAGTTGCAGAACAATGTGAACTATTTCCGTGACAAGATGATGGCTGCAGGTTTCGACATCAAGCCTACACAGTCGGCTATATGTGCTGTAATGCTTTATGATGCTCCGCTGTCACAGGTTTTCGCACAGAAGATGGCCCAGGAGGGAATCTTTGTAACCGGTTTCTACTATCCTGTTGTTCCAAAGGGCGAGGCACGCATCCGTGTGCAGCTCTCTGCAGCTCACGAGCAGGAGCACCTTGACAAGGCAATTGCAGCTTTCATAAAGGTGGGTAAGGAACTTGGTGTCATAAAGTGATTTTTTCGGTTTGACAAATATGTAACAGGTCCGGTGTGCGTGCCGGACCTGTTTGTTGAATTAACGGTTAATTTAATAGGGGATTATATGAGTGTAAATCACGCTTCCTTTTTCAAGGATTGCTATGTGATGCAGCGCGGGGATGTTGAACGTTTTGCCGATGCGCTTGCCGATGGCTTCAGTCAATATGAATTGTTCAAATATGCCTGTCGCGGAAAGTACGACCGTAGAAAATGAGCCACTTTTGGGCTTTCAACATCGTCCTTAATTAGCCCGATGCAATATGCATTGCCGACAGCAATGAGGTCAATTCCGTATTGATATATATTCCTCCAAGACGTAAGGAATCCGGTTTGCTCTCTTATTTGAAAGCAGGGGTTGTGAAAATGGCCTTCAAGACAGGGCTGTGGCGTTCAATCCTATTGTCGCGTTTTGATGCCGAGGCACAGAGGGTTGCCCAACGTTACAAGAGTGCCGATGACGGTTATCTGTTTGCCTTTGCCACACGGCTCGACAAGCAAGGGCAAAACTATGGTAAACCGTTGATGAAAGCACTGCTGCATTACCTTGATGCAACAGGACTGGGATGTTATCTTGAGACACTGAAGCCCGAGAATGTGGGGCTGTATGAGCATTTTTCTTTCCGTCTCAAGGAATAGACAGTTATAAGGCCTTGCAATCTCACGATGTTTGCAATATATCGCCCAAAAAGCAAATGAAACGGCATGAACAAAAAATGAATCCTCTACTGTGGAATTCATTTTTTTGTTCATGCTCGGATATTCCGCTGTCTATTCCTTATCTCTCCGCTCTTGTGGGGTTGGTCAGGAAATCTTCGTATGCGAGTCTTATACCATCTTCGAGCTCGGTCATGTATCTCCATCCGAGTGCTGCACTCTTTGATACATCGAGCAGTTTGCGCGGTGTGCCGTTCGGCTTGCTCGTGTCCCATTTTATTTCGCCTTCATAGCCTACAACCTTTGCTACCAGGCCCGTCAACTCTTTAATTGAGACCTCTTTGCCGGTGCCTGCATTTACTGTCTCGTTGCCACTATAGTTGTTCATCAAGAACACGCACAGGTTGGCAAGGTCGTCTACATATAGGAATTCGCGCATTGGCGTTCCGTCGCCCCAACAGGTGACCTCTTTCAGGTTATTCTCCTTAGCCTCGTGAAAACGGCGTATGAGTGCAGGCAACACATGGCTGTGGGTGGGGTGGTAGTTGTCGTTGGGACCGTAGAGGTTTGTAGGCATAAGGCTGATGAAGTCTGTGCCGTATTGACGGTTCAGGTATTCGCAATACTTCAGTCCCGATATCTTTGCAAGGGCATACGCCTCGTTTGTAGGCTCAAGTTCCGATGTCAGCAGGCAACTCTCTTTCATGGGCTGCGGTGCCAAACGGGGGTATATGCATGACGAGCCCAGGAACTCCAACTTCCTGCAACCATTGCGCCAAGCTGCGTTTATGACATTCATCTCAAGCATCATGTTCTCGTACATGAAGTCGGCAAGGGCTGTGTGGTTGGCAATGATGCCTCCTACCTTTGCTGCCGCAAGGAATACATATTCCGGTTTTTCAGTTGCAAAGAACTCTTCTACCTGTTCTTGACGGCACAGGTCGAGCTGGCTGTGTGTACGGGTTATTATATTTGTATACCCTTGGCGTTGCAGCTCGCGTACGATGGCCGAGCCCACCATCCCTCTATGTCCGGCTACATAAATCCTGGAATCTTTCTTCATCATACTTCCTGCCATTTATTTTACAATACCACGTTCAAGATATTCTGCAAGGTTCATGCGTATATTGTCGCCGGCTTTTTCAATGGCAACTTTTGCCATGTCGGCATCTACCATAATTTTTACAAGTTGCTCGAATGTGGTCTTTTTAGGGTCCCAGCCGAGCTTTTTGCGTGCTTTTGACGGGTCACCCCATAGGTTTACGACATCGGTAGGACGGTAAAAATCAGGTGACACTTCAATAATCACTTTGCCGCTGGCCTTGTCTATACCCTTTTCGTCGGCACCCTCGCCCACAAACTCCAGTTCAATACCTACATGTTTGAATGCTTGGTAGCAGAATTCGCGGACGGAGTGCTGTTCGCCTGTCGCAATTACAAAGTCCTCGGGCTTGTTGTTTTGCAGCATCAGCCACATGCACTCGACATAGTCCTTAGCATATCCCCAATCGCGCAGCGAAGAGAGGTTACCCAGATAGAGTTTCTCCTGCTTGCCTTGTGCTATACGTGCTGCGGCAAGTGTTATCTTGCGGGTTACGAATGTCTCGCCACGGCGCTCGCTCTCGTGGTTGAACAGGATGCCCGAGCAACAGAACATGCCATACGCTTCACGGTACTCTTTTACAATCCAATGTCCATACAATTTGGCTACCGCGTACGGGCTATAGGGGTGGAATGGGGTCTCCTCGTTCTGTGGCACCTCTTCAACTTTACCATAAAGTTCGGATGTCGATGCCTGGTATATATGGCATTTATCGGCAAGTCCTGTAAGTCTCACCGCTTCAAGTACACGCAGGACACCTGTGGCATCAATGTTTGCGGTGAACTCCGGCGAATCAAAACTTACCTGGACATGGCTTTGTGCAGCAAGGTTGTATATCTCGTCCGGGCGTACTTTACCAATGACTTGAATAAGGCTTAGCGAGTCTCCAAGGTCGGCATAGTGCAGGTGAAAATTGGAATCTCCCTCAAGATGTGCGATACGTTCGCGGTAATCGACCGATGAGCGGCGTATGGTTCCATGCACATCGTAACCTTTTTCAATGAGTAACTCGGCAAGGAACGAGCCGTCCTGTCCTGTGACACCTGTAATCAATGCTCTCTTCATAATCTGAATATTTTCTTGGTAAATGTGGCCTGAAGTATTGCTTTCTCTTATTTTCTGCCTTTCATCTGCGGAGTGCTTATTTCAATCTCGAATGTGCTTGCAGGAAGACCATGCTCGTTTACGAGGTTCGCGTCGGTGTATGGTTGCCAACCGTAACGTATGCGGTGGGCTGCACGCTCTATTATTATGCGGTTACCCTTGAACTTTACATCTTTAGCCTCTACCTTGCTGAATGAACCGGTCTTGTCGGCAACCTCAAATCCTTTCAATATATTACCGTCACTTGTCTTCAGTTCGGTTGCATTACTGAACTCTATTACAGTCTTGCCCTTGAAACTGAATGCCCGTACAGGGGTGGGCCCGTGTTGTGCAACGTGGCTCATGCCGTATGTCTGGTTCAGGGCAAGACGTGCAAGTCGCTCGCCTACGGGTGCTTTCTCCTTGGGGTGTACATCTGTGGGGTGTCCCTTGTCGCTCGACACGGCAAAGTCGCAGTTGGAGATTTCGGCTGCCATGCGACGCTGCGAGTCGCGGAAGTGTGGCCACGACGGGCGGTTTATGCTTGAGAGCTGGACAAAGTAGAACGGCATTTCGGCATCGTTCCATGTCTTGCGCCAGCTCTCGATGAGGGTTGGGAATATAACCTCATGCAGTTCAACATTGTGCGCGTTCGATTCGCCTTGGTACCATATTGCTCCTTTTATGGGGTAACTTGCTATTGGCATAATGCCGTTTTCGTAAAGGAAGCAAGGCTCGTATGGGTGGCGCTGCATCTTGTTGGCACTCTTGGCAATGTTCTTCTTTGCACGGCCACGGCACCAGTCCTGTATCATGTCATTCTCTTTCCAGTTATATAATATGTCTACAAGCACGGGGTGGAACTCGAGTGTCTTGCGGTCAATGTATGCCTCGGCAGGCGCGCCGCCCACAGCGTTGCAAATAAGTCCCACGGGAACGCCAAGCGAGTCGGCAAGCATTGCACCGAAATGGTATGCCACTGCCGAGAAATCCTTTACATTCTGCCCGTTCTGCAGCTGCCAGGTGGTGGGGCGGTAGTAGTCGTGGTTGTTGAGCGCCACAAGGCTTGCCGAATCCCATTCGACATTGTCGGTAAAGACACGTGGCTTCATGTCATAGATGCGTATGTCCTTTCCCTTTACATTTGCAAGGCTCTGCTCAATGTGTGAGCTCTCCTTTACCATGAATGCCATGTTCGATTGTCCCGAACAGAGCCATACCTCGCCAATGACAAGGTTCTTGTATTCTATCTTCTCTTTTCCGCACTCAACGGTAAGTGTGTAGTTCTTGCCGTCGGCCTCCATTGGTGTGAACATCACCATCCAGGTGCCGTCTTCTGCAGCCTTTTTAATTATTCGCTGCTTGCCGAAACGTACCGATACCTCTTTGCCTGCATTGGCTGTTCCGCTTACAACGAAAGGCTTGCCTTGCTGCACAACCATGTTGTCGCTGTAGATTGCCGGCAGTGACAATCCACCGAAATCGTCGGTTATTGCAGAGTATACCTGTTTGGCAATGATACCGGCTCCCTGTTCGTTGGGATGCAGTGCATCTGGCATCAAGTCGGGGCGGTTATAGAGGTAACGGCTCAGGTCAATGAGCTCAAAGCCGCCATTCTCGGCAATCTCTTCAATTACATCCTGAATTTGCCGGTACCAGTCGCGTGTACCGCTCTTGAAACGGCGGTGCCAGTTGAAAATAGGGCTCATACGGCAAACATAGAGTTTGACTTTTGGGTTTTTGTCACGCAACGCCTCTATTATGCCCATGTAGTCGCCATAGAACTCGTCTCGGTAGTTGGGCCAGTTGCGCGGGTCGGTGTCATTCAGTCCCAGATGGATAACGGCGATGTCGGGTGCAAACTCAAGCGCTGCGGTGTACTCGGGCAGGTTGATGTATGGGCGGTGTCCCTTGCTCAAGAGTGTAGCACCCGAGTGGCCGAAATTGCGCACCTCGTACCCTTCGCCAAGCATCTGCTGCAATTGGGTGGGGTATGATGTCTCGGCAGGGTTCTTGTGGGTCATGCCATATGTAACACTGTTACCAATGCAGGCAACCTTGATTCTCTCCTGTGCCGTGGCAAGCAATGGCAATGCCAGCAGCAGGGCAAGTATAACTCTTTTCATGCAGGTTCCTTATAATATAATAATGTGCGAATATAGTGCATTATTTTTAAATCACAAAGCAGCAGATGTGATGCTAATTACAAGGAGTGTGCAAAAACTGTTGGATTTTTTTATATAAAAGATAATTTTTATGCAATGTATGATAGAATTTGTATATTTGCACGCTCTTTATGTTCGAGTATTAACAAACAACACTAACAAATAACAGATAATGCCATGTAATAGAATGTAAATGCAGTGTGGCCCAAGGGGTTGGCACTGCTTGGGAAGAGGTAAATGATTTAATTGTTTTTTTAGAAGCTGTTTAAATTTATATCGCCAAGTTTTTTATAGAGCAAAAATTGGATGTTTATTTATTTTTCAAGGGCACATAGCGGGCTATGTAACTGCGAAAAAGAAAGAAACAGACGTTTTTGAATATAAAAAACGGCGAAAT
>JAZRRI010000032.1:0-58446 GCA_045650605.1 Bacteroidaceae bacterium | reverse complement strand
ATGGTGTATAAGCTACCATTTGGCCGAATAAGAGCTTCTTTACGCAAAAAATGCTTATAATCGGAGCTTTCAGGCAAAAAACAAAAAGAAAGCGCTAAAAAGTAGAGGCCGAACCAAAATTACTTTTGACCCGGCCTCTTTGTATTATACCTTCAAGAACACCTTCTTCCTATAAAGGAAATAAAGGAGACACCAGCACACAAGCATATAGCAGCACCACCAGCCGAGCGCATAATAATCCTCGGGCAGTAACTTAAGAACACCGCCAAACAGTGTGTTTACCGGTTTTGAGAAATCCAGAAACTGCTGTGCGAGATATATCGTTATAGAGTTCATTCCTATCACGCGCAAAGGTAACGCCCACTTACTCCACCCCACGACATCCACAACAAGATAGAAAAGCGCAAACAAGAGCAATGACCAGCCACCGGCACAGCACACAAACGAGCTACTCCAAAGATTCTTGTTTATTGGGAATACAGTATTCCAAAGATAGGCGACAAGGAGTAGTGCGACCGAAGCACCAAGCATCACCGCAACCTTCTTATATTCGTTTGCAATACTCTTTGAACGCACGAATTCGCCCGTGAATATACCCAACAAGGCTGTCACAATTGCAGGCAAGGTTGAGAGCAACCCCTCGGGGTCGTGTATATCGTTATACAAAGCACCGGGCAGCATACAGCGGTCTACATAACCGACAATACTGCCGTCAATAGAGAAAGATGATGCACCAGCAGGAGCATCGGGCGCGACAACAAGCGCAAGCAATGCCCAATATCCAAGCAGGATCACAGCCGACAGCAGTATCAGCAGCCACTTGCGTTTGAGCCATATATAGAGCAATGAAGCAAGCATCCATGCCACTCCTATGCGCCCAAGCACACTCGCATAACGCAAAGTTTCAAAATCAAACTGTAAAAGGCCATTGTATACGACTCCCAACAGGACAAGTATCAAGCCGCGTTTCACTACTTTCAAGGAAATACTCCCCTTGGATTTACCATTTGAAAGTTGCTTTGCCATGGAAAAGGGGAACGAGATACCCGCAAGGAAAAGGAACAAAGGGAAAATAAGGTCATAGAAAGTAAAACCATCCCACTGCGAATGCAGCATCTGCTCACCAAGAAATTCCAACCCCGGAAAAAGCGACGCGAGACATATGAGCACAACCTCTCCACCCATTATAAAGGACATGTCAAAGCCACGCAGCACATCGAGCGAAAGCAAACGTCCGTTCTTCTCTTTCATACCCCTATCACTCTATTATCAAATCCTCGACAACCACCTTCGGTACATAGTGCACACCATTCTCACGATAGTACGCATGGTCATCAGCAGCTTTTATATCCACAAGTTCAATTTTCTCGGAACTCTTCCCAACAGCAATAACAAGCAACGGCTTATATGGAAGCGCAAGGGCATCGACAAGTCCGTCGGCATCGAAATCCATCATACAAAGACCGTTCAGCCCCATCTCAACTGCCTGCAGCAACATACTCTGTGCCGAAATGCCAAGGTCGACAAAAGTACTGTTGCGCGGTTCAATGGTTGAGCATACAATGATGAAAGCGTTGGGTTCAGTTCCCTCGAGAGGGAGATTCAACTCCTTAAGCCCCGCACCCATTCTTACAAGCGGCAACACCTTATAGACCTCATCTGCCGTAACCAGCCTGAAACGCAGAGGCTGACGGTTGCGGGCAGATGCCAGTTTGGTGTTAACAGCCACAATGCGGTGCAACTGGTCGGCACGCACACGGTAAGAGGCATCGTAGCCCCTTGTGCTACGGTTTTTCACAAGCAGTGACGAGAGCCCCTCCTTGGTTTTTGCACCCTGCGGCGAGGAAGAGCGTGAGCGGTACTGCTCCATTCTCTTTTCAAGATAGTTGTCGGCCATAAGAAGAATATGATAAAATAAAAAAAGAGCTCAACATTGAGCTCTTTGAGGTACCTGGCGGATTCGAACCGCCGTACATGGTTTTGCAGACCACTGACTAAGCCACTCATCCAAGGTACCGATTTTGCTTTGCGACCATGTCGCGTTAAGCGATGACAAAGGTAAGACTTTTTTTGTGAAGAACAAACAAAGAAGCCCATTTTTTGAAATTTTAAATCACTTTTCAGCAATTATTTCTTTACATAGGAGTGATTTTACGCATTTATGCTCTATCTTCGCACAAAATAGCAGATGAAACGCAAGGTTGAAAGATTCATTGACGGGCACAGGTTGCTGGAACAGGGCGACAAGGTACTCGTAGCAATCAGCGGTGGAGCCGACTCCGTCGCACTCCTTGTCGTGCTTTACAAATTAGGATATGAGTGCGAAGCCATCCATTGCAATTTCCATCTGCGCGGTGAGGAGAGCAACCGCGACGAGCTTTTCACCAAGCAGCTTTGCGAGCGCCTGTCAATAAAACTCCGCACCGTACATTTCGATACAAAGGAATATGCCCGGCAGAAGGGTATCTCCATTGAGATGGCAGCACGCGAACAACGTTATGCAGTTTTTGAAGAGCACAGAAGCGCAATTGGCGCAAAGGCCATAGCAGTGGCACACCACCGCGACGATTCGGCCGAGACAATGCTGCTGAATCTTATTCGCGGAACGGGGATAAAGGGGCTCCGGGGCATACAGCCGCGTAACGGATATATCGTGCGTCCATTGCTCTGCGTGGGCCGCGATGAAATCATCGACTACCTCAAATGGCGCGGCGAAAGCTACATCACAGACAGCACAAACCTCACATGCGACTACACACGCAACAAAATAAGGCTTGAACTGATTCCCAAGTTGGCCGAAATAAACCCATCGGTTCTCGACACGCTTGCCGCCACCGCACAGCGCATGAGCGATGCCGAAAAAATATACAGCCATGCCATTGACGAGGCCATAAGGCGAGTGAAACACGAGAACATTGTAAGCATAGAGTCCCTGTCAAAGGAGATTGCACCGGCAACCATCCTGCATGGCATTCTGTCGCCATTAGGCTTCAACAGCGCACAGATTGAGGATATTTCAACATCCCTTGAAAACGAAGGTACAAAACAGTTCCACACAACCGGCTGGAGCGTTATAAAAGAGCGTGGTAACCTCATAATAACCGAGAGGAAGGAGTTTGAGCAGCTGAAAATGGAGTTGCCCGAAGAGGGGCATGTAAAAACCACACAGGGCACATTGTACATCACCGCTAAGGTATATGACGGCAATATCCCCAAAGAGCGCAACAAGGCCGGTTTAGATGCCGACAGGCTACATTTGCCGCTCACCCTGCGCAACACACTCCCCGGCGACCGCTTTGCACCATTCGGCATGCGCGGAACAAAGCTTGTCAGCGACTATCTCACCGACCGGAAAAAGAGCCTGACTGAAAAACAGACACAACTTGTTGTTGCCGATGCGACAGACGAGATTGTGTGGTTGGTTGGAGAACGCCCTTCGGCACGCTGCTGCATCAATGAAAAGACAAAGAGTATCGTCTGCCTTGAGTGGCACAACGCATAGCACGGATTATCTGTCCAGATCCTTCAATGCCCTGACGGCATCCTCGAAATCCTGTTCGGCCGACAAGCGCCACAGTTCAATGGCCTTATCCCTGTTTTTGGGAACACCTTGGCCATAGTAGTGACATACACCAAGGTTATACCGCGCTGCTGGATGCTCTTTAATTGCAGCCATCTCGTACCAGGTCACAGCCTTACCATAATCCTGCTGCAGGCCCAATCCTTGATAACACATTGTTCCAAGCATATACATTGCATCGGCATTTCCTTGTGCTGCAGCCTTTGCACACCAGCGGGACGCCGTATTGTAGTTCTGCGTCACACCGTGCCCCATATAATAGCATTGGGCAATGTTGTGCTGCGCATCGGCATCACCCGCATCGGCACCCTTTCTATACCATTTTACAGCCGTCTTGTAATCGACGCTGTCAACCACACCAAGGTAATAACAGTTGGCAAGTTTGTTGTATGCCGGAACAAAATCCAGTTCAGCAGCCTGCCTGTACCATGCAAATGCCGATTTCAAGTCAATGCCCTCTTCACCTTCCGGCACATAATACTCGGCAAGGCAGTACATTGCCTCGGCACTCCCAAGTTCGGCAGCTTTCAAATAGAGAGCCATCGCCTCTTCGTAGTCATAGGCTACACCGTCACCCCAATAATAACAGCCGGCGAGCTGACACATTGCATCGGCATCGCCGTTCTTTGCGGCTTTCCTGTACCATTTTGCAGCAGTGGCATGGTTCTCCTTCACTCCGTAGCCCGAATAGTAGCAACCGGCGATTATGTATTGCGCATCGGCATGGCCACCCACGGCAGCCTTCTCGTACCACGTTGCAGCCTTGACAGAATCCTTTTCTACACCGGTACCATTGCTGTAGCACCCTGCAAGGGAGTATTGCGCCTTCACATGTCCTTGAGCGGCAGCTTTCTCGAACCAACGGAACGCAGCCACATCATCCTGCACGGCACCATCGCCATAGGCATAACACATCGCAAGATTATATTGGCCAGAATCCAACCCCTGGACGGCAGCTTTTTTATACCAATAGAATGCCTCGTCGGCATTCTGCTCCACTCCATAGCCAAAGAAGAAACAGTCGCCGACCTCATTGCAGGCAACAGAATAGCCCTTATCGGCAGCACGGTACAGATAATCGAAAGCCTTGAGGGTATCGGCCTCCACCCCCTCGCCCTGCCTGTAACATACGCCAAGATTTGTCATTGCCGCAGCATTGCCCTGCCCGGCAGCAAGACGATACCACTTGACGGCCTCCTGCAGGTCATGCTTAACGCCGTAGCCCTTGTGGTAGCAGTTGCCTAAATTACACTGTGCCACATCATTGCCCTGTGCGGCCGATTTATTGAACCAGGAGACTGCCCTGTTGTAGTTCTGCCCTACACCTTTGCCCTGCACATAGCAGGCACCCAGGTTACATTGTGCCAAGGCATTGCCGCGTCTGGCCTCCTCTTTCCACAGCCCCACAGCCGTCTTGTAGTCACCGGCCCTGTATGCTTCGAGCCCCTTGATATAGCCCTCTGTGCGCAAAGAATCATGCGGAAGCGGTTCTACCCCACCCCATGCAGGAACGGTTGCCGAAAGAAAGGCAACAGCCAACAGAATTATTCGCACACAGTTCCTCATTGCAACACTCATTTATTTGTTTGTCCAATCACAGCCTCGGCATCGGGATGCCCGAGTTCTGCCGCCTTACGCAAATATAGAACAGCCTTCTCGTTCTCGCCCTTCTGCATATACAGACGGCCAAGCAGATAATGCACATCGGGGGAAGTTGGAGCAAGAGCCTCGGCCTCGGAGAGAACTCTTATTCCCTCATCGGAATATTTCACGCGGTAACACAACAGACCCTTCTCGATGTAATACACAGGGTTCTGCGGGTCAAGGTAAATTGCCGTGTCAAAGTCATTGAGCGCCTGTGCATACATCTTTGCACCAAGCTCGGACTGCGCACGGAGATAGTAGAACTCTGCACCAAGGGTGCCGCCCATTATATTCTCGTAACGGATATAGTCATAGACCGCATTACGGTACTTATTTGCCGTTGCATTGACAAGAGCGCGTGTAAGGATGTAAGGAGCATAGGATTTCACCGCAAGGGAATCGAAACACGCCACTGCGCTGTCAAGCATTGCAACCGACTTGTCATAATCCTGCACCTCTCTGTAACACTGCGATGCCTTTGCAAAGAGCTCGGCACTGCGCATGTCGGTTGCTGCAAGCGACTCATAGCACTCGGCGGCTGCAATATAATCTCCTTGTGAGCATAGGATCTCGGCCTTTCCGTTCAGGAAAAGAGACTGGCTGTCGGCCATTATAGCCATATCAATCTCGCGCAAGGCATTCCCGAACGACAATGAAGGATGCGAAACCGTGTCGCCCTGCAGCACAATGGTATTGATGGCCTTCGCCTTGCTGTAATGCACCTCGGCAGGGTTCTTTGCAAGTTCAAATGCCTTTATCCAGGATTGCTCAGCCACATCAAGGTCACGAAGCACCATAGCCTCATATTCCGCCCTTGCCATATACCCCTCGTAACTCTCGGGGTACAACGCTATGAAATCATCAATCACATTTTTATACGACTCGTCGTTGCCTACAATTGCCTGCATATAAAGACAGGAGAGGGCCTCTTCCTTGTTGCCCGGTAGTGCAGTACGTATTCCCATTGAGCGGTAATATCCATTGCCATAGAGGGGCACAGAGACATCGAGCGCAGAAAAGAGCGATGCACCGATGGCATAACTGTTCACCGTGTCACCGGCTGCACTCTCCTGCATTATGGCAACAAGTTCACCGCCCTCATTCACCACCGGCAAGGTCATGAAACGCGGTTCCATTGGTTTTGCCAAGGTATAGTAGGCACAAGAGTAGACAGAATCGGTCCTCTCCACCGTAGCCTCCTCAACAAAGCCCTCTTTTCCTATGCCGTAACCAAGCTGAAACAGTGTCTCGCCTTCTACGACAGGAGATACAGATATGGCAAGTGGCTTCACCTTTTTGTCGGCGGCCACGCGAACCCTTATGCAATCGAACATCTCATTTACCCCGACAATGTTCTTCACCGTGCGCACAACACCCTTGTAGTCGATTACCACGGCACTGTCGGCACCCACAAAAAGCGAGTACGATGCAATGAGTTCACTGCTTCTACCGGCAAAAACAGCCGTTCCGCTTTGCAACATCACACCCTGCCTGTAGGTTACAACGCTTGCAACCGCACGGCGCGCCTTATCCACACCCTTTGGCAACTTGCCGGCAAAGAGAGACATTGCCGACAAAGAGACAACAAAGAGCAATGACACTAATCTTTTCATGGAAATCAGTCGTTGAGGTGACGCTGACGAACAGCCTCGTAAAGAATTACACCTGTGGCAACCGAAACATTCAATGACTCGATGTTGCCGAACTGTGGAATTGCCACCCAATCATCGCACAACGCCAGGTGCTCCTGTGGAATACCCTTGTCCTCGGCACCCATCACCACGCATACAGGCTCGTTGAAGTCGGCCTGAGTATAGTTGATTTTGCCCTTCTCTGTTGCGCATATGATGCGTATGCCCGAAGCCTTGAGGTATTTCAATGTCTCGGAAATGTTCTTCTCGCGGCACACCGGCAACACGTGCAGTGCACCTGCCGAGGTCTTCACAGCATCGGCATTCACGGTAACACTGTTGTGCGAGGGTATGATGATGGCATCAACGCCTGCACAGTCGCAGGTGCGGGCAATAGAACCGAAGTTGCGCACATCGGTAATACCGTCGAGCAGCACAAGGAAAGGCACCTTTCCCTCCTCATAGAGAGTGGGTACAAGCGTGTCGACGCTTGCATACTCCACTGCCGAGATATATGCAATCACACCCTGATGGTTCTTGCGTGTAATGCGGTTCAGTTTCTCAACCGGAACACGCACAACAGGAATTGTACGTCCGCGCAGAGCCGCGAACAGTTCACGCGACAACTCGCTCTGCAAGTCACGCTTTACAAGTATCTTATCAACCTCCTTACCGGCCTCAATAGCCTCAAGAACGGCGCGTACGCCGAATATCATTTCATTTGAATTTACCATTTTATCCTGTTTTTTTATGATTGTGACAACAGAAGATTGGCCGCACTTATGGCCGCATCGGTGAGCACCTCGCCGCTCATCATCTGTGCAATCTCGCGCACCCTCTCCTGCTGTTCAAGTTCTACAATATCTGTTACCGTTCCCTTTGCCGTCTCCTCCTTGTGCACCTTGTAGTGGCGCAATCCAAGAGCTGCCACCTGTGGCAGGTGTGTGATGCTGAGCACCTGACGGTTGGCACGGCCCATCTGCTGCATCATTCGGCCCATGCGCTCGGCAAGTACACCCGACACACCTGTATCAACCTCGTCGAAAATCAAGGTCGGCTGATTGGTGCTTGATGCTACCAGCGACTTGAGAGCAAGCATCACACGCGCCATCTCACCACCCGATGCAACATCGCAAAGCGGCTGTGGAGCACTGCTGCTGTTGGCAGAGAAGAGGAAAGTCACTACATCGCATCCCTGCGGAGTAAAACCATCGGTCGCTGCAAAATCGACCTCGAAACGAATCATAGGCATGCCCAGATTCACAAGCATGGAAACCATCTCTGTCTGCAGTTTCTGCGCGTTCTCCTTGCGCACCCCGGTAATTTCGCCGGCCACATTTGCCAGTTCCTTTCCAAGTTCATCTATGCGGCGCTGCAAAGAGCGTATATCGTCGTCACCGCACTCAATCCTGTCGAGCCTCTCGGCAAAAGAGGCAGCAAGAGCCAACAGTTCGCCAACCGACTCGGCACGATGTTTCTTCTGCAAATCGTATATCATTGCCAGTCGACGCTCAACAAACTCAAGCCTGTCGGGCGAATACTGTACACGGCCGGCGCGCTGCTCCATCTCACTGCAGCAATCCTTGAGCTCTATATAGCAGTTCTCCAAGCGGCCTGACAACTCTTCGGCTGCACTGTAGTGGGACGATATACGCGCCAAAGCATTGGCACCCTCACGCAACGCCTGCAACAGGCTGTTGCCGTCGCCGTCAATTGAGGTACATGCGCCATACAAGGCACCCTGTATCTCCTCGGCATGCGACAGTTCACTTACTTCCTGCTCAAGTTCCTCAACCTCGCCATCTTTGAGCGCTGCAGCATTGAGCTCGTCGAGCTGAAAACGAAGCCACTCCTCGTCGCGGCGACTGTTCTCAAGCACCTCCTTCAATTTTTTAAGTTCACCGTTCATTGAACGGTAAGCATCGTACTGCAGCCTGTAGCCGTCAAGCAATGATTTATTGCCCGAGAGCGTGTCGAGCACGCGTAGCTGGTAGCCCGCATCGCCAAGCAACAGATTCTGGTGCTGTGAGTGGATATCCATGAGACGGGTACCCAGTTCCTTGAGCTGCGCCACAGAGACAGGCGTGTCATTGACAAAAGCCCTGCTACGCCCTGTTGCCGCCACCTCGCGGCGCACAATGCACTCGCTGTCATAGTCGAGGTCATTCTCCCCGAACCACCCCTGCAGAGCAAAATCGGAGATATCGAAGCTGCCCTCTATCACACAACGGTCGGCTCCCTCACGAACAGACTTCGCATCGGAGCGCTGGCCCAACAGCACAGAAATAGCACCAAGAAAGACCGATTTTCCGTGACCTGTCTCACCCGTAATGACAGAGAAGCCTGCAGAGAAATCGACCTCCACACGCTCAATCAGTGCAAAATTACGTATTGATATATGTTTAAGCATTATGCTTCTCAATTATTGCTTTTTGTTATCTTGTCCCACTCCGATGAGAGCGAAGGATTTATGTCCGAGAGGGTCTCCACAACCGTCTTTTTCTCCTCGGGGGTACATTTTGAGTATATATTTACAATCTCGTCCACCTTATACTCGGTGAATAGTTTTGTAAAATAGGCCATCGGACGGTCCTCGTATGCCTTCTTCAACAGTGCTATGCTCTCTGTCACAGCCTTGCGTCCCTCGTCGGCACTCTTGAACATCATGTCAAGGCCATGACGATGGTACTTGTACATGAGTTTGCGCACAGGCTCCATCGCGCCGTTCATATAATCGTCGATTATCGAGTAACGGTTGTTGCTGCTGCCGCCGGCACGCCACCCCGCATCGCCAAGATTCTGCGCATTGTTGGCTATTGTAAGCGCCTTGTTCAGGAACTCACTGCCTCCAAGCTCACCCATAGAGTCCAGGTCCATGCCTATAATCATATACACATAAAAGGCTACGACAGCAGTCAGGTTGTTGTCGAGATTGTCCTCAATGAAATCGAGACGGTCAAACGGCTGGTAGCTGAACTTTATACTCTTGTCCTCGTACTGGAAAAGGGTTGATGTATATGACGCACCGAACACCGGGCGCGATGCTTGCACCATAAGCGAGCAGTCGAACGAACCGTCATTGGCATATGAGTTCACCACGAAGGTGAAGTTGCAGTTTATACGCTCAACTTCCTCGTACACATTGGGAGTCCACTTACGGTCATTAATGAAAGCCTTCAATGCCTCCTCCAGCTGCGTAAAGACCTCGGTATTCGAGCCCTGTACCTTTGAGGCGTTGAGCGTTACGTTGGCATTCAGTTCCTCGCCTTCGGCGCTTGCCGACAGGGGCAGCAGCAGAAATGCGAGCACTGTAAGCAACCTTGAAATGTGCGCAACAATATCCTTTGCCACATCCTTTTTGCTCTTCAACGGGAAATCGCTCTTGCCGTTCTTGTCTATGATTGTCACCTTGTTGGTGTCGCAGGCAAAGCCTGCACCCTTGTCCTCGAGCGAATTGAGCACAATGAAATCAAGGTTCTTCTTTTCCAGTTTCAGGCGGGCATTCTCCTCGGCATTGTTCGTTTCGAGCGCAAAGCCCACAAGCATCTGTTTGTCACTCTTCACTGCACCCAAAGAGGCAGCGATGTCACTGTTGGGGGTAAGTTCAATGAACATGTCATCGGCCGTGCGTTTCATCTTCACCGGCGCACACTGCGCGGGGCGATAGTCGGCCACGGCAGCCGAAAGCACAGCCACATCGCAGGCGGGGAATGCCGCCATCGCAGCATCGTACATCTCGCGCGCCGACTCCACATCGACACGTGTTATCCTCGGGTTCTTGCACTCAAGTGAGACAGGACCGGCAACAAGTGTGACATCGGCACCCTGCGCCGCGCACTCCTCGGCAATGGCAAAGCCCATCTTGCCGGTAGAGTAGTTGCCTATGAAGCGCACAGGGTCAATCTTCTCATATGTGGGACCGGCAGTAACAAGCACTCTCTTGCCTGCCAGCCTACTACTGCCTAAAAAAAAATCCTTTACACGCGCAACAATGACCTCAGGCTCCTCCAAGCGCCCCTTGCCGCACAAATGGCTCGCAAGCTCGCCCGACGCAGCCTCAATGATGTGGTTGCCATAACCCTTGAGAATCTCCACATTACGTTGCGTTGACGGGTGGGCATACATGTCCAGGTCCATTGCAGGAGCAATGAACACAGGCGCCTTCATTGAGAGATAGGTTGTAACAAGCAGATTGTCGGCAATGCCGTTTGCCATCTTGCCAAGCGTAGAGGCTGTTGCGGGGGCAACAATCATGGCATCGGCCCACAGGCCAAGCTCCACATGACTGTTCCAGGCTCCGTTGTCGCTCCGGAAAAAGTCGCACATCACGGGACGGCCCGACAATGTAGAGAGTGTCAGCGGAGTGATGAAGTCTTTGGCAGCGGGAGTCATCACCACCTGAACGGTTGCGCCCTCCTTAACCAACAGACGCACAAGCACCGCAGCCTTGTATGCCGCTATACTTCCGGTCACTCCTAAAACTATATTCTTTCCTTTAAGCATTTGGAAACTGTTTTTCCTTTTTGGTCTATTACACAAATTGTGGTCGCGGCATGAAACCATGCCGCCACCACGCTGTTCACTTTTTCATTCCACGCAGTTTGATACGTGTCAACACCTGCTTTGTGTTGAGAGAGAAATCGCCGTTCATCATCCAGCCATAATAGCCGGGGTCGCGGTCGAGCACTGCATCAACAGGCATACCCTTGTATTTGCCGAAATTGAAAACCTCCTTGCCACTCTCGTCATACACAATGCGGCCTGCAAAATCGACATTGTTTGTAAAGGTCGACTCCTTTGAAAGAGCCTCAATGTCGTTAGGCATGTCGTCATAGTGCGACAACTGCGCCTTTAGCACCTCATATGTGGCACGTGTGTCGGCCAGTGCGCTGTGAGCATCCTCGAGCACTGCGCCACAGTAGAACTTGTAGGCAGCCGACAATGTACGTGGCTCACGCTTGTGATAAAGCACCTGCACATCAATGGCACGCAGGCGCGAGAGGTCGATATCCACCTGTGCACGCAGAAACTCCTCGGCAAGCAGCGGAAGGTCGAAACGGTTGGAGTTGAAACCGGCAACATCGCAACCCTCGAACTCATTGGCAATCTCACGTGCAACCTCCTTGAATGTGGGGCAATCCTTGACATCGGCATCATAGATACCATGTACCGCCGAAGCCCCCTCGGGGATATGCATCTCGGGATTGATGCGCTTGGTATATTCAACCTCCCTGCCATCGGGATAGACCTTTATGTAGCAGATTTCGACAATGCGGTCCTTTGAGATATCGGTACCCGTTGTCTCAAGGTCGAAGAATATTATAGGCTTTACAAGATTCAGTTCCATAATCAGTCGGTAAGCATCATTGGCATCAACAACATAAGGAGCTCCTGCTTGTCAACCTGCTCGGCAGGCACAATGACACCGGCACGTGAAGGGTCGGCAAGCTCAATAACCACATCCTGGCCCGGGGTGTTGTTGAGGATATCGATGAGGAACGATGCGCGGAAACCGATGTTCATTGAAGCACCGTCGTAGCTGCATGCAATGCTCTCCTCGGCCGATGTCGAGAAGTCTGTATCCTGAGCCGAAATCACCACCTTGTTATCCTCGAGGTGCAACTTGATGAGACTCACCTGTGAAGAGAAGATTGCCACACGGCGCAATGTGCTGATGAGTGCAACACGGTCAACTGTGAGCTTATGTGGATTGTTCTGTGGGATTACAGAGTTGTAGTTGGGGTAACGGCCATCGAAAAGGCGGCAAACCAACTTGTACTCACCCATGTCGAAGATTGCGAAACGGCCATCGAACTCAACGGCAACATCCTCCTGCTCGTCCTTGCCAAGCAAGTTCTTCAACAGTGTGGCAGGCTTCTTTGGAAGGATGAAAGCCGATTTCTCGGCACCTGTCACGGAGTAGTCGCGGCAACGCACCAGTTTATGGCCGTCCGAAGCAACCAAAGTAATGCTGTCGGGTGCAAAGTCAAAATATACACCGCACATAACAGGGCGCACCTCGTCGTCGGCAGCGGCGAACAAAGAGCAAGAGATACCGCTTGAAAGAACCTTTGTCGGCACGTTGATGGCAACTGCACTCTCGCCAAGCACTGCAGCCGACGGATACTCGTCGGCGTTCTGTCCGACAAGGCTGTACTTACCGTTCTGGTAGTAGATTGTTATCTCAAGAGTCTCTTTCTTGACGTCGAAACGGATTGGCTGCTCCGAAATCTCCTTCAAAGAGTCGATAAGGATTTTTGAAGAGATAGCAAAACTGAAGTCCTCGGAACAGTCAACAACCTCGAACGAGGTGTTGAGGGTGTTGTCCGGGTCCGAAGCTGTCAGGGTAAGCTTGTTACCCTCGAGTTCGAACAACACGCAATCCAGCACAGGAATTGTATTCTTTGAATTGATTACACGGCTGATTGTCTGCAAACGAGACGCCAGCAAAGAGCTTGATACTGTAAAATTCATATTATAAAATTTTTAATTGATTATCATGGTTAACCGACGCGCTCGCGCGCGTAGTATCTACAAAGATAAACTAAATATTATAGAAAGCGAGAAAAATGGGCCGAAAAAAATTGCATTTCGCGAATAAAAGAGCTATTTTCGCCCACAATTTTAAGAAAACTATGGAGATTACAGGAAAAATCATCGCAGTGCTTCCCGAGAGAGGTGGCGTATCAAAGACAGGAAACGAGTGGAAAATGCAGGAATACGTACTTGAGACACACGAGCAGTTCCCAAAGAAGTTGTGTTTTAACGTATTCGGTGCAGACAAGATAGCACAGTTCAACATTCAGGCAGGCGACGAGCTCACAGTATCGTTCGACATCAACGCGCGCGAGTACAACGGCCGTTGGTACAACGACATCCGCGCATGGAGAGTAGAGCGTGGTGCAGCCCCTGCACCCGCAGAGACACCGGTCATCAATGCCCCAAAGGTTGAGGTTCCCGATTTCGGCAAGGCCGCAAACGACCCCGATGACCTGCCATTCTAAAACAAAGAAAAGGATTGATTAACAAATAGTTGGAGGACAACCGTATGATTGTCCTCCAACTATTTTAAATTATCTCATCATGAGTTCATACTGAGCAGGAACTCGTCATTGTCCTTTGTCCTTTCCAGTCTGTCCTTTACAAATTCCATGGCCTCAATGGGTGTCATGTCCGAGAGATACTTGCGCAGAATCCACATGCGGTCGAGTGTCTGGCGGTCGAGCAGCAGGTCATCGCGGCGGGTAGATGATGTAATGATGTTCACAGCCGGGAAGATGCGCTTGTTGGCAAGCGAACGGTCGAGCTGCAGTTCCATGTTACCCGTACCCTTGAACTCCTCGAAAATAACCTCGTCCATCTTTGAACCGGTATCTATGAGAGCTGTTGCAATGATAGTGAGCGAACCGCCGTTCTCAATGTTACGCGCAGCGCCAAAGAAACGTTTGGGCTTGTGCAGTGCATTGGCATCGACACCACCCGGAGCACACCATCCTCGCTTTTCCTGAACTGTATATCCCTGCTGACAGATGGGGATTGATTGTTTTGTTCACACTCATGGTTTTATAGGCAATTCACATTGTCGGTTCATTGCAAATGATTCATTGTTGCAAAATCCAATTGCATAACAAATCGATACAAGCATTGATATCATTGATATCACACATTTCTACAGGCGTGTGCATATATCGGCATGGTATACCCAAAGATATTGTTCTGACTCCATTACGCACTAATTGAATATGGGATATATTTGTTCCTCCTGTAGCATGCGGACGAGCCGAGATCTGATATTTCAGGTCGTTCGACCTTGCAACATCTTCAAATTGTCTGGATATCTGTTGGGACACATCAACATTTCTCGGTATAACCACACCCTGTCCAAGAGCTACTTTTCCATATTTATTATGTGAGAGATCGGGAACATCAGTAGCAAAGTCCACATCTATGGTAACGGCAATATCAGGAGAGACATTGTATGTTGCGACCCCCGCCCCTCTACTACCGACTTCTTCCTGCACAGATGCCACACCCACCACGTTTACCTTAAGGTTATTATTTTGACTCACTCTTTTGAGGACCTCTGCGACAATATATACTCCCACCTTGTTGTCAAGCGCCTTGCCCGATATGCGCGAATCTCCCAACATTCTGAAATTTGGAGCTACGGCGACCGTATCACCTATTGAAACCAGTTCACGGACTGTTTCGGCATTAAGCCCCGTATCTACCCACACCTGATTCATTTCAAGAGTCCTCTTCCTGTCATCAGTGCTCATAAGATGAATAGGTTTCTTTCCTATGATTCCATATATAGTTTCTCCATTTGCAGTCCTGATTTCAACCTGCGAACCGGGTACGCATTGTTCATCAACCCCCCCATTTCTCCGTATATAGACAAACCCGGATTCGCTGATGTTAATAACCTGAAAACCAATCTCATCGCAATGCGCTTCTATCATTATGGTCGTGACTGCATCTTTGCGATTGATGAAGGCGTAAGTATTACCTACAACATCTTCCCTGACCTCATCTACAAAACCATCAAGCTCATTTGAAAAGATGGTGGTAATTTCATGTTCGAACCCCGATACGCTCTGCGTATGTAACAACCGCTCTATAAATTGCATATTCATATTTTATCGTTCTTTTTGTGAAACTCTTCAAATATATTTACTACAACCGACTTAAGTTTACTTGCCCTGATACAGAATATTGAAGCTGGAGTATCAATAGTCCCATTTTCATTATAATTGTACACTGGACACATATCGCAGAAATTCTTCAAGTTGCATTTTACGCATTTTTTGAATTCTGCAGGCACCAGACCACGCAAATATTCAGTCATTCTATTATTTTCCCAAATATCCAGTAATGAATCTGTATTAATATTTCCCAAAGACAACTGATTCCATCCCGGACATGGATATATCGTTCCATCGCTATCAACACAAACCCCAGAATCCATTATTTTACAAGTGGACATTCTCCGGGCAAAGCGCTTTGTAAGCAGTTCATCCATATCCTTTGATGACGTAATGGCATCCATATAATCGGGACGTGTTTCAATCAAGGAACGCATCACCCCTTCAGATTCACACTCCGGAATCCTGACATCAAGATTTGATGTACTGCCACCTGTCTGCGCCATCATAATGGCATCAAAATAGCAGTCAACACCCAAAGAGTCTGCATATTCCTTTATATTTTTTACAGCCATACAGTTCTGCCTCATTATTGGACAGGATATCATAAGCGGAATATTGTTTCTGACAAACAATTCTATATTCCTTTTAGTCCTTACCCATGAATTCTTCACCGATGTTATGCTATCATGCTCATCGGCACAAGTCGAATATAACGACACCTGGACATTAAACAGTTCTAAAGACCTGAAATATTCGATGTCTTCATGACGGAAAAGAAGCAGATTGGTTTGAAGAAAAATCATCAGCTCTATCTCCCTACAATAATCAAGAATCTCTTTTAACTGACGGTGAAGAAGAATCTCGCCACCCGAGAAAATGACCTTTACCCCATTATTCTCCCTGAATTGAGAAAGAATTCCTTTTACTTGACTGACGCTTAAGGATTTTGCCGCATCCTTCTTCTTGTTTGGAAGATAACAATGCACACACCTTTCATTGCAGGCATCGGTCAGTTCTATCTGTATTGTTTTCAGCCATGGTTTGCCGTTGGGCAGAGTATCAGAAGAGGCAATCTTGCCAAACCTTTCTTCAATCTCATATTTTGAAGAATAAGAAAAAGGAGTTTCCACATCACCTTCAAACGTAATAAACCATAAATCGCATAGTTGAGAGGCTATTGATTCATCAATCTCTACGTTCTTGAAATCATAGCTCAATGTATCAACAAAAGACTTTTCGCGACCGGTATACATTCTAAAGACATGGTTTACCTGATTCTCAAGATATGTTGCGTCATCAAAAATTCGACGACACGTATATCTATTCAATTTTACTCTTTTATTCATCTTTGTCTATAAAAAGTGCCCTCGTCTGGGATTGATTAAAATCATAAGAAGCCATACATCCTTGAATGATATTCTCTATCTTTTTCAAGAACGGATATCTACAACCATCGCTTATCTGGCACTTCCCACAATCAAAACAGGCCGGAGCCATAATTGCCTTCATTGAAGTCTCGGGATGTTTTTTTAAAACCTCAAATGCGGATTGCGCTGCTACGGCCTTCTCTGGAGATGTATCAAGCACATACAACGCAAGTTTCTTACCGGCCTGCTCCACCTCATTAATACTTAGATAAAGCAGCATTAAAATAAGATTGCGGTTTACATGGTTGTTCTTGTTGCTATTATGAGAAAACAAGTCGATACTGAAATTATCCAGAGACTCCAGATACGATATTGTCAAACGGGTTTGCTCCTCACTCAAACTATGCAAATTAAAAAGAGGACTCAAACAGTTCTCCGTAAGCTCCATCTTATTTAACCTACGATTCAGTTTACAGAAAGACTTGTCTATTTCCGACATTCCCGGAACTACAATCTGGAATGCAGGGAAACCGAGGAATGAATTGTCTCTTATGTATATGTCATAACCTTTTTCCATTAACCACCAGCATATATTGTTCAGGTCTTCTTTAAAGTCATTACCAACAGGGATCGAACACCCTTGATACTCATATGAAGGCTTATCCCTAAAGAAAGAGTCGTGAAGTCGACCTCTTCCATACATCAGACTTCGTTTGAATTCATTGAACAGATTCAACCTTTCGCAGGAATTGACATCATTCTCAAAAGTCAAGGAGTTTGCCGTATACCCCTGGAAGACCTCTGTAAAGCACCTTTCAAGTGCAACTACCGGGTTAAGGTCGGCACCCAAATGCATGATGTATTTCTGTTTGTCTTCACTGAATATCATCAGACCGATGACCGGAAAACCCTCGCCAAGCGAATAATCCTTAATATAATACGTCATTCCATATTCATTCCTCATTCTTTCCAGGCGGGACAATATCTCTGAACCTTCAAACACATCTACCGGAATATCAGGTGGAACTATCCGGCGTATATACATCTCTTGGATACAATACCTCTCAAAGATTTCATTGAAACCTTGCACAAGAGCCTCTTCAGGAATATTACCCGCACACATCCCGTTAGAACCGTTAACCCATCGGATCAAGGAATAAGGAACATCTTCCACCTTATCATTGTTTACATGATAGAATGGCAGAAATACACCATTCATCCTTTCCATACTTACTCCTTCATCTGGCATAACTCTCGGAACAAATTTCTCTATTTGTGCAACAGCCTCCTCCTTTGTAAACGAATATGGTGACTCGTCGGGAAAAAAACGGCATGCAGCATTGACCGAAGCCGGGTTCGGATAAACAATAACCCTATTCTGCACCCTTTCCATCATTTCAGCATATCCACTTGCCTTTGAATATATGCGGTTCATTCCTTTTCCATTGGTTCCGATAGAAGAATCATCATCTTCAGTTATTGAAACACGACAAGAACAGAACATGTCGCCATCGCCATGAGGTTCCTCTTTAATAGGAAGCCCTATTGTTTCAAGAATCTTTTTAATATTCTCAACTGTCACCTCGGGTTCCACCGCTTTATATCGCTTACTCATAATCTTTTGCTATTTCAATTATCTGTTTTCTATAATTCGCCTTCCAATCGGGACACTGAGACTCCGTTCCATGCATCTTTGCACGGAAGAGCGCATTATGCGGACAACCACCGCTGCATAAAGGCATAAGCACACATGAAGCACAAATAGGGCTGTCATCCGGTATCCACTTCTGCCACTCCCTGTACCATTGTCCGCAATCGTTGCTTTTCCCTTTTGCAAGCATTCCAATGCTACCGCATTTCCATTGTTCATCACCTATTGTATCAAGACACTTGTATATTTCACCTGTTGCGCTTATAACAATGTCGCCGTCTCTAAGACATCCGCCGCGCGGAGCTGCATGAGGAAAACTATACTTCCACAATCCCAGTATATGTGCATATGAGATGCAGTCCCACTCAACATCCTTGAATTCATCCTCAGAATATAGTTGAGATTGAATTTCTTTTGGCGTAAAATTATAGTTTACCGTACGACAGAACGATAATCCGACTCTCCCGGCAAGAGCTGATTCCGCCAAAATGTCAAGAAAATCGTGAATGTATGGAGAATTCCCCTTGTCTATTGTCATTCTCAGGGTCACCGATGCTCCTGAGTTTACCAAATCATGGATATTGCCCCATATCCTTTTGAAAGTTGGCAAGCCATTCCGCAGCGGTCGCCTTTTATCGTGGACTTCGGCGGGACCGTCCACAGTTATTATATATCGCTTCACCTGCAGTTTGCTTACGAGTTCCGCACACTTTTCTTCTGTAAGCGCATACCCATTGGTAGTTATGTCTGCGCTATACTCTATTGCATTCTCTTTGCAGAATGCAATGAGCTCATGAGATATAACCTTTATGGCATTATAAGCCAGCAGAGGCTCACCACCAAACCAAGTTACCCTCAGCTTCTTACAGATTCCGCATAGGGTTCTAAGATAAGATATTATGTTTTCAGCTACATCATTGTCTATACTTACAGGAGTCTTGCCCCCTTCAAAACAATATTTACAGTCGAATTGGCAGTTATGGGTGAGAAGAATTGTAAGATCCACATATGTCAAATCCTTTTTACCCGCACAAAAAGATTTGTTGAAATTCAGTTTTTCATCAACATCCGCATTCACTATTATGCCGGCAGAGAGCAAAATCGAAACAACATCTCCTGGAAGTGTTCTTATATCAACTCCAACTTCATCCTTTTCCATCAGAACTGAAGAGCGGGACCATGTATTAAAAACAACGTACTTTTCCTTTCCAACAGGAATTATATCATTCCATACAGACCACTTCAAGCCAGCGCTTTCCTGACAAGCATTTGTCTTATTTATTTGTATGACCCTCATTTTTATTGATTTCCGATTTCAGCGTCCGCAAATGTTTATACCAGTAATTGAATCTTTCCTCTGTCATATTTCCAAACAACCGTGGAGAAATCAACATCCCCAATCGGGTCCAATCCTCTATGCTATCAAGAAAAGGCTCTATCAGCTCTTTGTTATTATCATAATCAATAGAACCGGGAATAGGCGAGAATTTGTTTATTGCCAACGATGTGGGATTTGTCTGTTTTATCAAAGATTCTGTCATCTCAAGATCACTCTCTTCTTCTCCGAAATAATTTACTATATAACTTGTATAAAATGACAAGTTCATTTTATGACACAATTCAGCTGCCCTCTTGCATTGTTCAACCGTTATAAGTTTGTTCATTTTTTTTAGCATCCTTTCGCTGCCCGACTCAAACCCGAAGAACAACTTGATGCAACCGGCTCTTTTCAACAGCGACACAAAATCCTCATCTGCCTGATCGGCTCTCAAATTAGCCCACCACCGGTATGGGCTACCAAGTTCTATCAAGCGATTGCACACGGCTTCCCAGTCTTTACGGAAATTGCCAATAGAACTGTCCTGAATAACAAATGTATCCACATTACATTGGGATGCGACACTTTCCATTTTTTTTATAAAATAATCAGGAGAGTGGTGTCGGGCACGCAAGAAACAGTTATGAGCACAGAAATTACATCTATGAGTACAACTGCGACTGAATGAGATAGGCATTACCGTATGCAGTTCTGTATTGGATATCTGGTAAGACGGTTGCACATAGAAATCCCTGTTCACTAAACTCCAATCAGGGAAAGGGAGGGTGTCTAGTTCCTTTACAACATCAGCCTTGACAACCTTTTCATCCCCTTTAAAGTAGAATCCGTTGATTTCTCTTGGTGAATCGCCATTCAACAGGCACATTAAAGGATATTCTCCTTCGCCGATAACCAGAGCATCAAATGGTATATAGTCCAAAGTCAATTGTGGAAGTAACGTAGGGTGTACTCCGCCACCGATAACAAAAGGCAGTTCTATACCATTATTCCGGTATTTGTCATTCAATGCATTGTAAATATCGGAAGCCGGTTTAAAACGTGCAGTGAAAAATGAGAATCCTATAACATCGGGGCGAAAATCCAGACACACATCCCATAATATATTGATGGCAGATTCTACATCGCCATTTTCTGTCCTGAGAATCTGCATCATATCGGCAATCCTTACAGGAAAGCCGACCTCTTTAAGAAATGTAGCCAAACCGACAACTCCTTCAGGAGCCCGTTCAGGCGAATCGGCAAAAGTACATTCCTTATTATCTATATAATAATCCGACCATGGAATTACGAACAAGATATTCTTCATAGGGATTGCATCAAATGGGACAACAGTGTGTCATTTTACTAAAATCCTGTTTATTATTTCACGTTTTTCTTCAATCGTTTTGCCAAGAAGTATATATAGCGATCCACCCTTACTCTCAATCCACTTCAATACATGATCCCAATAAATAATATTGCTTCGGCAGCGATATGGATATCCCAACATGAAGCGTTCACGGAAACAACCTCCATTACAGGTACGGTTGTATTTGCACGAATTACATTCTTCAGGAATTGGAGCTTTTTTTGCAATTCTTTCTCTGGCATCGGATTTCAGGAACTCTTCTGGAGATTGAGAAAGGAAATTTCCAATAACGGATGACGGAACATCAAATTCCGCACAAGAGAAAATATCCCCACCTGGGCTGAAAGCCAAATAGCGTTGATGACAATTCGCCTCTCTCAGACAAATGGAAGGCATACCAAGAAGCAAATCAGAAATCAGCTTGACAATATCGGTATTGTTGGCCGGATTAGTGTCGTTTGCCCACAGGTCAAAGAACTCAATCATTGCTTGAGCATACTCTTCATCTGTCACATACATGGCTGATGACATTGATTCATTCCCGGATATCGGGAAGACTCTGGCCAAACGTACATTCATTTTACGTTGCTTATAAAAATCGTATATTTCAGGAATGTGATGCAAATTGTCTTGCGTAATAAGATTTATAGCACCGCACCTAATACCAGCCGCCAGAGCCATATCTATGTTTTTTACGACACGGTCTGTAGACACCTCGCCAGAGGGGAATTTTCTGTACCTGCTGTAAAGATCCAAACTAACCCCTATAAACCCATTGAAATGTTCCTTTATGAGTCCGTATGTAGCAGGAGTCAGTAGTGTCGCATTTGTTTGAGTTCCATGCTCTGTCTTTATTCCACAATCGGCAAATATGGCATTCGCATAGTCAATATATGTCAAAAGTTTCTTTGACAACAACAATGGCTCGCCACCATGCCAACATATTGAAATACGCTTTGCACCATATAAAAGTGCATATTCTTTTACGAAATCCAATCCGCGGAATACTTCGCTGTCCGACATTTGCGCACCTTGTGCATGATTGTCACGACCATAGCAGTACTCACAAGCAAGATTACATTTCAGGGTGACTTTAAATGTCACATAAATATTTCTGTATGTTTCCATAGTGGCGAGCCACGCAACAGTTTAGTCAAGAGGAGCTGGATGACCCTCATTGCAACGATCACACCATTCAGCGTTTACCTCACTTGCATCTAGACGTACCTCTAGTTCTGCACAAATACTTTCATTCTGCAACATAACTGTAACGTTTTAATATATTTCCTACTCTATTAAGGCTTTTCGGATTCCGCCTATATCTCTTCTTATCACCTTTTTCCAAAATAACATAAAGTATCAGGGCACTAATTTACACATTTTTTGTAAAATGCAATAGTTTATATCAAACAATCGGCATTAAAGTTAAATAAAGTCTACAATCAGCATGTATATTCTATAAAAAACATTCCAAAATGACAATATATACATAACAGGCATGGGGCAACCGAATCCGGTTGCCCCATGCCTGTTATAAGTCATTTTATTATGAGTTCATACTGAGCAAAAACTCGTCATTGTCCTTTGTCCTTTCGAGTCTGTCCTTTACAAATTCCATGGCTTCGATTGGAGTCATGTCCGAAAGGTACTTGCGCAGAATCCACATACGGTCGAGTGTCTGACGGTCGAGCAGCAGGTCATCGCGGCGGGTAGATGATGCAATAATATTCACAGCCGGGAAGATGCGCTTGTTGGCAAGCGAACGGTCGAGCTGCAGCTCCATGTTACCCGTACCCTTGAACTCCTCGAAGATGACCTCGTCCATCTTTGAACCGGTATCTATGAGGGCTGTTGCAATGATGGTTAGCGAGCCGCCGTTCTCAATGTTACGCGCAGCACCGAAGAAACGCTTGGGCTTGTGCAGTGCATTGGCATCGACACCACCCGAGAGCACCTTGCCCGATGCAGGAGAAACGGTATTGTAGGCACGTGCAAGACGTGTGATTGAATCGAGGAAGATAACCACGTCGTGTCCGCACTCAACCATTCTCTTTGCACGCTCAAGCACAATGCCGGCAATCTTCACGTGACGCTCGGCAGGCTCGTCGAATGTAGAGGCTATGACCTCGGCATTCACTGAACGCGCCATGTCGGTTACCTCCTCGGGGCGCTCATCAATGAGCAGCATAATCATATAAGCCTCGGGGTGGTTGGCTGCAATGGCATTGGCAATATCCTTCAACAGCATTGTCTTACCGGTCTTTGGCTGTGCCACAATGAGACCGCGCTGTCCCTTGCCTATTGGCGAGAAGAGGTCCACCACTCGTGCCGAGAGATTGTCGTAACTGCCGGCGCAGAGAGTGAATTTCTCATCAGGGAAAAGCGGGGTGAGGTTCTCGAACGACACACGGTCGCGCACAAGTTCGGGTGACGAGCCGTTGATGCGGTTAACCTTTACAAGCGGGAAATATTTTTCACCGGCTGCTGCAGGGCGTATTATACCCTCGACAACATCGCCGGTCTTCAGGCCATAGAGCTTTATCTGTGACTGTGATACATAGACATCGTCAGGTGATGCAAGGTAGTTGTAGTCCGAAGAGCGGAGAAAGCCATAGTTGTCGGGCATTATCTCAAGCACACCCTCCACACGCAATACATCGGCAAAATCATACTGCTTTGGTGCTGCAGCAGGCTGTTCCTCGGGTTGTGGCTGCTCACGGCGCTCGTTGTTCTGACGCCCCTGTTTCTTGTCATTGCGTCTGTTATCCTTTTTATTCTTGTCGAACTTGGTTGCAAGCTCCACCGGAATCTCAGTCGAATCGTTGGGGAGATTCTCTATTGCGACAAAAGACTCACCTTCATCAACTGATGGTGCCTCTGTCACAGGCTCTGCAACCACATCCTCCGTCATTGGCTCCACACCCTGTTCAACAGGCTGTTCTGCCTGTTTGTTCTTTGCTTTGCGGCCACGCTTCTTTGGAGTGCGCTCTCCATTGGTCGGTGTGCTTTCAGCAACCTCGGATTCAACAGCAGCTGGTTCAGCCTTAGTCTCTACACTGACGGTTTCAGGTGCATCAGCCGACACTGTTTCACTCTTTACACTCTCACTCTTTGGCTTGCGGCCGCGTTTCTTAGGCTTTGGAGCCTCTTCGCTCGCCTGTGGAGCGGCACTCTCGGGCTGGGGAACAACCTTCTCTTCAACAACAGGCTGTGCAGTGTTATTCTCGGTAGCCTTTGCCGGTTCCTGTTTGGGCATTTTAGGCGCATCCTTCTCAACCTTTACGGCCTTTTCGCCTGTTGCAGTATATACTTTGCTGGGCGCATCGGAATGGATGCGGTTGCGGCGATGCTCGCGACGGTTCATGCGGTTCTCTTCCTTGACAACTGCCGGAGCGCCGCTCTTGCTGTTCTGCATTGCCTGGCCATCGAGAATACGATAAATCAGTTCGTCCCTGCCGAGCGACTTTATTCCTTTGATTCCTAAATCCTGAGCAATTGACTGCAAATCGGCAATCTCCTTGCTCCTTAATTGTTCTATGTGATACATAAATAAGATGATGATGCCAACCCACAACCGGGGTAAAGCTCACAATAATGAAAATCTGAAAAAAGATATTTTGATTGAAAAACAGCAAAGCAACGATTGCCATGCCTTAATTGTAATTGCAAAGATAGCTATTTTGTTTAAAAACAGCTGTTTTTTTCTGTTTTTTTTACATCCGTTGCATATATTCGGCTCTTGGACGCATAAGAAATCAGAACAGTTCCTCGAATTTCCCCAACATTTCATCAACGGTTGACATTCGTGCAATGATGGTTCCCTTGCTGTTTATGAGTACCGCAGCAGGCAGTTCTGCCACACCGTATGCAGCTGCCACTTCGGCACTGCCACCGGCGGGATTGCAAAGTTGCGGCCATGCAATCTGCAAATCATCGACAAATGCCTTGCAGACATCAACGCTCTCATCGAGCGACACACCAACCACCTGCAGTCCCTTGCTCCTGTATTTACCATAAGCTGCGGAAAGCATAGTCAGCTGCTCATTTGCATCAACGCACCAACTGCCCCAGAAGAGCACAAGGGTGTAGCGGTTTGCAAAAACCTCGTCGGAGAGGAGCACAGTTCCACCATTCACGTCGGCAAGTTCAAAGTTCTGGAATTTCTTGCCAACGGCTGTTGCCGCAAGGCTCCCGGACATATCGGAAAGATACATGTCGGCCATGACGGCATTCTCTTTCTCCATCTTCACACGCTGTTTCTGCGCCTCATACAACTTGTTGCGATGCTCAAAAGGCACTCTCTCGAACAGTGGCAACAGTTTCTCCGGTGCCACCACACCAACAGACTGCACAAGGTAGAAACAACCTACCGGAGCATCAATATTCTCCCTTATCATCTTCAAGGCATAAGATTCAAAGATTGCATCGGCCATAACTGCCAACACCTGCATGCTGTCACGCATGGACTCATCCATGCCCAACATTGCCATGACATCAGGCTCACACATCCTGCGCAGGTTCACAATCCTCTCCTTCTCGGTCATAAAGCGGCTGAGAAGTTCGTTGCCCCGTGTGCCTTGGGCAAATATATCACCGGCGAAATCCACATCAAGGAGCCCCGGTTCAACAACCATGTAATTACCGTCCAGCACTTTCTGCGAGGAGAGAAAGCATACGGTCTGCGACGCTGCATCAAGTTCAAAAGCGAATTTTCCACCCTTTACCACAGCCGAGTCTATGGGAGACAATATATCGTCAACCGGGGTGACAAAGAGTACCGTACCATCGGGAGCCGATGCATAACGGCCATTAACGACACAGGCATTCTCGTTCCTTGAACATGCAAGGAGAAGAGACAATGACAAAAGGAGGAAAAGTTTTTTCATACTTCAATGTCTATTTGGTCATCAATTCGCATTCCCGGTCTCGAACCAACCGATAATCTCGGCCGGGACCTCGCTACAACGTACATACTTGCATACATCGCCATCCGCGGCATCTACAGTGAGCACCATAGACTCCTCGAACAGGCTTGTAACAATATACGAGTTGTTCCAGTCGCCTGTACCATAGTCATATTTTCCGCTCAATATGTATCCTTTATACTCGTCCTTTGTAATATCGAACGAACCTGTCAGGCGACGGGGATACATGCTGTCAAACTTCTGGTACATGGCAAATGTCCTGTCCCTGCGCACAAACTCAATGTAGCAGTAGATGCCCTGGGGAAGCGCCTCGCCATTTACATCGGCAAGTTTCCACACACCCGAAACGTTGTTTGGAGTGACCTCAAGCGACTGTGGAGCCAAATCCTCCTCGGGAGAACAGGCAAAAACTCC
Organism: Bacteroidaceae bacterium; assembly: GCA_045650605.1. Lineage (GTDB taxonomy): Bacteria > Bacteroidota > Bacteroidia > Bacteroidales > Bacteroidaceae > HGM04593. The sequence goes on along the minus strand of JAZRRI010000032.1, from coordinate 31,899 downwards.
GGTAAGAACAAGCATGAATGCCATTGTCTTCAAGAATCTCTTCATAAGTATATTCATTTTTCTAATTTCACATTAATAGTCCTGTCCGATATGCGTCCTTTTACGCCATCCACAACCACACTGAAACTGTGTGGAGCATTCGGCGGCAACATATCGCCATTTATTGTTATTACAATATCACCCTCCTCGCCGGGGGCAATCTCCACAGGTTCTGTTCCTAAAGAGACAAAAGAGGGCTTAAGTTCCGATGAAAGCCTCAAAGGAACAGTTCCCACATTTGCGCATGGAATACGCTGCTGCGGGTTTGTCCCGGCCTTTACAGGCTCAAACACGACCTCCTTGCGCTTCAGTTTCAACATCCCCATTCTGCAGGGCAGATGGTTCCACTCGTCATTGTCAATAACGTTACCCAGCAGGGTGAGCTTTGCCACCGGTGCCTTGCTTGAGAGCGAAGTGTAGACAAAGGTGTTGGTATCGACCGTTCCCGAGCGTCTGCGCGGGTTGAACTTTATCCTTATTACTCCCTTTTCACCGGGAGAAAGCAGGCTGTCGCCAATTTCTGCGGCCGTACAGCCGCAATTGGTGGTTATCCTTGTAATGGAAACAGGCTTGCCACTAACATTGACAAAGTGATACTCCACCGCCAAAGGAGAATCGGTTTCATATATTACACCAAAGTCCTGCTGCAGATTCCCAAAGCGGAGCACATTGTCGCCGCCCTGCATAACACGTGGTGACATGAGCGAGTCGAGCACCGCACGCGACATGAGCCTGCTGTCCTGCGCCACCGACATCATATTGCCGGCAAACAGGAGGAGCAACACTATATGCTGAACTTTGGCTTTCATATCTTTACATTACATCCAGCCGTTGCTGTTGGCACCGTCACGCACAGTGACAGTAACTGTGTACACCTTGCCGGCAACGGTAATATCAATGGTGGTGAATCCCTCGGCAACACCCGTCACGGTCATCACCGTACCGGTTACACCCACCGTTGCAATAGCTGCATCGGCAACCTTTGCGCTGTAGGAGAGTGACTCGCCACCGACAAAGAAACGCGCAAAGTCAATCTCACGGCTTTCAGCAGGAGCAAGATAGACATTCGGCAACTTCATGTCGTGTCCGCCATTCTCAACAGCCCTCAACAATGCACCGGCATTAACCAGGCGACCCATCTTGCCCTTATACTTGGAAAGGTCGGTCTTTGTTGCGGCCGAACCGGGCGATGAGTGGTTGTAGTAAGACTTTTTCTCACCCGCGAAGTAGCCGTCAATGTCGGTGGCAGTGCTGTATACAAGGTCAATGAACTCTTGGGCACGGAAGTGACGGCGCTGCTCGACAGCATAAGAGAGACCCAAGGCAATGACACCCGAAACATGAGGACATGACATTGATGTACCCTCGTAATATCCGTATGTAGGACGTCCCTCAACAACCAATGTAGAGTATATCATGCCGCCATTGTCATAGCTACTGCCCGGAGTGCCATAGTAGTCACCGTCGCCACCGGGAGCCGAAAGGTCAACCTCTGCACCAAAGTTTGAATATGTAGCAGGGGTGTAGTCGGCAGCCACAGCACCTACGGAGATACATTTTGAATATGCACCCGGATAGGCCGACATGCCGGCAAACTCATTTCCCGATGCAAAGACAACGATACCGCCGTCGATTACACCGTTGGGCGAACCTGCATTGTTTATGAAGTAGTCGATAGCCTCCTTCTCCAATGGATAGAGCGCCTCCCACTCCTCTTCGGAAGCCGGACCCGGTGTGTAGCCCTGCATTATGTTCGAATAGGCCGAGTTGTAACCCCAGCTGCACTGCATGATGACAGCACCGTTGTCGGCAGCATATTTGAATGCCTTTGCCTCCATTGCAACGGTCGATGCATAGGCATCGTCAAATATCTGCAACGACATTATTCTTACACCGCCCTTGCCTGCAGCTGCATCGCCACCGGCAACACCTGAAACACCTATACCGTTGTTGTTCACCGCCGCGATTGTACCTGCGACGTGTGTTCCGTGACCGGTGTCGTTGGTAGATGTCGTGGCAATATATCCGCGGTCGGTCGCAAAGTTATAACCATAGCGGTCGCCCTTGAATCCATTGCCGTCATTATCCTCGTCCGAAGCATACTCCTCATCCTCGTTCACCCAGATATTGGCTCTCAAGTCGGGATGTTCCCAATGCACACCCTCGTCCATCACGCCCACAATGATTGAGCTGTCGCCTGTACATAGCGCCCATGCCTCTTCACAACCCACATCGCAACCGGCAATAGCCTTTGCCCATGGCTGCTCAAAGCCATAGCCGCCCCTGTTGATATAGCCCCACTGCAACGGAAGTTCGGGGTCATCGAAAGGCAGAGCATTGGCTGCACGTGTAGCGCCTACAGGAAGGCTCTCCTTTGCCACCCTGTTGTCTATGCGGTAGATTCTTTTGTTGCACTGTATTTTTGATATCTCGCCAAGCTTTGCAAGCTCCTTTATCGCTGCATCAAGGTCAACATTCTCATCGAAGCACACCTTGTACCAGAGATGCAGGCCGGCCTCGCGTGTACGTTCCTCGGTACGTGGGTCAACCGGGAAAACACGTTCGAAGCTGTACGCACCCAGGATACCGAGCACTTCATCAGTTGATGGAATACCGCTACGTGTAGCCTTTCCTGCACCTGCAGCGCGGGTTACGAAATAGCTGTCAAGGATATCTGTCATTTCAGGAGAGAACTTTATGAGCAGCTCTCCATCTATGGCATCAACGGTCAATGACAAAGAGGGTTCCTGAACTTCAGGCATGTCGTTTACAATCTCATTCTCGTTGCACGATGACAAAGCGAATGCAAACAGTACTGAATATATAAATGGTCTTGTTCTCATAATCACTCCTCTGTTAACTCATCTTTAAGTTCATATTTCTCCCTTGTTCCCGGGAATACATCATAATAGTAGTCAAAGGTCTTTGGCTCATTGTCAAAACGCACTGCCTCACCGGCCGAGTTCAAGCCCTTCTCCTGCTGGTTGAAAATGAGCAGGTCGGGTGCCCAATCGAGGAAGTGAGGGTGATAGAGCAGCCAATCGGGCAGGTTTCCATTCAGGAAGTTGAGGTTAAGACGTAGCATTGTGCAGTTTGGCAGAATCTTTGGTATTTCATTGTCGGCAAGATACTGTATTGTATCGCCACCCCATGCATCGACATCCTCCTGGGTATATGCGACAACATCCTCTTCACCAACCTTGAAATCGGGCAGTTCGCCCTCGATATAACAGTTCGAGAATGCCAGTTCCTCGAGATTCTCCCAAAGGAAGAGACGACGGAAAGCATTGTCGGTGCTTGCATTGATGTGCAGACCGAGCCCATCCTCATACTCATCCTTCTTGCGCAGGTCGGTTGTATTCCAACGGCGTGATGCCACAAAGCTCAGTGACTTGAGCTTGGGGAAGTTCTCCTGTGTAAGCATTGCCGGAATAGAGGTGAAATTATTTGCACTCAAGTCGAGAGCCACAAGTGTTTTGCCAAGCTTAACAAAATCATCGGGCAACGACACAATGCCATACGAGAAGAGTGTAAGATACTTCAAGTATTCAAGTTCGCAAATTTCACTGCCCAGCTCAATGTTCAGGAGCATGGTGTTCACATTACTTGATATTGCCAAAGACTCAAGATACTTCAAATGTCGTATCTCGGCCGGGATAGACTCTTTGGTGTTCAAGAAACTGTATTGTACTGCGCGCACACGCCCGACGGCAGCCTGTGGAACTTCACCGCTGACAATCTCCTTGTCACTCGCCTCCCACAGTGTCACACCGTTCCAATGCTGCATATTTTCACTTGTATCCCAAGCATCGTTCCAACAGTTCATGCGCTCATATATCACCACTAGCGCAATTGAATCGCCGGCACGGTTGTCCTCAATCTTCAAAGCAGGTTTCTGGTATACCGATATCACTGCAGGTTCAACCTGTCCGGCAGCATCACCTTGAGGAACAAGCTTTATCTCGGCAACGCGCTCCTGTGGAGCAGTATTCATTTTCCAGTCGAAACGCAGTTTTGCAGTGCGTGGACGCGCACCTTTGTCAAGTTCAATTTTGACATCCTCGGCAGTGAGCCACTCCTGCTCGGTGCCAAGATGGTCAACTTCTACCGAGAATTCCACATTTGTGGTGACGGTTGTCTCAAAGAAACGCTCCTCCATCTTTGCCGATGCCTCAACCCAAATCTCGCAAGTGTCGGGGAGAATAATCTTGCCATAACCCATCTGTTTAACGGTCACAGCCATAGCCGGCATTGCAGCCGGGGTAAAACGCACAGATGCCGTACGCATATCACTCACAAGCGAAGAATCCACAACAACACGGCAGGCCGCATTTCCTGTTCCGCTCGCGGGTGAAACCGACAGCCATGGTTCTGAAACCGAAACTGTCCAGCTGTCGTTGCTCTCAACAAACACGACATCGGCACCACCCTCGGCTCCCAATGTTATCTCACTCTTGTCCAAAGAAAAGTTTGCACCCTTCTCCTCGTCGTCGTTGCATGCGACAAACGGGAAACAGACAATCAATCCTAATGCTATCTTATATAATTTATTCATCATAATCCATCTGCATTAATATCATTTATCAAGTACCAGGGCGTCGCATCCGCGGATATCCTGAGTCCTGTCATATATGAGAGTGTAATATCCGGCATAGATGTAATCGCACACCGATGACATGTCGATTGAGATATTCGGATTATCGGCAATCTCAAAGTACATGATGTATGGCGAAATTGTATCCTCAATCTTGCGCAAGTCGTTGCCGCCGATGCAGAACACAGCCATCGACGGGCATGTGTAAAGACCCGTAGGCCACTCCTTGAGACAGCGGTTACCGTTCTCGTCGCGCTGGTAACGGATGAAGAAACGGCTCAACGTCGATATGCTCAACGGCTTTGTGGGGAATGAAGAGAAGCGGTTGTAGCTCAAATCCATACCCGCCAGATAGGGCAATGTACGTGCATAGAAGTCGTCGGGCAGCTCGCTCAGATAGTTGTAGCTGAGGTCGAGCGCCTCGAGCAGGAATGTATTCTCGCCCTTGAGTGAACCCTCGGGGATTCTCTTCATTCCGTTACCGGCAAGAATAAGCTGGTTCATTGGAGAACCGGTCTTGAAGAGTATGCCGGGAAATGTCTCAAGACGGTTGTTGGTGATATTTACAGCCGATGAGTTTATACCCTTGAAACTGTCACCGTTCTCAAAACCTGAAATCTTGTTGTACGAGAAGTCGACCGACTGCATCACATATACCGACTTTGCGTTGAAGATATCGGGGAACAGCGTCATCTCGTTATTTGTGGCACTGAAGCTTTCGAGTTGTGAGTAACCGCAGAAGTAACCGTCGGGAGCAGCTGTCAATTTCTCTATTTTGTTGTAATCGAGGTACACCTTTGCAAGTGTAATCTCCTTGCCGAACGGATGAACTGTCCTCAACCGGTTGTTGGTACAGTCAATCATTCCAAGCTTGGTCATCTTGCGCAGCTCCTCGTACACCGGTGTCTCCTCGAGATTGTTGAAACCAAGATAGAAAACCTGCAGCTTGTCGCCGCTGTTACCGTTGATGAATCTCTCCCAGTCGGCTTTCAACTGCTCACCTGTGATACCCTTGTTACTTGCTACATTAAGCATCTGCAGCTCGGGAATAGATGCAAGCATCTCCATTGGAAGAGCTGTAAGTTTGGGACAGTTGAAAATCTCGATATCATAGAGCGTTGTCATGTTCTCCCAACTGAGCGACTCGCGCTCCTCGTAGAAAGGAGACTCAGGCTTTATGTCCACAAAGAAACTGTCGACAGTGATTGGGCAGTTTGCTATAAAGAACTGCTGCAGGTTGGTACAACGCTGCAATGCCCTTGAAATACCCACAATGCCGTTTGTCATATCACCGAAGTGGATACCCTTCAAAGAAACACCCTTGCGGATAGGTTTCTCGGCCGGGTCCATCTCGATAGTCTTCTGCCACAATGCCGAATAGCCGGTGCGGAAGTCTTTCTCAAGCACTCTGTCGGCATAGTCCATGCGTATTGCGCTCATCTGTTCTGCAGTCATGTCGGGTGTTATACGTCCGAACAGGTGACCGCCAAGGAGGTCGGAGTGACTACCGAGGTAGAGTATTGAAAGCTCGGTCAACTGGCCTATGGCATCGGGCACAATGCCCTTTGGACCGAAGCCCTCGAGTGAGATTGTTGCGACACGGCCATTGGCATCGAGCTGCACGCCTGGCTGCACACCCCACATATCTATATCCTTATTGAAGTTCCAATTCACACCATCGGCCAAGGCATCACCTACATAATTCCAGTTTGGACCATCGAGTGCCAACCAAATCTCCTTCAATGCAATGTAGTCCTTTATATACTCGGCTGTCTCGGAAAGATTTACAGGTACATTCACATCCCTTGTGTCGGCATCATCCTCAACGATAAAAGTCGCCTCGGTATTGTTATTCTCCACAGCAAGCATTGTCTTACCCTTCTTGTCGGAATAGGTGATGCAGTGCTGCACACGGTACTCACCGGCCTTGAGCCAAAGAAGAGTATCGCATAGTGCGTATGATGTCTCGGCATTCGCACCGGGATAGAGAGCCTCATCGGCCGAGCCCTGCCCAAAATCCTCGGTATACTTCACGGCAATTTTCTCGAAGGTTGTGAGTTCCTTTGTAAAGAGGTTCTGCACAGTGATGTCAACGGTTCTTATATCGCTGAAGGGATAATAACCGTCGTTGCCGGCTGCGCGTGTCTGTGCCCACTCCTTGACGAGCCTGAACGATACACGTCCGCGCTCAACCACATCGGGGCTTATATGCTGTACATGCAGGCCGCCGGGCACAATCTCAAACGAGCACTCCTCGACATCCCTCTGCTGAATCTCCCGGTCGAGCTGGTCATAGAGGACATAGCCTATAAGGCTGTATTCACCGACCAAAAGGCGCAGTTTTTCACTGCGCAGACCATACTCGGCTGTTTCACTGTCATAGGCGTTGAGCAGAAGGGTCTGCTCGATTGTGCGGCCGTCATACTGGAGAAGGACCTTAACCTTCTTTGCCTCGGCAATGCTCTCAAGCCTGTCGACAGAACGGGTTGCCTGCCCCACCTTGAACTGTACATAGCCATACTGCACCTGTTGGTCATTCTCCTCCTCGGTACAGCCAACCAATGCCACTCCTGCGAGCGACATCATCAACAACATCAAATATATTCGTATTCTGTTCATAACTTCATTCTTTTATCATTGTGACACAGGTCTTATGACAAGAGCCTTGATATTTACAATCTGCGGTGTGTACAAACGTAATATCACAGTCTTGTTCAAAGATGCCGGAACAGTAATATTCATGCGGTACAGGCCGTCCTCACCAAGTTCGGGGCTTGGGTTACCCCATGACTTGAGACGTTGGTGTGCTCCCTCGAGGTCGGTAATTGCAAAATTACCCTGCCATTCACTTGTATTGAGCCTTGTCACAATTGTATAATTCTTGCCGGGGACAAGGTTGCAGGTTGTGAGGTCTTCAATTGAGTACTCGCTGCAGAGCCACTCGTAATACTCCTCCTCTGTTGCACATGCCACAGCAGCACCATCGGCATCGGTGATGATGAAGCCATCTGTGCTCTCAAGGCTCTTCTGCTCTACCTCCAGCACAACATAGGAGATATTTGAATCGACGAATGTATCCACGTCACTGCTTGCAGCAAGTGAATCGGCAAAGTTGCCGTACATTGCAGCAGGAACGGCAAAAAGGTATCCCGAACGTGAAGAAGCCTCCATTTCTGCAACTGACACGCTCAGTCGCGAAGGCACATTCTCATCCTGTGTTGCAATAATCCATGACTCCTCGGTGCTCATCTCCTCAAGTTTCCCATTGTTTACCTGGAGTGAAACCAGGTTGTAGTCATAATTGAAACAGGTTACAGAGAAATCGAGTGCATTCTCGACAACGGTCTCAACATTCTCGCCCGAAGCCGACGTGGTCTCCTGCAGGAATGTCTTTCCGTCGGGCGACACCTTCCAGCCCCAAGGGGTGTTGTCGCCCTCAATCTTCATCAAAGTACGCTCCATACCCACGTATGCCACAGGAACCTTATAAGTCACGTTGCCATCGATATTGCCAAAAACAACAGTATCTTCTTTCTCATATGGCACATAGGTTGTAGCCACATTCAGGATAAAACCGCCATCAACTGCCTCGGGAGCTGAAAGCCATGCAGGGCAAGAGATTATCGAACAATCGAAATTGGCCACAGGAGCCACCCATACGGTCGCATCGGTGCCTATTTCAATCTTATCAAGTACATCGCCTTCGCTTGACAACAAAGAGAACTCATGCTTCTTGCCCGCACGCTCAATAGTCGCCACACTCTTTGACACACCGCCTGCAACAACAGTAACATTAGCCTTTGCATTGCCAAAACCACGTGCGTCATTGGTTACCTTTATATATACGGTGTGTGTACCCTCGCCGCCCTGAATGTCGTTGAAGAACTCACCGTCGGCCTGCAAAGAGAGTTTTACCCACATCTTGTCACTGAAAAGACTCCAAGCACCGTTTGAAGTGAGTTCAAACGAACTGACAATGCTTTCACAGCTGTCGAGTGATGCCATATCAAATTCACCGGGTGCGGTAAACGACACCTCTACCGGAACAATATCCTCTTCATCGAAGCAAGCCACAGCCAGACAACAGAGAGCCATTGCAAGGCAGGCTACAAACCATTTGCTTATATATTTCATAACTGTCATCTTTTTAATATCCCTCTCGTTTAAGTTTCTCGGCCTCATCGTCACTTATCCACTCAACGGCATTCACAAATGTTCCGACAGTATTTACGCTCTCATCCATTCCCGGAACATAGAGAGTCATATACTGGAGGATAAATTTCTCGCAGCTGCTGTAGTATGATGTAAATGCCGTAGGCTGGTACATTCTTATCAATCCGTCGCCATAGATTGTACCGAAAGCCTCTGATGTAGGGCCGAACGCCTGGTCTTCCATCTCGATAAGCGGATTCAGGATGTCATCGGCCTTGAATGTAATCCTTGCATCATAGCCGTCGAAGAAGTAATCCCTTATTATTATTGTATTCTCGTTCTCGGGGTCAATCTCCGCTTTCACCAATCTTTTGTCGATGTCGGGCATGTAGTTTATGATGTATGTCGATGTCAGGACACAATATCCCGCAAAGGCATTGATGTCGAACTTGCAGGCCTTCTGCAACAACACATTAGCCTCTGTGCCATACATATCCCACTGCAGTTCCTCGGGCACGATAAGGTTAAGTTTGAAACCCAAAGAATCGTACACATCGATGTTGTTATGGTAACCGCGCACACGCACATTACCTACAAGCTCGCCTGCCTTGATGGTGATGGTGTTCGACTCCAATGAATAGTGCCTGCCCTCTATTGCATTGCTGCCGGCATCGACTATCTCCACAGCAACCGTACGGTCATAGTCACAGGCCTTGGTCGCAACAACTGGCACATTGTGATACTCCACGTCATCAACCACGGGCAACACATAGAGCGTGTCCGAGAACTGTATGTAATCGGGGGACGATGGTGCCAAAGGCTCACCCTCGTTACAGCTGCTTGTTATAGCAACAGCAAGGGCCAAACCCAGGAAAATCCTTGATAATCTATATATAATATTCATTTTCATATGCCGTTGGTATTATCTGTTACTTTCATTAGGTTCAATATCGGCACCCGGAGACTCAATCTCGTGCTGTGGAATAGGCCACACGAACAACGGATTGTCGGCCGCCACTTTCAGGCTGCTGCCGTTGGAGAGCGACTGGTCCTGTGGTGTACGCTCGAAACCCTTACCCCAACGCTTGAGGTCCTGCAGACGGAAACCCTCCATGTACAGTTCCTTGATGCGCTCCTGCTCTATAACCTCCATTGCATTGTTTGCATTCAGTGCAGCCGAACCATTTGTGTAGCGCGCCGCCATAAGGGTTGTGATATCCTTGCTTGCCTTTGCATAGTCGGGTGTAGAGAGCCGGCAATAGGCCTCAGCACGTATCAGGTACTGCTCCGATAGACGGAACACCTTAGGCATTGAAGTATTCAGCAGCTGCGCCTCGCTGTAGAGTGTCTGGTTACCCCAGTACTTGTAGAGGAGCGGCCATGTAAGACCATGGCTGTAGCCTGTCTGTGCCTCGTAGAAGAACGAGTTGTAGCGCAAGTCGTTTGCACCATAGAGGTCGAGTACCCACTGTGCAGGTACATAATCGGGCTTGAACGAAGAGTAGTCATAGTTGAAGAACACCGTTCCAAGCGCACCACCGTAATTTGTAGATGTGAAGCCCACCTTCCAGATAACCTCGGACGAGAGGTCATACTGCCACATATAATCGTAATAGTTCATTCCGGCCGAGTACTGTGAGTTCACACTCGAAAGGAAGAACATATCGCTGTCGATGATTTTTGAAGAGTACTTGATGGCCTCCTCGTAATCGCGCATATACAACGCCACGCGCGCACGCAATGCATATACGGTATACTCGTTGAAGTAAACCGAGTTGTTGTAGAGATAACCGTCAATGGCAGGGTCGTAGTCATCATCGAGTTTCAACAGCTTTGCAGCCTCATCGAGGTCGCTGAGCACCTGTTGGTAGGAGTCGTAGAGCGAAGCACGCTTGATTGGCTGGTTCTCGTAATATTTTGTCTTGAGCACTACACCAAGTTCGTTCTTGGCGTCATCGTCACTCTTGTAATCGACACAGTAGAGCTTTATGAGCTCGCTGTATGCAAGCGCACGTGCAAAATATGCCTCGCCGCAATACGACTCAAGACGGTCGAGTTCGGTGTCGTTTGTAAGTGTAGGCTTCAGTTTCGCTGCATTGTCGAGCAGGAAGTTACAGTTGCCGATTACCGAATAGAGCGAGCCATATACAGCCTCAATCTGCGGATTTGTGGCAAGGATTTCCCAACGCCATACATCGCCGAAAGTGTTTGTGTAACCGTTCACGGCATACACCATGTCGCACTGGATATCGGGCAACAGGGTAAGATAGCCGCTGTAGAGCGCACTGCTCAGGAACGATGAGTATATACCCACCACAGCCTGGTCGGCCTCATCGACGGTTGTTATTGCCGAGCCCTCGGGCACTGCATTCTCGGGGAACTTGTCGAGGCATGATACCTGTAGCACAAGCATCGTTGCCAACATTATATATGTAATAATCTTTTTCATCTTAAACCCTCCTTATATTAGAATGTAATCTCAACACCCATTGTGTACTGGCGCGACATCGGATACTGTGCCTTGTAGACGTTGCTTGTAGACTCGGGGTCGAGACCGCTGAACTTTGTCCATGTGAACAGGTTCTGTGCCTGCACATAAAGACGTGCACGGCTGATGAAATGTGTCTTTCCAAGCAATGCGCGCGGGAAATCGTAGCTGAGCATGATGTTCTTCAAGCGCAAGAACGATGCATCCTCAAGGAAACGAGAGTCCATCTGCGGAGTAACACCATAGCGTGGTATGTCGGTAACATCACCGGGCTCTTTCCAACGGTCGTAAAGCATACGCTTCGACTGGTTGTAGGCCGAATAAAGGCCATTGCTCTCCTCAAAGAAACGGTCATTGTTGAACATCCAACGGTCGGCAACCCAACTGAAGTTCGCACTCAGCGCGATGCCCTTGTAGTTCATTGATGTACCGAAACCGCCCTGCCATGGAGCATTGTAGTTCTTGCCCACAAGTACCTTGTCATCCTCGCTGAACACGTTGGTTACATTGCCGTCCTTGTCATACCAGAGAGCGTCACCGTTAGCAGGGTTCACACCGGCAAACCTGTTTATATAGAACTCACCTATTGAGTGACCCACGACAAGCTTTGTCGATGTGTTTGACATCTCATACTCATCGAGCCCGTTGTAGAGCTCTGTAATCTCGTTGTGGTTGTAGCTTGCATTGGCATTGATGTTCCACACGAAATCCTTTGTGCTTATGGCGTCGGCACCCAAAGAGACCTCGAAACCCTGGTTAATCATGGCACCTACATTGTCCCAACGTGTACCGAAACCATTGTTCACGTAAGACTGTGGCACAAGCATGAGCATGTTTGTCGTCTTCTTGTGGTAAAGCTCGATGTCGGCATTTATGCGGCCAAAGAATCCAAGATGGATGGCAAGATTCGATGTCCACAGCTGCTCCCAGCTAAGTTTCTCGTTACCCTGTGTGGCAGGAGCAATACCCGCAACACCCATGTAGTTGGCGCCGCTGCCCACAAGTGCAAGGTGGTCATAATCGGGGATTGAAGAGTTACCCGATGTACCTGTGCTCAATGCAACCTGCGCATTTGTGAGCCACTTGCTTGCCGGCTGCATGAACTTCTCCTTGCGTACATCCCACATGAAGCCGAGTGACCAGAATGTAGCCCAACGGCCATCTTTTCCGAAACGTGAAGAGGCATCGCTACGGAGCGAGAAGTCGGCATAGTAGCGGTCGTTGTAGTTATACTCGCCGCGAGCGAAGAACGAGAGGAACGCGTGGCTTGAATATGAGTTTGCCCACGATGTTGCCCTTGTTCCCGATGAAAGCAGCGTGAATGCGTCATTGTTCTGTCCGCGTGTCACCACCTGGAAGCCCTCGGAACGGTAATCCACACCCTCTTGGCCAAGCATCACATTGAAGTGGTGGTAGCGCTGCACGTCGAACTTATAGTTGATTGTATTTGTTATTGTAAGGTTCACCGTTGCATACGAGCTGCGGCCGGCAGCACCCACGCCATTGTTGCCCACAAAGCTCGGATAGGACTTCATGTCTGCTGTTGAGTGCGAATAGTCGACACCGAACTGCGAACGGATGGTAAGGTTGCGGATTGGAGTAATCTCGGCATAGAGCACGCTGAGCGCCTTGTACTTCTTGTTGTCGAGCGGGTTGTTCTCCATCCACTCCAACGGGTTGTACGATGTACCCTTCCAGCTGCCATCCTTTGACGAAGCCAAAGAGCCGTCCTCCTTGTAAGGATTCCAATAAGGAAGCATGAAACGGCAAGCCGAAATTGGTGTATAAAGGGCATACTCGCCGTCATCGGCCTGCTGCGCCTCCTCGTATGCCAACATGCTGTTGGTACCGATTTTCAACCAAGGAGCGACCTTAACATCGACATTGGTACGCATATTGAAACGCGAGAAAGTAGAACCCTGGGCAATACCCTCCTGGTCGTAGTAGCCACCCGATACAAAATAGTTGAGTTTGTCGGTAGCATGGCTCACCGTCAAGTCATATCCCTGCAGGCGTGCCCTGTCATTGAACACCACATCAAGCCAGTTTATATCGGTCTGTCCAAGCAGGTTGTAATCCTGCCCTGTGTCGAGGCCAATCTCCTTCTCGAACCGGATTCTCTCGGCTGTGTTCATCATGTTCCACTCGCCGTGTGCAAGATTCGAGAAACCCTGCTGTGTGCGCAAAGAGACATCGACCTTTTCGGTAGAAGTACCGCGCTTTGTTGTAATCACCACAACACCATTGGCTGCACGTGCACCATAGATTGAGGTCGACGAAGCATCCTTCAACACATTGATAGACTCGATATCAGCGGGATTTATGGCATTGAAATCGGAACTTGTGATTGGCACACCATCGAGAATAAACAGAGGCGATGTACCCGAATTGATTGAGTTTGTACCGCGAATCTGGAACACAGCAGGCTTGCTGGGCTCACCCGAATTCGAGATTACGGTCATACCGGGTGTGGCACCCTGCAGAGCCTGGTCGAAGCTCACAGCCGGCACATTCTCAAGTTTCTCGGCCTTTACGGTAGAGACCGAACCCGATATTGTACCCTTTTTGCGGACACCGTATGCCACAACGACAACCTCGTCGATTGTCATCTGTTCGGGGTCCATTACCACATCCAACACTTTTGTCTCCTTGTTCACAGTGTGCTCCTGAGCCGTGTAACCCACATAGGTGAATTGCAGCTGAGCCTCATCGGCACCTTTGACTTCAATCTCATAGTTTCCGTCAAAGTCAGTAACCACGCCGTTTGATGTACCCTTCTGCATGACGGTGAGCGAAATCATACCCTCGCCGTCCTCGGAAGAGGTAACCCTACCTCTCACCTTGAAGGACTGTGCCCAGGCCGACTGCACCATCAATGTACAGAGAATGGCAAACAGCAAAAATACTCTATTTCTCATTTATAAAAAGTTGTTTTTTATCACACAAAAAGATGCCCACATACCGTAGCATGACTTGTAATGTTTGAATATTACAAAGCAACGCCGTAGCACGTGGCACACTCCACAAAAGCATAAAAATAAAGTTTTTATTCGTTTTCTTAACAAAAACGGGTGCAAAGATATAAATATATTGATATATATTAATATAACGCACGTATTTTTTTAATAAATCCGGGCAAGTGCATCAAAATACACTTGCCCGGATTTATATAGTAGATTGTCATTCTATATTTGCAATGTCATTGGCTCGTTCATTGCTAATGAACTCGCCGATAACAAAACTTAGTTTTGTCATTCTAAACGCAGTGAAGAATCTAAAGAACAACGGGACTTCACTTTACTCAAACGGTTTGTAGAGCAATCTTTTACAGCGTTGAATTTATCCCCGTTATATAACCGAGTACCTCGTCCCTGCCAAGACCCTTCTCGGACGATGTCACGAACACCGGCGGCAACTCCTCCCACTCCTCGAGCAACTTCGCCTTGTAGGCAGCGATGTTTTTCGCAAGGACACTCTTTGTCAGTTTATCGGCCTTGGTGAAGATTATTGAGAAGGGCACTCCATTCTCGCCAAGCCATTGGAAGAACTCAAGGTCTATCTTCTGCGGTTCGTGGCGGCAGTCAATGAGCACAAACAGAAGCGTCATCTGCTCACGGTCAAGCACATAACTCGATATAATGTGCTCAAGCTGCTCGTTCTGCGACTTGCTGCGCTTTGCATAACCATAGCCCGGCAGGTCCACCAGGTACCACTCGTTGTTTATGAGATAGTGGTTTATGAGCAGAGTCTTTCCCGGCGTAGCCGATGTCTGCGCCAGTTTCTTTTGGTTTGTCAAGGCATTGATAAGGCTCGACTTTCCCACATTCGAACGCCCAATAAAGGCATATTCGGGCTTTCCGTCCTGCGGACACTTCTTTATGTCGGTATTGCTTATTATAAAACGCGCGCTTTTTACAATTGGTGTGCTCATTGTCGTTGATGTTTTTCAAGTACAAAGATACAAATAAGCGAGTGAGAAATATGAAGTTTACTTCAATATTTTTCAAAACGAACGAAAGTATCTTGGAGGGCTACCTCAAAGAAACGAAAAGAAATGCCAAAATGCCAATTAATGTTTACCAGTACTTTGCAAATAAAATTTTAATTAAAAACCATTGAAAGCAATATTGAAAACTTTGCTGCGTTTTGCGAATTTACACCTTTAGAATTGGGGAAATTATGAAATAATAAAATTTTCACACGCAAATAATCTCCTATTCCCAATAAAATAAATAAATTTGCTTTAAATTCAATATTATGATTATAATGGAGGATATTAATCGTCTTAAAATAGTACTTGTAGAGAAGAAGCGTACAGGCAAATGGTTGGCAGAACAATTAGGTAAAAATCCGTCAACTATATCTAAATGGTGTTCAAATGTGGCACAACCAGATTTGGCTACACTTATAAGGATTGCAACCATACTACAAGTAAATGTAAATGAATTACTGGTTTCTTCAAAAAAGATAAGTCATAATTCAATATATTAGTGATGACAAGTTATACAAATATTTCTCGATGGTTGAAGAGTGGTGAATATCGCTCTCAACTAGATTCTGTTTTAACAAAAATCGTTAGAGAATGTGACCATTCTGATAGTGAGGCACATACGTCTTCTATTTTTGAAATGGAAATATACTACCTAGTTAGGCATCAGACTGGGTTAGAATTGTGTTTTAGTAAAGAAACACCTGTCGAAGGTATTGTTCATAAATTTGAGGGACTATCATCTAGAAAAAGTGGGCGAGGGCGACTCGATGCTGTTGTTAATAATGTTATCATCGAATACAAGCATCACACTAAGTTCAAAACAGAAAAACAAATGGTTTCTGCCTACGAACAAGTCAAAGACTATCTTACAGCTCTTTATAACAATGAAGGTATAAAGTATGATGCTGTTTTAACAGATGGTATTAAAGTTGCATACTTCCAATTTGTAGGAGATACTATTAGACACTCTTCTTTGCGTAGCATGTCTGTTGATGATATAGATCGAATTATAAAGGCAATATTGAATAATCAAGCGAAAAAATTTGATCCTTCAAATATTGTCAAAGATTTCTCAATATCACAAAACTCAGTTTCATGCTCAAAGACTATTGCTCGCATTCTCCATCAACAACTAAACCAGAATATTACACAGAAGTCAAGTATGCTCTATTCTGAATGGAAAGAGTTGATGCATCTGTCTGTTGAGGACAATGGTAAAGGTAATGATATTGCTAAGCGACGCGAAGACCTTTCTGCTATTTTTAATAGTGTCATTGATGATACCGAAAGTGAGTATAAAGCATTATTTGCTCTACAGACTACATATGCAATTATCGTAAAATTGATTGCTTGTAAAGTCGTTGACAAACTGAATTTTAACGAAGAGACCCATGAATATCATGATCTGGCATCACTAACCTTTGATAAAACCCAGAAATTCTTTCAGAACATGGAAGATGGTTATTCCTATAATAGTATGGGAATCCGTAATTTCCTTGAGGGCGATTTCTTTTCTTGGTATGCAGACTCCTGTCAATTCTCTAAGGAGTTTTGGACTAATGTAAAAGAAATAATCCAAACGTTGGATGACTATTCATCTTTTTCGTTCAATGTAAAATACAACCCTGAAGATATTTTTAAGGATTTGTACATGAGCATTATACCTCAATCCATTAGGCACTCTATGGGAGAGTATTTTACGCCAGAATGGTTAGCTGACAGCGTCATAACTGAAGCCCTTACTTCCATTGATAATCCCAAATGGAGCGCAATAGACCCTTGCTGTGGTTCTGGTATTTTTATCATAACACTGATTAAGAAAGTAGTAGGTGATGTTAATCTGAACGATCTATCCGAAGAAGAAAGGAAATAACTCCTTCATGAAGTGTTGAATAGAGTACATGGAATTGATATTAATCCCTTGTCTGTATTGTCTGCAAGAGTTAGTTACTATGTGGCAATACACCAACTGGGTGATATTAAGGATATTGAGATTCCAATATTCTTAGGAGACTCTGCTATTGTTCCTGTACTTACAGATGTAGATGGTATTTTATGTTATGCGTACTCTATCAATAACAACAAGTATGGAGCTTTGGATGTTCTTTTACCAAAAAGTTTTGTAGATAGACCTGATTTCGGCAAAACAATGAGTAGTCTTCAAGCACTCATCAAAGCTGAAAAACCAGTTGTATTACGTAATAAAATTCTTGAATTCTTTACAGAAGAAGAAAAGAATAATGCTACAATCATGAATTCTATTAAGAAACTTTCAGAAGACCTTGTTTGTCTTCATGTTAACAAATGGGATGGAATATGGATTAGAATTACAACAAACTTCATGATGATAGCACGCTTGCAAGAACATGATTTGATTGTTGGTAATCCGCCATGGGTAAAATGGGAGCACCTTCCTGCAGCCTATACCAGAAAGATTAAAGAGTTTTGCGACATCAGACATATCTTCTGTAATGATGGCATGTATGGTGGTGCGCAACTCAATATTTGCGCCTTAATCTCCAATGTCTCTGCAACAAATTGGTTAAAAACAGACGGAGTCTTGGCATTTTTAATGCCTGACAGCTTGATGTCTCAAAATTCATACGAAGAGTTCAGAAACTTCTATACGAACTATGAAAAGAACGAACGGCTATATCTTCAAAAGTTGGATAAATGGTGCGCACCACTACGTCCTTTCAAGGTTGGCACGAAGTCTGTTACTCAAGACTTTAATACTTACTATTATTCCAATCCTTATGTGGATTATAAACACGGAGTTAGAGTACGAACAATTTCTAAGAAAGCCGGAATTAACGATTTAACAATAAATAAATGTCAGACTTTCGAGGATGCTAAACAATACTTGCAGATAACAGAACAATCTGCGAAACAAATGGCATCTAACTCTACTCAGTTTACATATGTTTCAGGTCATTTTGATTTCTCCTCTATCATAGGCGAGACTTCTTATTTATATAGAACAGGAGTAGAATCAACTCCGTTTGAGATATTCAAGATGTTGGGAGAAGGAATTTCAAATACCCCAAATCACTTTAGGTTTAAGAACAAAGTTCTTAAAACCTCTAAATACAAGGTGGATGATGTTCCATTGGATGGTTGGGATTTCCCCGTAGAATTACTATATCCAATGGTTGAAGGACCTGCAATTAAGCCATTTACATTTGATTGGGGAAATAATTTTCATTTGATTCCTTATGACAGAAATAATACAGCAAAACCTATATCATTAGAGGAATTGGCTAGTAGTAACGAAGAGATTGCACTGTATTTCTGTAATCATAGAGAATTGTTAGACCAACAGTCAGACAAGAGTAAAACCATGCACCAAGGTGAAGAATTCTATGCTCTATCAAAAATTGGTTCTTATACTTTTGCTCCATACATAGTTGCTGCAAGGGATAATTCAAACTTCTGTTCAAGTGTTATCAACCCTGTAATGACACCATGGGGAGAAGTTAAGCATGCAATCTGTGTAAAACACACAATAATTATCAGTCAAGATGTTGACAAGAATTTTATCACAGAAGACGAATCTCATTATATCAATGCAATCTTGAATAGTAGTATTGTTCATGCTTATATTCATGCTACGTTTAAGACAAATGGATTTAGTCTAAAAAAATCAAATCTTTGTATCCCAAAATTTGATGCAACTAACGAACTTCATATACAACTTGTGGATATGTCGAAAATTGCATCAAAACCTGAAAATGAAGGAAATAGGGCATCTATTTCAGAGCAAGCTTCGGCTATTTATGTAGAAGTGTGCAAAGAATTTAAGAATAAGAAGCCTGTTAAAGTGCATAAGCTTAAACTTGAAGAAGAACCATTAGCTCTTGTTGCAGAGCCAAATGAATTTGAGTATTATAGTTGGTCTAACTTTGACAAAAGAATTGTCAATATTGTAGGTGGCGACAAAACAATTCTTGTTGGATGTTATAGAAATAAGAAGCATTTGGATTGGATTCTTGATAACAATTTGTATAATATTCGATTAGGTAATAGACAAGGTTCCGTAGACGAAAATTTACCTTGCCTTAATAACGTATCCTTATTGGTATTATATAACAGTACTAATGTGTCGAAACTGTCAGTATATAGGATTAAGTCACATAAAGTAATGTCTGGTGATGAACTTAAACGACTCAATTACCCGAAGAAGCGTACAGGAAAACAATATATAACGTTTGAAATATACCCTATAGATGATTTTGCTGAAGAGCTTAAGCGAAATCATCTAATAGAGAACTTGATAGTAAATATTCCAGACTATGTAAAAGGTACTCCTGTTTTCTTAGAACCATAAGAAATCAGCATTGCATTTACTTATCATTTTATTGAAAACGTACATCAGTTTACTGTAATATTATTAAGAAACTTTAGAATTGCTTACAGATGATTTTATAGAAACCTTTAGTAAAATAGTATAATAGAAATATGGAACAATACATCACTGCAGGTTTAATAGGCTCGTTGGTTACAATAATAATACAAGCTATCATTAACGCAATCTCTGAAAGAGTTAAACATAAACGAGAATTACGTTCTTTGGTGTTTCAACACAAATTAGAAGTAGTTGAAAAGGCAATGTCATGGTATCAAGAAACTCTTGATATGTATTATATGCTTCAAACTGCACTAAAAGAGTATGACAAAGATTGTAATCCTATTACAGTGCAAAAGATACAAGTAGCTTGTATGAAGTCTAACAAACTGTTTCAGGAAACAGAAAGCCGGTTGAATTCCATTTACTTGTACTATGACTTTTCTGATATTGAAAAGAAATATCATGGAATAGAGTCCATGGATTGTATAAATAAATTGCTTACTCTTGTTGCTGAAATTGGACATAAAATAGCAACCGTTGAACCGACTGAATTTGCTGAACAATTATGTGCGGCATTGCATGAACAAAGAGTAAAAGCCTCTCACATGTTAGCAGATGCCATAGATAACCAAGTGTTTATAATATCGGAGATTGGACAGATATTAAGAACTGAGTATAAAGAATATTTAAAATAGAACAGCAAATATTGTATGAAACGCATAAAAATATTCATAAGCAGTGTTCAGAGTGAATTTACTGAAGAGCGAGCTATGCTTTGTCACTATATCCGAACAGATGTTCTGTTGGGTAAATTCTTCGAGCCATTTATCTTTGAAGAAGTTCCGGCTAATGAATATCCTACAAGCCACGTATATTTAAAAGAAGTGGAGCTTTGTGACATATACTTAGGCCTATATGGCAATCTGTATGGATATGAAGATGAAGAAGGAATTTCTCCAACAGAACGTGAGTATGATTTGGCAGCAAAGCTTCATAAAAGCCGTTTGATATACATTAAGAGCATTGGAGAGGAGAAAAGACATCCGAAAGAGTCTGCTTTAATCAGAAAGGCCGAACAAGATATTGTGCGTAAAACCTTTGTGGATATTGATGGGCTACGAACTTCTGTATATGTCTCATTAATCCGCTATCTGGAGGAAAAGGAATATATCCGATGGAGACCATTCGATGCTTCGAATGACAATGGAGCGACATTGGAAGATTTGGATGAGAATAAAATGAAGAATTTCATCCATATGGCACGCATAAAACGTAATTTTCCACTTCCTGTTGAAACGTCTCCGATGTCATTGCTTACGCACCTTGATTTAGTAGATGATAAAGGAAGACTGGCTAATGCAGCTGTATTGTTGTTTGGAAAGAAACCACAAAAATACTTCATAACATCAGAGGTTAAATGTGTGCAATTTTATGGGAATGTGGTGGAAAAACCGATGCCTGCGTATCAGATATACAGGGGCGATGTGTTTGAACTTGTTGACCAAGCCACGAGTTTTGTAATGAGCCGCATTGATAATTGGGTTGGAACACGTGAAGAGGGAGAAAAAGCAGATATTCCAACACGTCCTGAATTGCCTATTGATGCTGTCAAAGAAGCAATCGTAAATGCTATATGCCATAGAGATTATACAAGTAATGCCAGCGTTCAGATAATGTTGTTTCGTGACAGATTGGAGGTTTGGAATCCTGGCGCATTGCCATATGGCTTGACTGTACAGAAATTGCATGGTCCTCATAAGTCTTTACCTGCTAATCCGCTACTTGCAGACCCAATGTATTGGAATGGTTATATTGAAAAGGTGGGTACAGGAACAGAAGACATCATTAACAAGTGCCGCGAATATGGTCTAAAAACTCCTGAGTTTTATCAAGAAGAGGATTTTAGAGTTGTCATTTGGCGAGCAGACAACGAAGGAAGCGTTCCAAAGCGTTCCAAAGGTGTTCCAAAGGTGTTCCAAAGCGTTCCAACGGATGAAGAGAAACTATTGGAGGCTATAAAAGAAACTCCCTCAATTTCAAGAGCAGAACTTTCTAGACGATTAAAAATTAGTGAACGCCAAGTTAGAAAGCTAACAGACCAACTACGAGAAAAAGGCGTATTGATTCGTGAAGGCGGAAACTCTGGAAAATGGCTTATTAATAAGATATAGTTTAAAAGTATCACAAAGATACAACGATATTCAATAAAACAAACAGTAGCGCACAAGTTTATGCCCTGTGCGCTACTGCTATATGATATCACTGCGAAATCTTCACACCCACAAAGAATGTCCTTGGCTGTGTGGGGCCGTAGAAGTAACCCGAGTCGCGGAACTCGCCCTTGTCGAGGTCGCGCTGGAAGCTGTTGAAGATGTTCTGCACGCCTGCATTGAGCTGCAGGTTTATGTGGTCGTGCAGGATGAATGTATAGCCGGCCTTGAAGTTGAGGTCGAAGAAGTCGGGTGTTGTCTCCAGGCGGTCGTTCTCAATGTAACCTGCATAGTGCGGTACAATCATTGAACCGGTGTATGTTCCCGAGAGCGAGAGGTCGAGCCTTTTTACCGGTGATGACATTATTGTGAAGTAGCCGTAGTAGTCGGGGGTGCGCATCATGCGCTTTGTTGTGAGCGCAACGCCATCAACCTCGGTCCATGTCTCGGGTTGTTTGTAACGGCTGCGCTGTGCAGTAAAGCCCATCTGCAGCGAAAACTCCTTTCCGTGTGCAATCTTTGCATCGATGTTTGCGCCATACACACGCGCACCTGCACCGTTGCGGCGCTCCTTGATGGCATGGCCATAGTCGTTCACACCCACATCCTCAAGCACAAAAACATTGTTCAACCCTGTGTAGAAACCCTCCACAAGCACGTTCGCCTGCCAGTGCCCGAAACGTGTTGTCCAGTCGACCGAACCGCTAAAACTGTTCGAGCGCTCCTCTTTGAGCCCGTCGGCAAGCTGAATCTGCACACCCTCGCCGCCAACGGCAGTCACGTGCAAATCCTCGTCGTAGGCCTGTGGGGCGCGGAAACCGGTCGAATAGGTGAGGCGAGCCTGCAAATCCTTCAACGGTTTGTACAGGAAATTCACGCGCGGGCTGAAGATTGGCTTTTCAATGAGGTTATGCTTGTCCATACGCAAACCCAACAGCAACGAGAAGTAGCGGGCATTCCACTCGTTCTGCAAAAAGGCGCTACCTATGCGCACATCCTGACGCATATCGCGGTCATAGCCGGTCATTATATCGTGCAGACGGTTCTCCTGGTACTCCACACCACTCATGAAAGTTGCCGGTGAAAAGAGGAATTTACCAATCTGCCATGTATATGTGGCACCGGTTACCCAGGTAAGGTCATCGGTCTTGCCGTAAGCATTGGGGTCGCGCTGTGCACCATAATAGCTGTCGCGGTCAATGTGCTGCAACGATGCAAAGAGCGAGAGTTTATGCTTGTAGCCATCCCAACCGTGGTCGTACGATACACCACCGCTGTTGATAATGTGCTTTGTCTGCTCGGTAATGTCACTCTCATGCGGCTGCAAATCGAACTTGTTTCCGCCACGGCGCAACTCGTTGGTAGTGTGATACTCCAGACTCAGACGTCCGTTGTATGTAGGGCGGTAGTATGTGCGCAAGCCAAAGGTATTCATGTTCAGCTTGCCAAGCTCCGAGAAGCCGTCGCCATCGTGGTCATAAGGGTTACGATTGCGGTAATTGGCATAGACCGCCATACCATACTTGTTGTCGGGCGATACAAGCGACACATTCGCACCCACACTCTGCTCCCAAGCCTTGCCGCCGTAACCGGCGAAATTGCTTGTTATGGAGAATGAGTTACTTACAGGGTCCTTGGTAATGATATTCACCGTTCCACCCACAGCATTGGCACCAAAGAGCGCCGAGCCGCCACCACGCACAACCTCAACACGCTCAATCATGTTCACAGGTATCTGCTCAAGGCCATAGACACCACTGAGTGCGCTAACCACCGGGCGGCTGTTTATGAGAACCTGCGAATAAGGGCCTTCGAGACCGTTGATGCGCACCTGCGGAAAACCGCAGTTCTGGCAGTTGTTCTCAACTCGAAGTCCGGTCACGTAGTTCAGGCTCTTTGCAAGGTCTACCGAATTAACCGCCTCAAAGAGCGGCAATGCAGCCACTGACACAACCACGGGAGCATCCTTGCGGCTTATCTCGTTGCGGTTGGCCGACACCACCACCTCGTCAATCACAAAATCATCGCTCTTGAGTTTGAAGTGCACCACTGCAGTATAATCCTTGCTCACGACAACCTCCTTGGTCATCGTCTCATATCCCATTGCAGTAACGCGCAGAGTATATTTTCCCGGTGCAAGGTCAGTAAATGCAAACTGTCCTTCCTCATTGCTTGTTGCTCCGGCACCTGTCTCAACCACAAGCACTGCAGCATAAGCGATATTCTCCTCGGTTCCGTCCTCAACGACATGTCCCATAATCTTGTTTCCCTCGGTTATGCCCGCCGGGTCACCGGCAAGCAGCGCCAATGCACAGAGAGAAAAGATAAAAGCTGTAAAAATACGTTTCATATAGAATTGGTTTTGTTCCTTGGTTTTGCGGATGCAAAATTATACTCGCGGCATAAAATATACAATCGCAACAAATTGTTAAAAAAGGTATCGTGTTTAACAAAAAACCTTGAAAACAGACCGTACATCACCATTTTTAACAAAATGCATACAAAATGTTTGCAAATATTTGGAAACATAAACCATAAATCATACATTTGCGCCCTACGACTTTCCAAACGACATAAAAATGAAAAGATTTACTACACTTTTATTATCATTACTATTATTGGTTGCAACAGGTTTTGCAAACCCCATCGACCCCGAAAAGGCAAATGAAATTGCATTGGGTTTCTGGAACAAGGCCGTTAAATCCCAATATAAAGGTACACTTACACCTGTCTCAAGAACTGAAATGTCAAAAGCCGGCAGCCGCTTTGTAACACCAAAGGCAAATCCGGGTTTCTACATTTTCACTCCAGAGAATGAAGAGGGCTTCGTAATCATATCGGGCGACGATGAATTGCCATCAATCGTAGGTTACTCGACAACAGCAAAGGCCGATGAAATGCCACCTGCCTTATGCGATTTGCTCAATGCCTATGATATGTATGTCGACGATGTACGCGCCGGCAAGGCTGCACCTGCACAAAGAAGCGCAAAGGCCGGCAAGAGCGCCGTAGCCCCAATGTTGCAGACAACCTGGGACCAGTCGTCACCATACAACGACATGTGTCCCGAGGTCAATGGCCAGAAGACACCAACAGGGTGCACCGCAACCGCAATGGCACAGATTATGAAGTTCCACGAGTGGCCAAGGAAGCCATCGGCTAACATTACCTGGCAAAACAACATCACCGGCAAGGAGGAGCATATCAACACTTCTTCTCACATATACAGCTGGGACAAAATGCTGCCCCACTATCGCGACAGTTACACCGATGAGGAGGCCAAAGCCGTGGCTCTACTTATGGTCGATGTGGGTAAGGCCATCCAAAGCAGTTACTCTCCAAGCGGCACAGGAAGTAGTGCAGTATACGCATCATATGCCCTTGTAAACACATTCGACTACTCGCCCGATGCCAAAGTTGTAAACCGCAGCGAGTACACCGAGGAGGAGTACATCTCTATCATCAGGGAGAACCTCGAAGCACGCCAACCCTTGCTTTATACAGGACACAGCCAGTCCTACAGCAGCGGACACGCTTTCGTGTGTGACGGTATCGACGAGAATGACCTTTTGCACATCGATTGGGGATGGAGCGGGGCATTCAACGGCTATTTTGACATGACCTACATGTCGCCCGAAGGAACCGGAATTGGAGGTGGAGATGGCCGTTACAACGTTTCGCAAGCAGTGATTGCATACATACATCCACGCGGAAAAGACGAACCCGACACCGCAGGCACTCCGGTTGTATACATAATGGATGTTGTGGATGCTACAGCAAGCGAAAATCCAGCAACACTGCTTGAGCAGACTGTAAAATATGACAATAACGGAGTGGCAACAACAAGGTTTGCAGCAGGCCTGCTCAACTGGTCACACTCAAGCATCAACATGACAATGTATATCGGTGTTGAAAAGGATGGCAAAATCAACGCTGAAAAAATAGGCAACCCGAAGGTTACACCTTTCAACGGAGATATGGGATATTACATATATTTGACTGCAAGCAAAAACCAACAGGACGAGGAGTACCTCGAAAAAGGAACATACAAAGTGAAAGTTTGCTACTCGGACGACAATGGCGAGAACATTTATGTAGCCCGGGGTGCCGACAATGGTTTGATACTGGAGGTTGGCGACAATTCCGTAACCCTGCGCAAGGAACTCCCGGAAGTTGAAGTAACCGACTTCAAGTACCACACCACTCCCCAGATGAAGGGCGACAGATTGGCATTTGATGCCGAATTCAGGACAAACAACGGCAAGAGCGCAACTGTCCTCATTGTCCCTGTGATAAACAAATTGCAAAGTGACAACACCTACAGCAGCACACAACTCACATCCGAGGCCGCACTGATACAGGTGTACGACGACAGAGACATTCTTGCAAGTTTCAGTACCTCATATATGTTCCCCGATAACGGAAAGTATTTCATCTCATTCAAGTATAACATTAAAAACCAATACACCGACTTGAGTGTGGATGTAGACAAGGCGACACTGCAGGATATTGCCGGACGAAGCAATGACATAGATATAAGTCCATTGCCCGACGGCCTTGTACTCTCAACCACTGCTTTAAGTGCAAAATCAATAACCTGGGGCGAAAAAGCCGAGATTACAGCCACTGTAAAAAACATCTCAAGCAGCGACGACAGCTTCACAGGAGGTCTTGGCATTGTACTTGAAAACAAGGAGAACGGAAATCGCCATGTTGTTGCCAAAGAAGATTTCAAAAACATCGGAAAGGGCGAGAGCATGGAGATAAAACTCTCAAATAACGACTATTTCCCTGTCATAAAGCCGGGCAGCTACAATGTTATAATCTGCAAATTAGGCAAGAACGGTTGGGAAGCTATAAAACAATCCGCAGCAACCTGCACAATGAACATCAGCGCCACATCGGCTCCAATTCTGTATGCAAGCGATGTAATGGTCATAAATGACGGCCGGGATGTACTGCAAGGTAGCACATTCAAAGCCAAGGTAACGCTCGGATGCCTGAATGGAGATTTTGACGGATATATAAGAGTTAACATTGCACACGGCTTGAGCTACAATGTAAGGAGTGAATACGTTGCAGTATCACTAAAAGAGGGAGAAACTGCAGAGTTTATACTCGACTGCAATACAAAATCAACCATTGCACTCAACAAATACAGATTGGCAATGACCTACAACGATGCCGACAAGAAGAAAATTGGCGACATCTCGAACAACACGCTTGCATTCCCCGGAAACGGCTATTTCTGGGTGTGCGATGAAACATCAATAGAGAACGTCGAAAGCGATTCTGCCACAACTGTTTGTGCCGGCAACGACTGTATAAAGGTATTGACAGAGGATGCTGTAACAACCATTTACAGCGCCGACGGCCGTGAAATATACAAAGGCATAGACAACACAATAAGCGTTGCAAGCGGCCTTTACATCGTCACAGTGCAGCAAGGCGGCGCAACAACAGCAACTAAAGTATTTGTGAAATAATCATACTTAAAACCAATTATTCCGGACGGACAGGCAAAAGCTTGTCCGTCTTTTGTATTTATACCGTTAAAAAATTGGCCGATTGCATACTAAACGTTATTTTCGCACAAAATATCAAACACAATGAATAGAATAATAGTATCGGCGTTAATCGCCATTGCGGCAATTACAGGCAACGTAACCCACTGCAATGCAGGGACAATATCAAAAGGCAAGACAAAGAAGGTGAGCACATATTTTTCGAACGTGCTCAATGGTGAAACCGCTACCTACAAAGGCACCGACAAGATAAAGCCTGCGGACATAGAGGCAACCCGAAATGCAGTATGGGAGTGCTGGCGCAATGCCGTGGCAAACAAGGCAGAGGAGAAACTGATAGCACCTTTTGCCACCGACGAGCCACGCGACACAGGTTACTGGCAATTGCCCGAGAACCTTGAGGAGAACGCGCTGATGCCATACTATTTCATAAAGAAAGGCGAGAAGCCACAGAGTGGATACCCGCTCTTCCTTTACATGCACGGTTCGGGCGAAAAGAACCGCGAGTGGGAAGCCGGACTGCGTCTTTGTAGCAGCTATGACGATGCGCCCTCACTCCATTTCATCCCGCAGATTCCCAACGGATATGGCGAGCTATACCGTTGGGCAATACAGAGCAAGCAGTTGGCTTGGGAGAAACTGTTGCGTCTGGCATTCGTGAATGAGAACATCGATGCAAACAGAATCTATTTCTACGGAATTTCCGAGGGCGGTTACGGTAGCCAGCGTCTGGCATCGTTCTATGCCGACTATCTTGCCGGAGCAGGCCCTATGGCCGGCGGCGAGCCGTTGAAGAACGCACCCATGGAGAACCTTGCCAACATCGCCTTCTCGTTGCGCACAGGAGAGAAAGACTATGGCTTTGCACGCAATGCCATGACCTACAACGCGGCGATGACCATCGACAGCCTTGCAAAGATGCACCCGGGACTCTACAAATATTTCATTGAACTTGTACCGGGCATGGGACACAGCATAAACTATGAAAAGACAACTCCATGGCTAAAGCAGCACACCCGCAATGCCCACCCTACATATTTCTATTGGGAGGACTATGACATGTACGGCCGTCACCGCACAGGCTTCTACAACCTGAAGGTCAACGAGACATCACGTGGCAACGACGAGGAGCGCACATGCTACGAGATGAACATTGCCGACAATACCGTTGAGCTCACTGTACAGAACGTGACATACACAACAACACAGCTCATATACAACATACCAATGTTCTTCTCAAAGAGCTACGCTCCCGCAACAAAGGGAAATGTGACAATCTATTTGAGCGAAAAGCTGTTCGACTTTACAAAGCCCGTAAAGGTTGTTGTAAACGGCAACGAGGTCTTCAACGGCATGGTTACCCCAACCGTGAAAGCCATGGTTGAGAGCTGTGCAGAGTATTTCGACCCAGAGCGCGTATTCCCAGCCGCCATTACAGTTGATATAAGATGACAGCGGCTGCTGCAATTTGCACGGTGGCGTTTTTTTGACTATCTTCGTGCCCGCTATTCAAGCAGAACAGACCAATGAACCAGGAATACCCATCCACTCTACTGGAGCGTGCCGTGAAAGAGTTCACGAAGCTGCCAGGCATAGGACGCAAGACGGCTACACGTCTTGTGCTCCATCTTCTGCGCAAGAAAGAGGAGGAGGTGGCTGCGTTCTCCGATGCAATAATCACACTAAAGCGCGAGGCAAAATACTGCAAGGAGTGCCACAGCATATCGGACACCGACATATGCCCCATCTGTGCCAACCCCCTGCGCGACCATAGCCTCATCTGCGTCGTGGAGAACATACAGGATGTGATGGCCGTGGAGAACACAATGCAATTCAAGGGAGTGTACCATGTTCTGGGCGGTGTGATATCGCCCATGGACGGTGTATCGCCAAGCGACCTGCACATCGGCAGCCTTGTGGAGCGTGTTGCCACTGGCGAGGTAAAGGAGATTATCCTGGCCCTTAGCTCAACGATGGAGGGCGACACAACAAATTTCTTCATCTACCGCAAGTTGCAGCAGTTCGATGTAAAACTCTCCGTCATAGCCCGTGGAATATCCATTGGCGACGAGCTTGAATACACCGACGAGGTCACACTTGGAAGCTCAATTATCAACCGCCGCCCATTCACCGACAAAACACTATAACGAAATGAACAGAGACAACGTTCTGAAAGGATTGAAATTCAACTTTGCGACATCAATATTCGCAGCCATAATAGCCATTGCGGCATTCGAGACAGGCTACCTTACAAAAGGAGCACTCACACCATTCTTAGATGAGGAGTCTTTATACTACATTGAGGTATGCGCCATCATGCTCACAATAGCAATCATTCCGTTTGCACTGAAGTCTTTCAGCCGCGCAATGAGCAAAGGCGCAGAACTGGACAAGACAGAATACCTTAAGCTATACAACAAGAAGAGCATGCAGCGCATGTTCCTGCTGTTCATTGCACTTGTGGTGAATATCTTCGTCTACTATGGTATTGAGTATGACGGGGCAATGTACTGCGCCATACTGAGCTTTGGTGCACTCATCTACAGCTACCCCACAGGCAAGGTGCTCGACGTATACATGAACGCAAACGAAGCAAAGTAAAGAAGAGAGCCAATGAAGCTATCGGTAGTAATAGTCAACTATAACGTAAAGTATTTCCTTGAGCAGTGCCTCCACTCGCTTGAGCAGGCTGCTGCAGGAATTGACCACGAGGTTATCGTGGTAGACAACGCATCCACCGACGGCTCCACCGAATATATTACCAAGCGTTTCCCCGCCATCAAATGGATGGCCTGCAGGGAGAACAACGGCTTCTCTAAAGGCAACAACATTGCCATAGCCCAGGCCAAAGGCGAGTATATACTATTGCTGAACCCCGACACCATTGTCACAAAAGAGGCCATTGCTGGTTGCGTGGAGTTCATGGACGAGCATGCCGATGCCGGAGCATGCGGAGTGCACATGCTGCGCACCGACGGCACCTTCGCTCCCGAATCGCGCCGCGCACTGCCCACACCGTTCGTCTCGTTCTGCAAAATGTCGGGCCTGTCGAAGCTGTTCCCCAAATCGCGCACTTTCGGACGCTACTACATGCAATACCTCGACAAGGAGGAGACAAATCCAATTGAGATAATATCGGGCGCATACATGATGCTGCGCCACAAGACAATAAAGAAGACAGGCGCGCTCGACGAGGATTTCTTCATGTATGGCGAGGACATAGACCTCTCCTACCGCATACTGAAGGCAGGCTACAGCAATTACTACCTGCCACTGCGTATTCTCCACTACAAGGGCGAGAGCACCAACAAGAGCTCATACAGGTATGTACACACCTTCTACCGCGCCATGCAGCTCTTCTTCAAGAAGCACTACTCGCACTACTCGCTGCTTGTGAGCCTGCCAATAAACATAGCCATATGGACACGCGCCCTCTTGGCATACATTGGCAACCAGTTCATTCACCGCAAGGTTACACAGGAGGTACCAACCATCAACTGCGTGGTGTTGGCCGACAGCGGAGCAATCGAAGAGATTAGGGATATACTCGCCGACAAGCACAAAAACGGCAAGCATGCCTTTTTAGAGGCCAATGAAGCCACGTTACCACTGGGACATACAGACAACAATGTAGACCTTGAGGGCTACGACACGGTAATATACGATACCGAGGCCTACAGCTACAGCACGATACTCAAGCTACTCGACAACGACAACAGCCGCCAAAGACCGCGCCTTGGAACATACTCTACAAAAACAAAGAAGCTCATAACCGAGAATACAGTCTTCGATTATGAGAAGATAAAGTCAAACAGATGAACACCACCTGGCTTAAAGACGAGTTGATATCCCTGCGCTCACCCGAACCGGAGGACCTGGAACTGATGTACGCAATGGAGAACGACACTACGCTGTGGAGCGTAGGCAATGCCACACTCCCCTACTCGCGCTACACACTGCGGCAATATCTCGAACAGAGCTGCCAGAACCTCTTTGCCGAGCGTCAGGCACGCTTTGTAATAGAACTTGCCGGCGGCGAAACGGCAGGAATGATAGACCTTGCCGATTTCGACCCCCTCAACAGCCGTGCCGAGGTGTGCATAGGCCTGCTTGGCAGGCACCGCGGGAAAGGAATTGCAACGCGCGCATTGGCACTACTGTGCAACTATGCACTGAAAAAACTGCACATAAACCAACTTTTTGCCTTTATCCCGGAGTGGAATGAAGAAAGTTTGAGACTTTTTGAAAAAAACGGCTTTAAAAAAAGCGCACTACTCAAAGAATGGCAACGCACAGAAAAAGGATTCAACGACGTATTTTTGGTGCAAAAACTCGCAGAATAGCCCATTTTTGAGCGAAAAATCAAAAAAAATCACTTTTTCTTGAAAAAAAACACGAAATTGTTTGCAGATATAAAAAAAAGCCTTACCTTTGCACTCGCTTTGAGACACGAACAAAGCAGTTCTTTAAAAATCTGGTGCGTTAGTTCAGTTGGTTAGAATACATGCCTGTCACGCATGGGGTCACGGGTTCGAGTCCCGTACGCACCGCA
>JAZRRI010000031.1:0-22779 GCA_045650605.1 Bacteroidaceae bacterium | reverse complement strand
CGTATGCACTCAGACGCTCAGTTCGCAGGTTCTTCTTCAGTACCGGCACACGTTGAGATGATGGGCTTCCTCGGTATCGGTAACAACCCAATGGTAGGTGCTACTGTTGCTATCGCAGTGGATATCGCAGGTGCACTTTCTAAGTAAAATGTCTTTCCGAACGCATAGCGAAGGAATCTCATAAAACACTAACTCCTGTAATCTAATTGGTTGCAGGAGTTTTTCTGTAGACATGACCGCCTTGTCATAATTGGGAATCGTGTGTTTGATATGTCAAGTGAAGAGATTATACATCTGCAAAAATATTTTGGGTTCGACAGGCAAGTAAACAACAAGAAGAACTTTTCGGGACTATACCTACTAAGTTCTCCTTGAAAAGCAGTGTAAACCGCCACATTAGCCATTACATAAAGAATGGACAGGATATGCTTTCTGTTCTTCCTCTTTTGAACCGGAAGGCTGAGCTGAGAAGCGAGGCGCAAGCCGAGGTTGTTCGTATTCGTCGGCGTGTTGTTGTTGCGATTCGCGCTGCGGTAGTTAGTAGCATTGTTGTTAAAGAGGAAGTTACTGAGAAGCGAGGCGTAAGCCGAGGTTGAAGTACGTATACGTCGGCGTGTTTAAGTTGCGATACGTGCTGCAGCTGTAAGTAGCACTGTTTTTCCAGCTACCCCCACGAATAACGCGATTGGAGTGTGACGAAGGTCCTTGCGGGTCGGTGACTGCTGCAGAAGAATAATCACCATAGCAATCACTACACCATTCCCACACATTTCCGCTCATGTCATATATACCGAGTTCATTTGGTGTTTTGGTCTTTACCAAATGTGTCTTACTTTCACTATTGCTTGAGTACCACGCCACATCACCTATAGCATTGCTTCCACTATAAGTATAACCCTTTGACTTATTGCCTCCACGGGCGGCAAATTCCCATTCCGCCTCGGTAGGCAGGCGGAAGTTAGCTCCCGTAAGAGCGTTGAGCTTGGTGATAAAAGTCTGACAGTCGTTCCAGGACACCTTCTCCACCGGCAATCTGGAATCAGAAGTGAAAGATGAGGGATTATTCCCCATAACTGCAATCCACAATTCTTGAGTAACCTCAGTCTCTCCAATATAATAGTCTGCAGAGAGTGTAACACTATGCACAGGTTGCTGATTAGAACTACCAGTTGTCGAGCCCATCTGGAAAGTGCCGGCCTCGACACGTATCATCCTGAAAGTTACACCACCCACTGTATACTCTCTCACTTCGGCATTATCGTCCACATCGTCCTGACCTTCTTCATAAGTGTAGGTAGCAATACTGTCAAGTTGCGTGTAAGGCACCTTGATTTTTGTTCCGTCTGTCTTGTAAACTATTACACCCTGCGCATTGGCTGTCATACAGTTGAGGGAGCAAAAGAGCACCACCAACATTGCGAAAATTACATTCTTCTTCATTTCTTTATGATTTTATGTGTTATATTTTCTGTCTTAATGATGTAAACGCCTTGAGTTAGGTCGGAAAGATTGACAAAGGCACTTCCACCTCCGTCAGCAGTGACACTATCTATCAACAGACCTGAAACATTGTAGATGCACACCTTGCTTCCCTGGCGCAGGGATGTGAAACAGACAGCCTCATCGGAGATACTGAAACTGCTATCGCGCGGAGTATCCGGAATGTCCATAGGCTCATTAGGAAGCGGGTTGTCTGTGTCGGCAAGTGTGAACATCCACACATCTGCAACAGGATATTCCACTTCCACCGTTGAGGTACGTACGACATAGTTACCCGCAGGGTCGTACTTGATGACAGGCTGTTCATTGAGAGGATAAAGCACCTTGCCGCCGTCACGTGTCCACACCACAAGGTATATCTGCACGTCGGTAACCGCCACAAGGCATGAGGCAGCAACACCGTTTGAGGCTGTTGCCGTTATGAGTGCTTCACCGTTGCAACGGGCAAGAAGACGACCTGCCTGGTCTACCGACACAATGTGAGGGGCAGACGAATGCCACTTTATTTGCGTCTCGATATCAAAATCGGAGGGCATAAGCTGATAATCCAACTTCATGGCCTGTCTGTAAGGAAGCGTAATCATGCTCTGCATCTCAATACTTGTAGGATAAGGGTCGGCAGTCTGGTCCTCAAAGGTGTACTTGCACACCTCTGTCTTTGCATATTCAACCCGCATGTTATGGGTTGCAAGCACAAGGTTGTCGCCTTCATTTATAACTACAGGATGGTCCTTCATCAGATAGTCAGCCCGTCCACCGTCCTTGGTCCAGACAATGAAGCAATGCTTAGGCTCTTCCACAATCACCAGACAACTTGCTTCAAGCCCCCCTTCTTCCTTTACAACAATAGTTGCTTCACCGGCTCCGCACGCCGTCACCTCACCCTTCCGGCTGACAGTTGCTACACTGCTATTGCTTGAACTCCATTCAAGAGCCAGATATGCATCGCCCGGCTCTGCTGTGCACTTCAAAGTCCTTGACTTGCCAAACTGCAAGGCAATCTTTGAAGGAAGGATGAGTTTCTCGGGCATAGGCGGAACTGTGACGGTACATGTGGCTGAACAGCCGTTGTCCGTAGCGACTTTGATGCGTGCTACACCTTGCTTTACCGCAGTAACACGACCATCAGAAGAAACACTTGCCACCGTTGGATCATCGGACGACCATGACAGTGTATATCGGGCATTTGACGGCGTAACCGAAGATGTCAGTTGATGACTATGCCCTATAGGCAGATACAGTGTATTGCTGCTGAGCGTGACACCTGTAGGTACCCTGTATTTGACCGTCACGGCACAATCGTTGGAACGAAGGCCGTTGGCTGTTGTTACATAGACATTGGCCATACCTTCATCCTTTCCTGTTACCGTACCCGAAGCAACAGAAGCAACACCGGGATCGTCACTGTACCACGTAAGCGTGGTTTGTGCGTTTGAGGGATTGAGAGTGGCACTGATGCTTGAGGATTCACCGACATAAGCAGTCAACTTATCCGGTATGGAAACAGATGTTGGGTCTACTTTCCTGACGGTAATCTTACAATAGGGATTGTCACCTGATAATTTGGAATAGGCCGTAACATAAGCAGTTCCTGGACCCACAGCCACGACCTTTCCTAAATTGCGGTCAACCTGGACCACAGTGGGATCGCTACTCTGCACATAAGGATCAGCAAATGACGAATAGGAGTTTGTATACATGTGCCCAAAAGAGACATAAGCTTCCTCACCAACTGCAAGTTCAATGCTTGAAGGACTCATTGACAATGGGTTATTCTGACAGGTAAAATACCAGGTCTTCTTTTGTGTCCTCCATTGGTCACCGGAATACAAACGGTACTTCCACGAGCAGGTAACAGTCATTGTACCTGAAAAATATTGAGTTATCTGTATATTTCTATAAAACCCAGAACCGCTCTGACTACAATAGCCTCCACTGACCGACCAACTCATATCCGAGGTCAATCCCATAACTGCAGATGTTGCATCACACTTAAAACTTTCACCCACCCACATGTTCCTTGTGGTCTGCCCTACAGACACCAGCGAACACACAAGGAAACAACAGAATGCTATAATTTTTCTCATTTTCAAAAATATTAATGCCGGAAGTCACTCCGTAAAGTTCTATTAATCTATTTTAACATAAGCAAATAGTCTGGGCCTCATTAAAGCCCCCTAATGGACCTATGTTTTTACAAAACTAACAAAATTTATGGAAAATTTCAAACAAACATGCGAATTACTGATGAATATGTATAGTTGTCTTTCGGTCCTACGGACAACCAAGACGGATTCGCTGAAAGCGAGTAATTTCTATTGTCATCCCAGGCAAGCGCGAGGAATCTCATAAAGCAAGGAGAGAACTCACAGGGTTCTCTCTTTTTTTCACACCCAAATGCGTGGTAGATATGACAGCATTATCAATTTGGGGGCCGTATGCACTCAGACGCTCAGTTAACTTGGTTTTCCTCCTTCTCGCTCGGCAAAATAAGCAAGCTTCTTTTGCGCTCACTCGTGCGTCAGTTCGCAGGTTCTTCTTCAGTCCCGCACACGTTGAGCCACGGGGTACAGTTCTTCGTACCTGTGCTTGACCACACAACCCGGGGACACCCCGCCATTTACAAATGCAATGGAGCTTGCACGCGTTGCAAGCTCCATTGCTCATCTCAAAAAACAAAATCTCAAACAACATTCCTATAAAAGAAAATCCTTCAACTCCTCCTGCAAGCTACGCCTTGTCAAAAAGATTCTACTTTTTACAGTACCCAAAGGCAACGACAACTTATCGGCAATTTCCCTATACTTAAATCCAGAAACGAACATTGAGAACGGAACCTTGTAAATATCGGGCAAGGAGTTCAAGACACGACGAAGCTCCTTGCGGTCATAATCATTCTCTGTTATGTAATCCTTGTCCAGTTGAGCACTGTCAATATTATGCAGATTATCAGTATAATCCACAAAAGTCTGTTCACGTAAAACTTTCCTGTAATTATTTATAAACAGATTACGCATTATTGTATATACCCACCCTTTGAAATTTGTATCCGGCGTATACTTTTCCATATTTTCAAGGGCACGCAAAGATGTCTCCTGTAGCAAATCATTTGCCTCCTCCTTGTCGGCAGTCAATTTAAACGCGAATCTTTGTAACTCTGATTGCATCTCAAGCAAATCTCTTCTAAAAGCTGCTGCATCCATAATTGTCAAACAATTTACAATCCCTCATCAGGAATCTGACGTAAAACATCTTCACCCACACTCACAAAACGCAAGTACTGTAGCAATACCATCTTTTTCAAGCATTTTTCTTTCATAATTTTTCAACTTTTAATTTTACAATAAGAATATTTTCACTATATTTGCATACAAACATCTCACATACGCTCTTAAAACGGCGCAAAGATAAGAAGATATTCTTAACATGTAAGAATACAAGGTAAGAATATTGCATGCAAAACATTTATTTAGACTCATTCCAAACAACAAAGCATGAAACACGCTATAAAAGAACGAATTATAGAATTCATCAATTATAAAGGCATAAGCAAGAACGCTTTTGAAAACGCTTGCAACATGTCAAAAAGGTACTTGAGCAACCTAAAAGGCACACCCGGAGCAAGAATAATTAAGAATATTCACGACGCTTTCCCCGAACTGAACACAACATGGCTCATTACCGGCACAGGAGAAATGCTCTCCGAAGGCAACGTAAACCAGGAAGCCGCAATATTGGAAGAGAACCGCGCACCTATACTGCCAACCACAGTTGCAGGAAGGCCCGACACAGACATCCTCAAATATGTCCAGAACAACCATGAGAACCTGGAACTGTCACACGTCATAATCCTGGACACCCCGATAGACATGTGGCACATAATAAGAGACGAGGCCATGTTCCCCACATTCAAAGTGGGCGATAAGATTGCACTGCTTGCATACAAAAAAGGCGAGGAGAATCCTATCCCGGGTAAAATATATGCAGTAGACACCACAAGCAACGGCCTCATAATCCGCAAGCTCATACCAGATGAGAATGGTTCATACATAGCAAAATCACTAAACGAGGAGAGATACCCCGATTTCATCATCAAAGAAGATGAAATCATACGCATATTCCGTATAGTATATTTAGGCAGAAGCATTGTATAGCCTGCCCAACAACCGATAGCGCATTGAGTAAGTGATTTCAAGTAATTACATACAGCAAAGAGACCGGGTCAAAATTACTTTTGATTCGGTCTCTCATCAATATTCAGAGTCGGCCATCCCGTTCCCGCAAAGGGAAGAGAAAGACTATTCCTTCGACACCTTGTTTCCCTCTGTGTCGAGCAGATACCATTCGTATTTATCATACTCCTGCACCTCGAACAAATCCTTTGACAGCATGTTGATACCCGAGTAGATTGCAGGTGTTATGGGTTCGCCTGTAATGCGGTTCATAATACCGTAATTGTTCATTACCTCGTATTTTACATAGTCGGCAAATGCGTACTGTAAATCGCCACTTTCGCTATAGCCAACGGGATAATTCAGGTAGTATGTATCGTCAAACAGAAATGGCTGTACTATGTTGCCATCAAAGTCCACCTGCCACTGTCGACCGCCCTTGGTGAGTATAAAACCGTCGGAAAGAACAGTTACATGGCAATATTCTGCCGGATAGTATACTGCACA
Source organism: Bacteroidaceae bacterium (assembly GCA_045650605.1). Lineage (GTDB taxonomy): Bacteria > Bacteroidota > Bacteroidia > Bacteroidales > Bacteroidaceae > HGM04593. The sequence goes on along the minus strand of JAZRRI010000031.1, from coordinate 16,600 downwards.
GTCAGAATCGAGAACACCATGCTTGCCATCCTTTACAATTACGCGATAACCGCTTTTGTGGGGCGACCATATCTCGTCGTACGAGGGTTCCACAACCCAGTTTCCACCCTTGTCAATAAGGCCAAGGTCGCCACGGGCATTGGTCATAATGCAGTATCCATTGTGGAAAAGGAAAGCGAAGTCATACATGCGGCACTCGTCGGAGTAGTCGAAGAGGAATGGTATAACCATCTCGTTCTGTGCGTTTATGAATCCAACCTTGCCATCTTTCACGACAGCTGCAAGTCCCTCGGAGAAGACCCACGCTTTGCTATAGTTATTTGCCTCGGCATCAATTACAATCTGTCCCGTATTTACATTGATGTAACCACGCTTGCCATGGAGTGCATAGACAGCCAACGAATCGTTCTCCTGCGCGCCGGACAACCAATCTATCTTGCCGGTTGTATACTCATCGGCGACATTGTCATATACTCTCCACTTGCCATCGGCGAAGGAGTGAAGAGTTATGTTCTCCGAGAGTTCGCGGTCCCAATAGTACCTGCCATAAGCATCGTCATAAAGCGCGTATGCGACAAGGGATACAAAACCTACAGGAATCAGAATGAGGACAGCTGCAATGGAGCGGCGGAACCACTTCGAACGTCTTTTCCACCAGTTACGTATTGTACGCCATACAAGGCGGCCGGCAGCCACAATGGTTGTGAGAATCAAGGCTACCACACCAAGCAGTGCCTGAAAAATTTGTTTAAGATGTTTCATATTCTACAAAAATTTGTGTTGCGGAAAGTTTTCAATAATTATCAGTTATCTCCGTCGCTGAAGAAATCGCAGTTGTCCTCTGCGGCTGACGACACACCCTGAGCAATCTTGTCGAACCAGCGAGAGCGACCTTTTACAACTTTTTCGCTCATACATGCAGTACCCAAGGGTGTCGCCTCGAATTGCATTACATTAGTAATTGAGATAGTCGCTGCCACGGCCTCCACATCCTGGTTGGCACCAATATAGGCAAAGACCCAGCCTTTTGCCTTGAGTTCGTCTACAAGAGCTTTGATAGCCTTGCCACAGTACTCTTTAGAGGCATTCTCGTAGCCATCGGTAACAACCGTTACAAGCACCTTGTCATCCTCGGCAACCTTCTTGCGGAGCGCATTCAGCGAAATGCCCATTGCATCGTACAATGCTGTACAACAATCGGGCTGGTAAGTCTCGGCCGTAAGTTCCTTGACCTCATCCACTGGCACACACTCATAGATGCTCTTCACCTCATCGTTAAAGGTTACAAGGCTCACATAGTGTTCCTGTCCCTCGTGCTTCTTCTGAGCCGAATGAATGGTCTGGATTGTCTCGTTTACGCTGTCAATTGCAGCTTTCTTGATGCTCTGCATAGAGCCACTCTCATCAATGATAATGAGATTGAAAATTCTTGTCTTCATAAGTCTACTTTTATTAGTTAATCTATTTTGATGTTTTTGCAATGTCCCTTGATATCTTCCTCGAACAACAGAGGCATTCCGGCATACTGCAAAAAGAAAATGCACTCATAGTAATTCATTGTTTACTATATAGAGTGCATTGTCCTTTGTAATCTATCTATTGGCTTAAACTATTTTTACCTAATTGCTTGCGCACTCCGTTCTATGGGAATGCTGCATGTATTTTGTAGGTCTCAATTCATCATCGTCAATACGAAATCCACCTGTTTGGGGCAGCCGGGACATATTCTCATTAAGCCGGCTCTGCCACATAGACTGTTCCATGTCCAAACAGGTGAAGTATAATGAAAGGTAATCAAATGTTCCCCACACTCGGGGCACACACTCTCTGATAGCGATAAATATTCGTGCTTTGTATGCATACAGGCAAGTATGTCACGCCATGGAAAGAACACATTCTTTGCACAATTGGGAAATTTGCTTCTATCCTCCGACATCCACAGAGGTGCAATATTCATCAGGTATACCGGAAACCCGACAGGCAATGTCCTGTTATACAACTCCACGAGCTCCCCAATGGTAGCCGTAATACCCAACTTATGCATTATTGTTTCGACAAGTTCTGTGGCAGCTACAGTTCTTCCAATGTTGTCTTCACTATCCGCCATACCCAAGAATGATAAGAAGTGATATGTTTTCATGACTCCCGGCATGTTCCCCCATTCCCCAAATGATATCAGCAGTCTCAAGATGCTTATTGAACACCTCAATGAACATTTCAAACTGTTCTACCGTAACTGCACGCACCCCAGCATCGCTGCCATTGCCCTTGATGTACAACAAGGCACTGCACACATTCTCTTTACCGGCCTCAAGAATAGCCTCATCCAATGAATGTGCAACATCTTCAGTAATAGCCGGGACTTTTAACATTATCATTTTCAGGGATTCCGAATGCTCTTTGATAAATGCATAGTCCTTCATATCAACCGACACAATACCCTTTGTCGTGCCGAATGTCTCTTCGGCAATGCGGTCAATCTGTTCAATGTCTGTTATAATCATAATAGTACAAATTACTTGTTATTCAATATCCACTCTATGTACCTCATCAATGCCTTTGATGGCTGAGATAGACTTAATGGCACTATACAACTCACTTGCCGAGTGTACAGCAAAGTCAATTGAGCATACCACAATGCGGTCAATGGTCTCTGTCGTAAGCTTGTTGATTGACAAATGCAGTCTCTCCGTAATACAATCTACGAGGTCACTCAACAGATGGTAGCGATCAACACCAAGGACCTGTACACGCACAGAATAGAGGAAACACCCATTCTCCTTGAACTCTATTGCAAGAATGGAATCACCCTGTTGCGAAGCCATACGTATAGCTGTAGGGCAATTACGCTTATGCAAAGTAATTGAGCCATCCTCGGCCTTGAACCCTATGACTTCATCGCCCGGCAGCGGATGACAATGCGGGCAACGCTCGTATTCAATATTGCTTGCAGATGAAAGATAACTGCGCAAATGGCGCTTTGCTTTGTAGGTGTGTACATAGTCAATCCAATCGGAATCAGGGCACGAGTTTTCGTCCATTCCAATCTCTACACAATCTCCACGATGAAGCACAGTCTTGACAGACATCAACTTGCCATTAATACGGGCATAGACAGCGTGCCAGCCAATCTTGCTATGAATCTCGTAAGCAAAATCCAATGCAGTAGCACCTTTAGGCAGAATTATCCCTTTACCTTTAGGGGTGAAGACCATAATGTCATCGTTGTAGAACGAGGATGTGACGCCATCCATATAATCCACATCTTTGCTGTGGTAAGCCACATCACGCAATACCTCCTTAAACTTCTCAATCCACTGCGCGACATTAGCCTCGGTACGCTCCGCGGCACAACCCAGACGTGAGTTACGCACCATACGCTCCGATGAGATATGAACCTCTTCCCACACACCTTGGTCGCTAAGCATCTTCACATGAAAACTCTGATAGCCGTTCTCTTTTGGATTGTCAATGTAGTTTGCAACGCTACCAGGACGCTCTTTGAAAACATCTGTCAATTGTGCATAAATATGAAGAGCCGATGTCTTCTCAAAGTGAGCATTGGACTTTAGGATACGCCAAATGGCCTTTGCTGTTTCAGTCTCAGACTCTTCCGGTATATGCATACAACCATAAACAAGTCGTATGTAATATCGTCCATCCGTGTGATAGTAATCACATCCAGTTGTCTGCATCTTGCGCCAAATACTATAAGGCGTTCGGTAGCAAACCTCGATTCGAATATTATCTGTATTGAGAATTCCTTCGAGCTTATCGATAAATCCTCTGAGATTAATTGCATTAGAATCTTTCTCATTGCAAATAAGTGCATCTATCTCTGCATACTCACGAGGACAACGGTAGCGGAACGAAAGGTTTTCTAACTCACTCTTGATATGATACAATCCCAAACGGTTAGCCAACGGAGCGTAGAAGTAATCCGTTTCACCTGCAATCTTCATTTGCTTGTCAGGGCGCATACTGTCAAGGGTGCGCATATTGTGAAGGCGGTCGGCCAACTTGATAAGGATGGCACGCACATCATACTGTACCGATGCGAGAATCTGGCGGTAGGTGTCCACCTGCTTTGATTTATCGTATTTATCCTTCTTTTGCTTGGTAACGACACCGACAAGGAACGCTACATCATCGCCGAAACGGTTACGAATATCCTCCATAGTGTAGTCCGTATCCTCCACAACATCGTGCAGGAAAGCTGCAATAACGGGGTTAGCACCCAGCTCCAACTCCTCGGCCACGATACGCGCAACGGCAATCGGGTGGATGATATATGGTTCACCCGTCTTGCGACGCTGATCTTTGTGGGCTTCAGCAGCCAAAGCATAAGCATCACGCACACGCAGCATATCCTCAACCGAGATGCGCTGCTCCATATTAGCAAACAAAGATTCGATACTCTCACCTATCCGGGTTGCGTTGATGTCGTTCATAATGATTTCTTCTTTAAGTTGCTTACTCAGTTTTATTCTTGTTGCATCACTCTAAGCGTAGTTTCGCAACGCTCTTCATTATAGAATGAGCGGAGAACCTCGCCGAATATATCATTTGGGGAGAGGAAATCGAACATTGTCATACAGGAGCGAACTTTAATGGCATAGTTAGCTCCCAAATTGACAATGCACTCTACTCCTTATGCGCCTGGATGAAGCGGTTAATATCAGTTTCTGCAAAATTCTTCATCGTTGTAATTCCCCAAATTAAAAGATGCGATGAAAGCCAAGTTCCACCGCATCTTATGATTGAATATAGTGTACTTCTTTATCCCTCTACCAGTTCATACTCGACACCGAACCACTCATTGAGTGTATCCTCAACCTTGCGATTGATTTCGGGAGTGATTTTATCCTTAATTTTCTTATAGACATAGAGCATTGCCACGCCATCGTCCAATACTCCCATGAACTTATAAACAGCACTAGGAATCAAATCCATAGGCAGAATGGTATAGATAATGGCTGCATAGATGAGTACACGGTCGAGTGTCGATGTCTTATCGTCAGCCATTACATAGTAAAACTGCAACAGAGGACGCGTAGCCACACGGCCAGCCTTCAATGCCCACGGACGCAACTTATCCATCAATGCGTTAATCTTACCGCGCCAATCAATGTTCTTTACTCGTTCTAAGAGGGGCTTAATATCCTTACCCATAATAAGGTAAGCAAGAATCAGAAGTGAAATTGTAATCAACATATCGCTTAAATTTTATTGTTCGTTTTATAGTATAGAGCGAAATACTTTGTTAATCTATCAATCGCATTCGGGAAGGAGATATTCAAGAACCGATTCCCAATCAGGGAACCTGTCTGAGCCAAATTGTATCCATTCACCTTCAAATTCACTCGTCCCATTCTTTCCCCTATCATCAATCAGAATATCACCTTTACATAGATTTTTACAATGCGTGATAACCATTCGTTTGTGGAACACATCATCTAAATAACGGGTTATCCACAACACCTTATCACTCCACGCTGACGGATTCTTCCACGGGGCTGTTGAGAGTATGTAGCAGTCATAATGCTCGTTTAGACAGTGAACAGCTTCTATTGCTCCGTCCATTGGTGACATTTGCCCAAACAGCCCCGGTATCTCATCATATCTGCCTTCATATTCTTTGAGCGTCTGTTCATCCTGCTTCGCCAATGCAGATTCAAAATTAACAAGGACACCATCCATATCGAAATAGAGGCGTTTCTTGCGTTGTGGAGTTTCGGTATTGTTCATATCATATGAATCCCTTAACTCGGTGAGCGCTGAGCAAAATTCCGATTCAGTCAAGATGGTTTTGTATGAATTCTGTTCTCCCTGACTATGATACAACTTTATTCCACGTGTTGACATCAAGGCAATACGGAAACGCTCGTTCTGCTCAAACATTGCCTGATATGCTCTGCGTATCAAGTTCTGAAACTCCTTGCTTTGACGGTTTATGGCAGAACCTTTCCACCAAACAATCTGGTCCGTTTGCCAATGAGCAGATGTCATATTCTTGGCATTTTTACCCTTCATAGAGCATATCTGTCGTTGCTTACCGGTATCCTGATATTTCAAAGACTGAAGGAACCCCTCCATACTTCCGCATAACACACCATCAAAACGGAATCCATTACTACACAAGTTTGACAAGACATTGGCAGGATATGGGCTTTTGCTCCATATATCCAACGCCTTACCTCGCCACACCAACCATTTTATGTATAAGTTTCTAAGTTTCGTCATATTTTCATTAAGTTTAATTTCTGAGAGTAAAGTTACTATAATTCTATCATTTACTCCTCTTTTTTCACAGGCATCTCATCAACAATCCTCGCAGTTTGTTCACCATCTGGATTATAATACCAACGTAATGACAAGTATTTATCGCCATTCTGTGATTTTAAGCGGTAAACATACTCATCACAAGGAATAACATCTTAACAGAGAAATGCGCACCATATTAATTGTACGCAAAACTCCCTCTTTGCAGGTTATAGCAGCCTTAGTCTATAATATAGAAGAGTGAAAAATAAATTCAATCTATCAACCGTAATGAATTACTTATGGTTGATACCCACAGATTTCATCTCGCAGTAGCGCCCATACCACTGTCGCTTCTCGGGAGTGTCGATAGGGTCATACTCACTGATGATGCAGCCAGTAGAGAGGTCATCGGCAAGAGCAAGGATAATCTCCGACAGTTCAAGAGTATCTTCAAAATTCTTTCCTGCGGGACAGAAAATATTGCGGTTCTTTATATGCTCATAGCCATAAATAGCACCCATAATATTGCCGCAAACAGAGCCTGTAGAGTCGCTATCGCCGTCGTGGTTGACCGAGGCTATAATAGCATCCTCCACACAGTCGATATGGCGAATAGCGCAGTAAAGAGCAATAGCCCAAGTCTCCTCGGCAACCCAGCCTTCACCCAACTGACGGATAGCATCTGCATCCGCGATATCGGTATGAGCCAACTTCACAGCCCTGTTGGTCAGTTCCTTCAAATATCGCTTATCGGCTTCGTGGTTACCTTTGTAGATACGGTCAAGGATATTTACAGTATCGGCTACAATGCCATCAATCTCCTCGCAAACCTGCTTGGGTGACATAGGGACAATTTTATATAGCAACACTGTAAGTAGTGATGCGGGCAGGAAACCGAGTGGGTGCTTGTGGGTAACCTCTGCTATCTCACCGCCAGCCTCTGCAAGTTCTTCGATTGAATAACCATTTTCGTTTCTTGAGGCATATCCAGCATTGAGGAGAGCCATAGGAGCTACGCGCATAATACCACCACAACCCTTACTGTTGTTTTGTACCTTCTCGCCCCTTAACAGGCTCTCACAAGCACTCAAACAGGTATTGCCCGGAGCGCGGAGTTGTGCCATTTCGGGCAGGTCGCGCAACCAAGTCGGGTGCCAATCGTCAATTAGCATTTCGCGCTTCTTGCCTGTCTGCGTGTAGTACCAATCGAGGTATGCTATATCGACATACTTTTCAGGACGACCACCAATGCCACGCATATATCCGCGAGTGAGCCCCATCAGCATACCATTGGCAGTAAATAGCGTCATCTGTGTGTCGTCGCTGATGAGTGCCTTACCGTTATTGTCAAGAGCGAACTCAGTGATACCTTGCTCTCCAAAGCGTGAGAGAATCGCACGACGGCTCATAAACTCTACTTTGTAGCCAAGTGCATCACCCGCAGCACCTGCCATCAGGCAACCACGCATCTTATCCTTTGTCATCATACTATAATTCTCTTTCAACTAATAATACCAATGCACCAGACTGGTCTACTCCATATATTTCAAAATATATTTCTTCTCCGGTTGTAGGAACTGCCAGGAGATAATTACCATCTGAAACATATTCAAAATCAAAAAGAAATAAGCTCCTCTTCAGAAATTCAGAGTACTCTTTCTTAATAAAGGTCAACCCTTTACCTAAATCTTTTTGCACATCTTCATAAAATTCATATTTCCGATGAAACATCATATCCTTGGAATCTATCCAATGGCCTTCGTTTGCAACCAACACTTTGTCAAAATGTTTCTCATTAGGTAAGATGCTCCTTTTAATACTGAATAGAGCATAACTCTCTTTCCAACCTAAAAAATGAACTAGTTCCATATCTTGCTACATTTAAAATTCCAATCTAAATCCTTTTTGTTTTAGTTCTGCATACTTCTCGGCATTGAAGCGATATTTGCTTGGCGTGCGGCGAGAGGCATTTGCGGGGCGAGGCTCCGCCTCTGATAGTATGCCGAGTTTGAGCATCTTGTTGTAGAAGTTACGGCGGTCGAACTTTACCTCCAAAATAGCCTCGTAGAGGTTCTGCAACTCGGTCATAGTAAAGACCTCCGGCAACAACTCAAAACCGATAGGTTCAAAGCAGATGCGCTCCTTTAGACGGTTCACCGCCATACGTAAGATGCGGTCGTGGTCAAAAGCGAGGCTAGGTACCTCATCCATAGCAAACCAACGAGCCGAAGCTGCATCATCGCCACCTTTAACCTCCGATAGTCGCACTAGTGCATAGTGAGCTACGGTTATCACTCGCTCACGAGGGTCGCGGTTTACATCCGAGAAGGTGTAGAACTGTTCTACTGCTGCGTTTTTCAAACCCGTTTCCTCCTCCAACTCGCGCTTTGCACACTCCTCTGCTGTCTCGTCCATCTTCATAAAACCACCGGGGAATGCCCACTTGCCTTTGAATGGTTCAATTCCACGCTGTATTAGAAGCACTTTAATAGCAACACCATCAAAGCCGAAAATCACACAGTCGGCTGTAACAGAAGGGTGAGGATATTTATAACAAAATTTTTGCTCGCTCATATTCTAATGCGTTAATTTTACGCAAAGTTAAATAAAGGGTTCAAAACCGCCAAACAAATTGCGTTATTTTTACGCAGTAGTTTTTTTGCTGTATAACTACTGCTTATTTTTAAATGGAAGCAATAGCGATTGTTTTTGAAAGATTCTTTTCCATAACGGGTCTATAGAATTATCAACTACCAATTGGGGAGTCTCACGGAATTGCATAATCTCATAGAGCAAAGTAAACTTGATATCCATTTCTGCAAGGCGATGACCTCCGTGAAAGAAACTTTGTCGAGTGTAATGCTCTATGTACTCCTTAGAACAATCTACGACATCACCAGCTAATCCAAACAGTCCAAGAGTAATCTCCCGTTCCTCATCAGTGATATTGTCAAACTGTCCGCGTTCCACCTCCTCGTACCTGTCACACAGTTCCTCTGTTATCTCATAATGTGTAGCACCATCAGCACGCGGCGAGAAGAACTCATTTGTACCCAACTTGCATCGTGAAACATGGAACGATGGATTTACCAGAATCTTCTTGTAACCCCGTAATTTCTGTACAAACATTCCCCCCATTGAGGTGCCGATAACCAACTCTACCTGCTCACGTTCGACCAACGCTTTTAACATAGCAAGAGCCTCATGCGGCTCAACCGGGAGGTCGGGAGAGATGACAATATCATCAGGGAGGAACCTGCGCAAGCTATCTGCCGTACCAGAAGAGCCAGATGAGAACAGACCGTGAATGTAGAGGATTTTCATAGGTTTATGGTACTTCAAATAGGTTTCACGGTCACGCTTATCCCAGGCCCCCGAGTCCTCTACATAATAATATCCCATTTGTCTTGCTTTTTCCCGTTCGATAGCCAACCATTCGCTACGAGTTATTTTTAAAGCCTTTGCCATGATGTAAATAAGTCTGATTATTGTTTCTTTAATGCATCATATGCCGGAACCTGCGTAAACGCCCAAGAAAGATAGCAGAATAATATTTTCATATCATTATATTTTATACTATAGAGTGCAAACACCACAAAAACTATCACTACAAAAAGAGGGTGATTCAAAAGTTATTTACAAAGAAAACAAACCGCGTCAGAATATACTCTGGCGGGGTTTGTTCGTCCTGAAAGTGGGCTTTTGAGTCACCTCAATACTTGCAATATTGCGATTAGCGTTCAACGAAATCAACATCTGAGTCAATAATAGGTATTGATTCCAAAGATGTCCCGAATGAAAACAAGGTCATTATTGGTAGAAACTGCATACATAGGAAAATTCTCGATGTTCTGGTATACATAGTTTTGAGTAGCTAGTTCGTTTTCCTACTGCAAGTTTGAATATAGTATAACGTGAGTTCGATATAAGAATTTATACTAAAATTTAGCGTATTTTGTTCATTCCGAACCTTGTGTGAGGAATCTCATTATACGCGGATTCAGAGATCCCTCGTCGCTACGCTCTGTCGGGATGACAGGGTTCGCGATTTGATTTAGCTTATATCGAACTCACGTTAGTATAGTATTTATACAAACATTTTGCCCGGTTCACAAACTCTTTCTCTAATAGAGCTGTAAACCGAGCAAAATATATCTTCATGCATAAAGAAATATTATTGTCCAGTGCAATATTCGCTGATATAAAACACCGATTCTATATTTCTTGTAACTGTACTATAATCCACAATGCCACGCTTTACCTTAAGACAATCACTCCAACACAGTCACTGTCATCACCACATCGGTCTTTGGACGGTCGCCCATTGAGGTCTCCACGTTCTGTATTGCCTCAACAACATCAAGTCCCTCCTCTACCTCGCCGAACACGGTATATGCGCCATCGAGGAATGGAGTACCACCCAGTGTGGTATAGGCCTCAACCTGCTCGGGGGTGAAGGCCGGTGCTCCAAGTTCCTTGCTCTTCTCCATAGCCATCTTGGCCAGTTTGTCCTGCAGTTCCATCAAGCCCTCGCGGTCACGGTTGCGACGCAGGTTCATAATCTCCTCGCGGCGCTCCATTGCAAGCGCATTGAAGATATTCTGGTCCTGCTGCATCTTCATTTGGTGTTCAAGTTGCTTCAGTTCGGCAGCCTTGTAAACCTTTCCCCATACAATGTAGAACTGGCTGCCGCTGCTCACCTTCGCAGGGTTCACCTCATCTCCCAGGCGCGCAGCGCTCAAGGCTCCACGTTTGTGGAAAAGCGCAGGCTGAATCTCGGCCGGGATGTTATATCCGGGGCCGCCGCTTCCCAAATTCTTGCCGGCCGGCGCGCCCTTGCTCTCGGGGTCACCACCCTGAATCATAAAATCCCTTATCACGCGGTGGAACAGTGTTCCATTGAAGAAGCCCTCGGCTGCCAGCTTCAGGAAATTGTCGCGGTGCAGGGGTGTCTCGTCATAAAGGCGCACTGTGATGTCGCCCATTGTTGTTGAAATCTTAACTTTTGCCATAATATTTATATTGTTAATTTATAATCGGTTCACGCTGCTCAGGGCAAACATTCTTATATAACCGGCACCTCACCTTTGACCCATAGGGTAGCAGCCACACCCATTCATTGAACGGGCAAACAAATATAGGAATAATATCCCAAACAGGCATTGGCTGAAAACAAAATAAATTTTATTATTCAATTTGTGTAACATTTCGCCCATTTATCTGTATATTTACAACAGGAGGCAAAAGCAACAAGCCACTAATAAAAAAACAACAAATTCATTAACCCCAAAACAAAAAAGTATGGAAAAGACACAATTGACTCCAAAAGAGGTATATAAAATTGACGAAGTGGTTGATTTCAAGATAAAAGCGGTATTTACAAACTATTGCGAAGTTATCGATGAAAAGACCGGAATAACATCTTACCTGCAAAGTACCGCAAAGCTTTTACTCTTTAAGGGCCAAAAGGTGGAATGCCGCATAATTGCCGTAAACGAAAAACACCCTAAAATTGAGCTCGTAAACATAAAGGCTTTTGAACAAAGCGAGGTGAGCCTGAGTGAGGAGAAGCTCACGCAACTGATAGAAACAAAAGATTTGTCCTGGAGCACGAAAGATTTTGTAAAGTTGCTGCTTACCGAGGACAAGGAGAAATCCTTTGAAACTAAGTGCCACCGCTGGATACAGGGCCTCCTGAACAAGAAGGTCGGTTTGCAGACCGTGCGCCGCGACTGTTCGGACCTGCTGGAGTTGTCGGACCTGCTGAACATATGCAGCTACACCGTGCGCGACTTTTACCAGGAAAGGCTCACGCTGCTCATTGAGCAGATTGGATATTACATAAAGGCTGCCGAACTGATTGAAAACGAGCTGGAGAACATATCCGAAGAGACATCCACCAAGTTCATTGACAACCTTTTGAAAAAGCTAAGGCTGTCGGGTTTCGTGTACCACCCAACCAAAAACTTCAACATCCTCTCATGCATCTTCCTGCGCAGACCCGAACTGATGAACAGCCGCATAAGGGAGCTGTTGGATATAATAATAGGCAAAGACATACGCATATGGAAGAGAGACCCGTTTGCAAGTGCTCTTGTAAAGCTGCTCAGCCTCTATGTGAGTGAGAGTGAAGAGGGCATAAACAAGACCAAGGATAACAGAACACTAATCGAGGACAACATGCAAGCATTGGCAATACAACTGTTGCTGATGGACGAAGAACACGGGTCCGACACACCCGAGTACCGATTGGGAGCTGCACGATACTGCACGCTGACATCGCACACGCTACCGCAGAATGCCGAGAAGATAATAGACACCGGCTACCACTACCTCTTTAATTCCGAAGCCAAGCTGCCGCCATACAGCATTGACAAGACAACGCTGCTGCCATATTTCATATCGAGCAACAAGGAGAGTCTCGGCAACATCGACACCGTAAACATTTTCTCACAAGGAAACGTAAGGCTCACGGTTTCCAAAGACGGCATACACATGCAGTCGGCAGGAGACAAGGAACTGCAGAAACCTGTGTTCCCGCAATCGCTTGGATTGTGGAAAGGATTGCAGGTCTTTTTGCCGGGCAAGACCGAGACAAGCCTCGCAGCTGTGAGACCCAATGACATTGCCCCCTACCATGCCGTGTGGGGCGAGATAGAGTCGGAGCTCCTTAATACAAAGAAGACACCACTCCCCATAGCCACAAAAAAGTCCAGGAAACAACACCGCGTGGACGATTGCGTAAACATAACATTCATAGCACAGGACCATTATGACAAGAACAAATATTACTGCCAGATTGAGGACGAGATTGGCGGTGAGGGCTTCATCTACGTCAGCGACATCGTAGGCTATTCAATACAGACCTCGCTGCGTCACTTCTACTCATCCGATGGCAGCCGTCTTGTATTCGCGGCACAGATTATTGACAAGGAGGACGACCAATTCAGGTTCTCAATGGCCGACGACATCAAGAACTACTTCTCCACCGACTTCTACTCTTTTGACGAGGATATTATATGCTCCGTGGGAAACACCCCCAACAGCTATGGAATGTCACCTGCCGTCACAAAGGAGGGTGTCAGCGCCACACTCATCAATGCCCAAGAATTCGAGGGGATAAAGAAGAACAGCATTGTACGCTGCCGTCACCGAGGGCCGGGAACCGGCACTTTCCATGTTTTATGCGAAATCATTGATTTCGACATTTATGACTTTGACCTCAGCACTGCATTCAAGAACCTCATGGAGGAATACAGCATAGACAAGATTCCCGAAAACAACATAGAACACGAGGAGGAGCAGATGCTCAATAACGACAAGCTGATAGACGAAGCCTATGTAAAAGAGATTATATACATGATTGCACGCATGGCCATCATTGACACAGAGTATGTGAAGTCCTACAACTACCTGGGCTTTGCCAGGATGTTGTGCCTGCTCATAGGTTGGGAGTCACAGGCCGCATACTACAAAGGCCGGATGGACATAGTATCCATGCTGCATGACTTTGCCCAGACCTCAAGAGTCGACGAGGAGAAGCTTGCACAACTTGAGAATGCCAATGCCGAACTATTCAGCAACAACCTCCTGCTCAAGGAGAAATTCATGCAGCTGCAGATTGTGAGCTACATTGACAAGCCCCAACACAATGCTGAACTGTTTGCCCTTACAGAAACGACTCCGGCATTGAAAGACCTGGCATCACTTGTGCTGGCACACAACATAATAAAGACAAACGGCATGGAGAGCAATGCAACAGATATCCACAATAAGATTATACACTTGCTCAACCTCAAGGGATACGAGAGCGGACTGAAAAAGTATGGCGACGAGGAGAGCGAGGAACTCGAGTTCAAGACAAGTTGCGTGTTCTATGCAGGAGACAGCAGCAATCTCCCCAACCAGGAAAAGCAGATGGACGAGATTCTCAAGGTCATCAACTCCTTCTTCAACACAAAAGGTGGAACCTTGTACATCGGAGTCAACAATTTCGGTTACGGCGAGGGGGTCGAAGAGGACCTCAAGACACCACTCTATTATGGCGACAAGGACAAGTACATACGCAGCATCATTGATGCCGTGAGTGCCACATGGGGCAACATGGTTGCCGCCACATACATGGACATTGGCTTTGACAAGGAGAATGAGGAGAAGGACATACTCATTATCCAGGTGCGCCCAATACAGGCCGGCCTACCCTACAAGGGAGAGTGGCACGTGCGCAAGGGCGGAAGCAAGCGAAGACTCACCGAGGAGGAGTTCGGCGAGTACCAGAGAATTGGCCGTGACCTGGATGTCGCTGAAGCGAAAGAGGATATAGCGAAAGAGGCATCGGCCGAGGTGGTACATAGACCAAGCGCTGAACCGGCCAGCGGCAGCAGGACTATTACCGATGACGAGAAGATAAAGACAAGCCGCATAAGGAAAAATGTGCTTAACTCTTGGGATGACGAAGATAATTACGTAGAGCCCATTGCATTCTTCAAGTTCCTTGACGACTACAAGTTCTGCAAGCTGGACGAATATGACTATGACGAGAGTTCACTCCTCACCCTCGTTGTCAAGGAGAGCGAGGAGAAGGGCTATCTTGTGCTGGGCTACGAGAACGGAGCAATTGTTAAGATACCGGTGGAGGAGTTGCTCGACTTCAACAGCAGCACGTACACAAGAAACCAGGAGAGCAGGCTCATATTCGCATCACTGGCAGGCGAGGAGGATGGTGTACTCACTATTGCAAAGGAGAACAAATCAAAACCAAAGACATTCATGCGCGTTGACAGATTGCACAATTTAGAGACAGGAAGACTCACCGACAAGGGCGAGATACCCTACAACGAAGACCTTGCAGGGGAGATTCTCGCATACGACATCATCCCAAGCGAACACCTTGGAGATTTCAAGGGAATCATTGACCGCCCCAAGACCTCACTTGGGCAGTCATCGGCATCGGGTACAAGAGGAATGGTAAACAAACTGCACCTTTGGGGAATAAACGAGATATAAGCTGCAGAAAAAGAGCCAAATGTACAGAACTGAAACATATGCTTAAGGTCCCGTGGAAAACATGCCACTTGACCGCATGCAGGAGTATATATACAAGAACAGCAAACAGCGCAGAATGTACAGGACATACTATTTTGAGAGAGGCATGGAGCTCTACAAAAGCAAAAGATACAAGGAGGCTGCCGAGCACTTTCTGCTCGGCATTGCCAAGTTGCACTCAGCCGGCTCAAAGGTTTGGCTTGGGAGGTGCTACGAGTCGGGCCTTGGAGTGGAGAAAAACCTTCTAATGGCAAAAGACCTGTACCGGGTAGCTTATAACAACTTTGGGCACTCGCAAAGGAACAGCACCACCGGTGTATGGGTGCAGGAGCGCTTGGTGCAGTTGAAGCACATCCCCAACAACGACAGTATGAGCATGTCTATCGACGGCATTGGCAACGTAAAGGCAATAAAAACCCTCAATGGCCCCCAGGCACCGCAACTAAGATACAACATGAACGAGACTGTCGTCACCTGCGACACGAAAGAGACCTTTGTAGAAATGTTCCATTATGCACAGGAAACCATCCCCCGCCTAAACCGGGAGTGGACATGCGACGGCCTGAACAGGTTCTTCGACGGCTATACCCTCAACACCCACCACTTCAGCCTTCTTGTCACAAGAGGAGAGAGTGACAGCTACCTCACCCGCCTCAATGGGCACTGCTGCCACGTCCTGTTCCCCAAGAACGCCAACCTCAACTACATCTACGTACAGGAAAGCATACTAAAGAAAGTAAAGGAGATCATTTACAAGCGTGCACAAGAGGTCATACCACAGGTGCTGCAAAAAGTGTCGGAACGCATAAATGTCCCATACAGCAAATGCACCGTTGTAAAGACGCTGAGAAACTATTCGGCATTCTACTACCCAGCCACCCGCGATGTCACGTTCTGCGCAAGGTGCATACAGCTGCCCCGCGCGAGCCTCGAGGCACTCTGCATCCACGAACTCACCCACAGTTTCGTCAACGGACACGACAAGAATTTCCATGAAAAGATGCAGGAACTTGGCGGACACGAAATGCATGAACTCGACAAGAATCTTTGGAAAGAAGACCTGTGGCCATACCTTAATATCTAATTATGTGAAAGAAAACGGGTCAGCGGATATTCCCGGTTGGTAGATAGCCAAAATCAAGAATAAAAGGCTTATCTTTGCCTTATGAAATCAGATCAGCTACTTCGTGCCATTCTTCCGGATGTGCTTATAGACAACTTTGATGTTGTAGATTACCAAAAGACCGATACCAGTTTTGACATATGGCTTGACGAGAAAAAAGTCATGATG